>CAMDFY010000091.1 GCA_945897705.1 Bifidobacterium breve | reverse complement strand
CCGGTTGTACAGCCCCTTGTCCAACCGCACATCGGAGTACTGCAAGTCGACCAGCTGCAGCCGCGGAGCCGACCAGGTCAGGTTCTCCCGCTGCCGGAAACCCTCGAGCAGCCGCAACTTGGCGGGCCAGTCCAGCAACTCCGCACATTCCATTGGATCTCGTTCCAGCAAATCCAGAACCTCTGCCCAGGTCTCGACGACGTGGGCCGCGCGCGGGTCCGGATCACGGCCGGCCAGCATCGCGGCCACCCGCTCCAGATAGATGCGCTGCAACGCCAGAGCGGTGAGTTCGCGGCCGTCGGCGAGGGCCACCGTCGCACGCAACGACGGGTCGCGACTGACCACGTGGACGGCGTGCACCGGCCGCGCCAGGGTCAGGTCACTGAGATCGACACCGGCCTCGATCAGATCCAGCACCAGCGAGGTAGTGCCCACCTTGAGATAGGTGGAGGTTTCCGCGAGGTTGGCATCACCGATGATCACGTGCAACCGGCGATACTTGTCGGCGTCGGCATGCGGTTCGTCGCGGGTGTTGATGATTCCCCGCTTGAGCGTGGTCTCCAGACCCACCTCGACCTCGATGTAGTCGGCCCGCTGGGAAAGCTGAAACCCGGGCTCGTCGCCGGCCGGACCGATCCCGACGCGGCCCGACCCGGTGACGACCTGCCGGCACACCATGAACGTCGTCAGCCCGGCGATGATGGCCGAGAAGGGAGTCTGACGGCTCATCAGGTAGTTCTCGTGGGTGCCGTAGGAGGCGCCCTTGCCGTCGACGTTGTTCTTGTACAACTGCAGTTTGGCCGCGCCGGGCACGCTGGCGACATGCCGGGCGGCGGCCTCCATCACCCGCTCACCGGCTTTGTCCCAGATCACCGCATCCATCGGATCGGTGACCTCGGGGGCGGAGTACTCCGGGTGGGCGTGATCGACGTAGAGCCTCGCGCCATTGGTCAGGATCATGTTGGCTGCGCCGACCTCGTCGGCGTCGACCACCGGCACCGGACCGGATACCCGGCTCAGATCAAATCCGCGCGCGTCGCGCAGCGGCGACTCCACCTCGTAATCCCACCGGGTGCGCTTGGCCCGCGGGATCCCGGCCGCCGCGGCGTAGGCGAGCACCGCCTGGGTTGAGGTGAGGATCGGGTTGGCACCCGGGTCGGACGGCGAGGATATGCCGTATTCCACCTCGGTACCGATGATCCGCTGCATGCCCGTCAGCCTAGACCCGGGATTAATCGCGCTGGCGTTAAGCTCCCAGCGTGACGGAACAATCCGGAGACGTGTTCGGACTCCGATACGGCGAAGTGCTACTGGTCCGGATGGGCGAGTCGGGACCGGAGGCTGCGGTCTTCAACAGCTTTCCGCTCAACGACTGCCCCGCCGAACTCTGGAACGCTCTCGACGCCGAGTCCATCGCGAAGGACAACGGTGCTATCGCGGCGTTGCTCAATGGTCCCCGCTACTGGTTGATGAGCGGCATCGAGAAGGACACATCCGCTCCGCAGCAGACCATGAGTTTCGGCGGAATCGACATGATCGGCCAGGCTGTTGTACAGCTGTCGTCAATGAACCCTGCGCCGTACAGCGTCAACAAGGTTGACCGCAGGGCGATTTTCATCTTCAACGCCGGGCGGCCCGTATTCGAACTCGTCGACCCGGACGGTCAACGCTGGGTGATGCAGACCTGGAGCCAGACCGTCGACAAGAATCTGTCTCTTAATGATCTGCCCGGATTGGCGAGCCGACTAACCCTTCCGGATGGCTGGAGTTATCAGACCCGAACGTTATCTGATCCGCTGCGCGTCGACACCACTCACCGCGACGCCCACGTCACTCAGGATGACCTGGCCAACAGCTACTCTCTGCAGTTCCAGTAGCCAGGTACCGGCCGGTCTAGAGGTACTGGTCCGTTTAGAGGTATTGGCCGAGATTCGACTCGGTGTCGATGGCCCGGCTGGTACTGGAGGTCTTGCCGCTGACCAGGGTGCGGATGTAGACGATCCGCTCACCTTTCTTACCCGAGATGCGCGCCCAGTCATCGGGGTTCGTGGTGTTGGGCAAATCCTCGTTCTCTGAGAATTCATCGACGATTGAGTCCAGTAGGTGCTGGATTCGCAGGCCGTGCTGACCGGAATCGAGCACCGACTTGATCGCATACTTCTTGGCCCGGTCGACGACGTTCTGGATCATCGCACCGGAGTTGAAGTCCTTGAAATACATCACCTCTTTATCGCCGTTGGCGTAGGTGACCTCAAGGAAGCGATTGTCATCGATCTCGGCATACATCCGATCAACGACCTTCTCGATCATCGCCTTGATGCACAGCGCCCGGTCACCGTCGAACTCCGCCAGGTCGTCGGCGTTCACCGGCAGATTCACCGTCAGGTACTTGCTGAAGATGTCTTGGGCGGACTCGGCGTCCGGCCGTTCGATCTTGATCTTCACGTCGAGACGGCCCGGCCGCAGGATCGCCGGGTCGATCATGTCCTCGCGGTTGGAGGCGCCGATCACGATGACGTTCTCCAAACCCTCGACGCCGTCGATCTCGCTCAGTAACTGCGGCACGACCGTGGTCTCGACGTCGGAGCTGACGCCGGTGCCGCGGGTGCGGAAGATCGAGTCCATCTCATCGAAGAAGACGATCACCGGAGTGCCCTCGGAGGCTTTTTCTCTTGCTCGCTGGAAGATCAGCCGGATATGACGCTCGGTCTCGCCCACGAACTTATTCAGCAGTTCCGGGCCCTTGATATTCAGGAAGTAGGACTTGGCTTCGCGGGCGTCCTCCCCGCGTACCTCCGCCATCTTCTTGGCCAGTGAGTTGGCGACCGCCTTGGCGATCAACGTCTTGCCGCAGCCGGGCGGACCGTACAGCAGCACACCCTTGGGTGGGCGCAGCGAGTACTCCCGGTAAAGGTCCTTGTGCAGGAACGGCAATTCGACGGCATCGCGGATCTGCTCAATCTGCCGGGTCAGTCCACCGATATCGCCGTAGTCCACATCGGGCACCTCCTCGAGCACCAGGTCCTCGACCTCGGCCTTGGGAATGCGTTCGAAGGCGTAGCCCGCCTTGGTGTCGACCAGCAGCGAGTCGCCGGGCCGCAGCTTGCGCGGCTTATGGTCATCGTCGAGGGCGTCGGCCACCTCGGGCGCCATGTCCTCGGCCGCCACCAGTGGCTCGGCCAGCCAAACGATCCGCTCTTCGTCGGCGTGGCCGATGACCAGCGCACGATGCCCGTCGGCCAGAACCTCGCGCAGCGTACTGATCTCCCCGACCGCCTCGAAGGTGCCCGCCTCGACCACCGTCAGCGCCTCGTTGAGCCGAACCGTCTGGCCCTTCTTCATCTCGCTGACGGCAAGATTGGGCGAGCAGGTCAACCGCATCTTGCGGCCGGAGGTGAACACATCGACGGTGTCGTCGTCCTGGACTTCCAACAGCACGCCATAGCCACTCGGGGGCTGACCCAGCCGGTCGACCTCCTCGCGCAGCGCCAGTAGTTGCTGGCGGGCTTCCTTGAGGGTGTCCATCAATTTGGCGTTACGGATGTTCAGCGAATCCAGTCGGGCTTCGAGTTGCTGCACCTCGCGGGAGGTGCCGGAACTGCGCAACTGTTCCCGCAACAGCGCGGCCTCCCGGCGCAGGTGTTCGATCTCGGCAGCGTCGTCGTCGCCGTGTTCGAAGGCATCAGGACGATGTGACTCGCTCATCAGACTGCTCCTTCCCCGCACCGGAGGCGGTGAGGCGGATGACACAACGCTACCGGCGATTAGACCATCATGGGCGCTACAGGCATTTCGACACCCTGACGTCACTGTTAACCTGAACACTGAGTCGGTCCGATCGGAAGGACAGTCGTGACCCAGAAAACCCTGGCCACATGCGTGGCAGCCGCCTCGATCATCGCGGGCGCTGCCGGGGGCCTGACCGCGCTGGCACCTGCCGCACCGGCCGTGCAGCCGGTCGTTTTCGGAGTCCCGCTGCCGCAGGATCCGGCCGCTGCGCTGCCGACGGCCGAACAGCTTTACGGCGTGCTCTACGGGCTGGCCGACCCCAACGTGCCGTTCGCCGCGAAGAGCTACCTGGTCGAAGGCGGAATCGGCAGGGTCGAGGCCCGCGCCGCCGACGGCCTGATGAAGAACGCGGTCGCCAAGGGCCAGCTGCCGCTGAATTTCTCGGTGGTGAACATTGCCGCAGTAGCCGCTGGCGCCGCGAGCGCGACCGTCACCGCCACCGGCCCCGCCACGCCGGCGATCACGCAGAACATCACCTTCGTCAATCAGGGCAACTGGAAACTCTCGCGTGCTTCAGCCGGTTTGATTCTGAGCATGTTTTAGATCTGAGCGAGCCTTATGCCGGGTCCGCCGCGCCCCGCCCCTTTTTGCGGCGCAGCGGTGTCGGCGTCACGGTCCCGGGTGCCAACCGGCGCGCGGAGATCAAAAACGCGGTGTGCCCGCGCATGGTGTGCTCCGGGCGGACTGCCAGACCGACGACGTTCCAGCCGCGCTGCAGCGTCTCCCACGATCGTGGCTCGGTCCAGCACTGCCGTTCGCGCAACGCCTCGACCGTCTTAGACAACTGAGTGACCGTCGCGACATAGATGATCAGTACGCCACCGGGCACCAACATCCGCGCGACGGCATCCAGGACGTCCCACGGGGCGAGCATGTCGAGGACGGCGCGGTCGACCGACGCATCAGCGAGGTCGGCGTCGACCACGTCAGAGATGATCAGCCGCCAGTTGTCAGGGTTCCGCCCGAAGAATGTCGCCACGTTGCGCTCGGCATGCTCGGCATGGTCGGCGCGGACCTCGTAGGAGATCACCTCGCCGCCCGGACCCACGGCCCGCAGCAGTGAACAGGTCAGTGCACCGGATCCGGCACCGGCCTCCAGCACCCGCGCACCCGGGAAGATATCGCCCTCATGAACGATCTGGGCGGCGTCTTTGGGATAGATCACCGCAGCACCGCGCGGCATCGACATCACGTAGTCGACCAGCAGTGGGCGCAGCACCAGGAACGCGTCACCATTGGTGGACTTCACCACGCTGCCCTCGGGCAGGCCGATCACCTCGTCGTGGGCGAGTGCGCCCCGGTGAGTGTGGAACTCGGCCCCGGGATTGAGGATCATCGTGTAGTGCCGGCCCTTGGGGTCAGTCAACTGGACTCGGTCGCCGACGGCGAACGGCCCAGTCCTGCGCGGGGTGTCCGGGGTGTCGGTCACAGCGCTTCAGCCTGCCACAACGGGGGTGGGTGTCCTCGCGCGGTGACGTGCCCGGGGGTCCTATGCTCACGGCACTCGCCCATGCCTACCGGTCGGTGGAACCTGATGAAGATGAATGCCGCAGTCCTGTGGGACTACGAACAGATGTGGTGCGTCGAGGACGTCGACCTCGATCCGCCGCGCGACGGCGAGGTCCTGGTGTCCTTCGAGGCCACCGGCCTGTGCCATTCCGACCACCACATCCGGACCGGAGATCTTCCCGCCCCGGTTCCCATCATCGGCGGTCACGAAGGCGCCGGTGTCGTGGTCGAGGTCGGCGCCGGAGTGCGGGAACTGAAAGTCGGCGATCATGTGGTGGCGGCCTTCCTACCGGCGTGCGGCCGCTGTCGCTGGTGTGCGACCGGGCACTCGAACCTGTGCGATATGGGCGCCAACAGCCTGATCGGACTGCAACCCGATGGCACCTTCCGTCGCCATGCCCGCGGGCAGGATGTCTACGCCGCCATCGGTCTGGGCACCTTCGCCCCCTACGGCACCGTGCCGGAGGCGTCGATGATCAAGATCGACGACGACATTCCGCTCTCCCGGGCCTGCCTGCTGGGTTGCGGTGTCACCACGGGCTGGGGATCGGCGGTCAACACCGCCGACGTGAGCCCGGGCGACACGGTGGTGGTGATCGGCTGCGGCGGGATCGGCAGCGGCGCGATCCAGGGCGCGCGACTGGCCGGCGCCGAGAAGATCATTGTCATCGATATCGTGGAATCCAAGCGGGACAAGGCTTTTCTCTTCGGCGCCACTCACTTCGCGATGTCGATCGCGGAGGCGATGGAATTGGTTGGTCAACTTACCCGCGGCGTCATGGCCGACTCGGCGATCCTGACCGTCGGCGTCGTTGAAGGTTCGATGATCAACGACGCGTTCGGGATCATCCGCAAGGGCGGCGCGGTGGTCTTGACCGCACTGGCCCCGATCAGCGACGTGACGCCGACGTTGCCGACAGCCATGATCACGCTGTTCCAGAAGCGGCTACTCGGCAGCCTGTACGGCGAGGCCAATCCGCGAGCCGACATTCCCCGACTGCTCAGCCTGTATCGGGAAGGCAAGCTTCTGCTCGACGAGACCGTCACCACCGAGTACAAACTCGAGGAGATCAACGAGGCCTACGACGATATGCTCGCCGGCCGCAACATCCGTGGTGTCATCATCCACGCGCACTGAGGTTTCGCGAGGAACTGCAATCAGAGGACGCTGGTGGCGTACGCGACCGCGACGCCCGCGATCACGGCGACGACGTCCTCACCCAACGCGACCGGGCGGTCACGGCCACCGTTGGCCGCGACGAGGCCCGTCCGCGCCGCGTAGCCGCCGATGGTGCCCAGGACAGCGCCGATCATTCCGGCGCCGAGACTGCCCCAGCGATACCCCCACGCCGTTCCCAACACCGCACCCGCGAAGGCACCGGTGGCGATCCGCACCAGGAACTGCGGGGCGGACTTGCGACTGGGCAACGTCGGCATCTTGTCGCTGACAAGTTCGGCCACCGCCAGTACCGTCAGGACCGCCACGGTCCCCCAGTGGCCCATCCACGCCGCCCAGGTGCCGTCCAGATTGATCCAGTGCAGCATCGCGGCCCAGGCGACAACCGCGGGAGCGGTGAAGGCTCGCAGACCAGCGACCACGCCGATCAACAGGGCCAGCAGCAAGACAAGCGCGTGCGTCATGACCGGGACGCTAGCACGACGGCGATCGGGCCTAAAAGCGGCAGAACCGCACGTCGGAAGCCAGGATCGCCTTGGCGCCGATCGCGGCGATCTGATCCATGATGGAGTTGACGTCGCGGCGCGGCACCAGTGCCCGAACCGCTACCCAGTCCGGATCGGCCAACGGCGCGATCGTCGGAGACTCCAGGCCCGGCGTGATCGCGGTGGCGGACTCGAGAACGGCCCGCGGGCAGTCGTAGTCCAGCATCAGATACTGCTGACCGAACACGACGCCCTGTACCCGCGCCGCCAATTGATCGCGTGCCCGACGGTGCGGGTCATCGCCGCCGCCGTCGCGCTCGATCAGTACCGCCTCGGAATCACACAGTGACTCACCGAAGGCCGCCAGGTCATGCAGGCTCAAGGTGCGCCCGGACCCGACGACGTCGGCAATCGCATCGGCCACTCCGAGCTGTACGGAGATCTCCACCGCTCCGTCGAGTCGGATCACGGTCGCCTCAATTCCCCTGGCCACCAGATCCTTTCGGACCAGGTTCGGGTACGCGGTCGCGATGCGTTTGCCCGCCAGATCGGCGACGGTCCACGACCGGCCGACCGGGGCGGCGTAGCGGAAACTGGACGATCCGAATCCCAGTGCCAGCCGCTCACGTACCGGGGCGCCGGATTCGGCGGCAAGATCGCGGCCGGTGATCCCGAAGTCGAGTTCCCCGGAACCCACATAGATCGCGATGTCTTTGGGGCGCAGGAAGAAAAACTCCACACCGTTGGCACGGTCAATGACGGTCAGGTCCTTGGGATCGCTGCGTCGGCGGTAACCGGCTTCGGAGAGGATCTCAGCGGCAGATTCCGACAGCGCCCCCTTGTTGGGAACTGCAATGCGCAACATGGTGGGCCCTACAGACATGGTGGGTCCTACAGCTTCCGGTAGACGGCGTCGAGGCCCAGTCCGCGGGCGATCATCAGCACCTGGGTCCAGTACAGCAGTTGGCTGATCTCTCCTGCGAGGGCCTCGTCCGACTCGTGTTCGGCGGCCAGCCAGACCTCGCCGGCCTCTTCGAGGATCTTTTTACCCACCGTATGCACGCCGGCGTCGAGTGCGGCCACGGTGGCGCTGCCCTCCGGCCGGGTGCGGGCGCGTTCGCCCAGTTCGGCGAACAATTCCTCAAAGGTCTTCACCGGCCGGATTGTTCCATGTCGGCACGGGTGACGTCACGGAGGTTTCCGGCGGCCGCGTCCGGACAAGTGCGGCGAGCAGGCCCTGACCGCCTACTTCGCCGCTAACTCGCCCTGCATGTCCTCCAGGGACACGCCCTTGGTCTCGCGCACCCACGTCCATACGAAGAGGAACGAGAGGATGGCGCACAACGCGTAGAAGCCGTAGGCCACGCCCAGGTGATTGCGCAGTTCGGGGAAGCTGACGGTGATCAGCCAGTTGGCCGCCCACTGGCCGGCCGCGGCCAATCCCAGCGCGGCGGCGCGGATCCGGTTCGGGAACATCTCGCCGAGCAGCACCCACACCACCGGCCCCCAGGACATACCGAAGGCCACGACGAACAGGTTCGCTGCTACCAGGGCGATGGGTCCCTGCGCCCCGCTGAGTTGTGGGACGCCGTCCACCTGTGGCGCGGTACCGAAGATGAACGCCATGGTCGCCAACGTCACCGCCATGCCGGCTGATCCGATCAGGAGCAACGGCTTGCGGCCGATCTTGTCGATCAGCGAAATCGCGATCAATGTGGTGGCGATATTGACGATAGAGGTGATCACCGTAATGACGAAGGATTGGCTCTCGTCGAAGCCGACCGCCTCCCACAGCACATTGGAGTAGTAGAAGATCACGTTGATTCCGACGAACTGCTGGAAGATCGAGAGACCCAAACCCACCCAGACGATGCCGTACACCCCGCCACCGGGCTTACGCAGATCTCGCCACGAAGGTTTGGTTTCGCCCTGGAGTGTGCCCTGGATACGGTCGATCGTGATGTCGAGGTTTTTCTCCCCGAGCAGCATGGTCAGCACCTTCCGTGCTTCCGGTATGCGATGCCGGGCCACGAGATAGCGCGGCGATTCGGGAATGGTGAAGGCGAGCACCCCGTAGATCACCGCCGGTACCGCCATGATGAGGAACATCCACCGCCAGGCCTCAAGGCCCAGCCACAGGTCCTTGCTCGCACCGCCTGCCAGGTGGGCGAGCAGGTAGTCGATGGCGAGGGAGACGAAGATCCCCGTCACAATGGCCAGTTGCTGCAGCGATCCGAGCCGGCCGCGGATCCGCGCCGGCGAGGTCTCGGCGATATAGGTCGGTGCGATCACCGAGGCGACGCCGACGCCGATACCGCCGACGATGCGGAACAGCACGATCATCTCCACGCTGCCGGCCAGGCCGGTGCCGATGGCGCTGATGAAGAACA
>CAMDFY010000090.1 GCA_945897705.1 Bifidobacterium breve | reverse complement strand
AGTCGACGACGACGACTGGGTCGCTCGGGAGAGCACCGCGGTGAGCTTGTGGGGGCATGACTTCACTATCGGTTCGCACGCCAAGTAGCGGCCGCCATGACGGCTGAACCGATCGACCCCCGGGCGTTCCGCCACGTACTCGGTCAGTTCTGCACCGGGATCACCATCATCACGACGATGCATGACGGCGCCCCGCTCGGGTTCGCCTGCCAGTCCTTCGCCGCGCTGTCACTGGATCCACCGCTGGTGCTGTTCTGCCCAACAAAACTCTCGCGGTCGTGGCAGGCCATTGAGGCCAGCGGAGCGTTTTGCGTCAATGTGCTCGCCGAAACCCAGCTTGAGGTGTGCGCCCGGTTCGGATCAAAGGAACCCGACAAGTTCGCCGGCGTCGACTGGCGACGATCGGACCTGGGCTCGCCGATCCTGGAGGGGTCCCTGGCCCACATCGACTGCACTGTCCATTCCGTGCACGACGGCGGCGACCACTTCGTGGTCTTCGGCGCGGTGCAGTCGCTGTCAGAGGTGCCGACGGTCAAGCCGAGGCCGCTGCTGTTCTATCGGGGTGAGTACACCGGGATCGAACCGGACAAGAACACCCCTGCCCAGTGGCGCGACGATCTTGAGTCGTTTCTCACCGCCACCTCGCCTGACACCTGGCTGTAGCTACGTCTGCTCGCCGATGAACGTCGTGATCACCTCGGCCACCTGCCGGTGGGTGGTGTCGTTGAGGACATCGTGGAGGGTGCCGTCGAACTCCGCGATCCGCAGGGCAGGGATCTGCTCGGCATACGCCCGAACCGCCCCGACGGCGGCGATGGGGTCATTCTCGCCGTGTACGGCCAGGGTTGGAACCACCAGCGTCGGCAACTCAGTGCCGAAGCGGTGCCAGGCGCGGTCAAGCTCCCGGGTCAGCGCCCTGCCGTCGGTGTTGGTGAACGACAGCGGGTCGTTTTGTATGCAATCCAGATAGAACGAGTCGTTCGACAGACCACGCACATCGAGATTGATCACCGTGTTGAGGTCGACGAACTCGGCGACCGGGACCAGCGGTGCCCCGGAGATGACCCCGGCCCGGTATCTGCCGGGTTGTGCCAGTAGCTCGAACAGTGTGACGACCGCACCGTAGGAATGACCTTGTGCTACCAGCGGTAGCCCGGGATGGTGTTGCTCGATGAGCTCCGTCAGCCTGCTGGCGAGTTCGGAGCTGTCCTCGAGGGTGCCGAGCATGCCGCGCTCGCCGGGGGAGAGCCCGTGGCCGAACTGATCGACTGCCCAGAGGTCGATCCCGGCGGCGTTGAGCGTGAATCCATACCGGTGATACAGGCCGGTGTGCTCGCCAAAACCGTGCAGGAATACCACCGCGGCCCGCGGTTGAGGCGTGGCCCAGTGTCGGTAATAGACGGGGCCGCGTTCGTGGTCGAGGAAGGGCATGGGTCGACTGCACCAGGCTTGGCGCCGGTAATCAAGTCTCCGCCCCCTGGCGGGGAAGCCATTGCTCCAACCGGCGCACCGCCTCGGCGATGTCGGCTGCGGGTCCGGCGAAGGACAGTCGCACGAAGGATCCTCCGCGCGCGGTGTCGAAGTCCACGCCGGGAGCGATCGCCAGACCGGTATCGGCCAGCAGCTGTTCGCAGAATCGCAACGAGTCGGAGGTGAAATCCGATACGTCCGCGTAGACGTAGAACGCGCCATCGGGGGGAGCGAGTCGGGTGATGCCCACGCGGCGGAGACCGGCCAGTAGCGTGTCGCGGTTCACCGCGTACTGGCGCAGATGCCCCTGCACCTCGGTGATGGCCTCCGCCGTGAAGGCCGCCACGGCGGCGCGTTGCGGTAGCACCGGCGGGCAGATGGTGAGGTTCCCGGTCAGGCAGTCCACCGTCCGGCGCAACTCCGTCGGCACCAGGAGCCAGCCGAGTCGCCAACCGGTCATGGCGAAATACTTCGAGAAGCTGTTCACGACGACGGCGTTGCGGGAACTCTCCCACGCGCAGGAGGTCGCCGGCGACCCTGGATAGACCAGGCCGTGGTACACCTCGTCGCTAACGAGTTGAACGCCCTCGGCGTCGCACCAGCGCGCGATCGCGGCCAATTCGGCCGGCGGGAGCACGGTTCCGGTCGGATTCGCAGGGCTGGCGACGATGACTCCACGGACCGGCGGATCGAGGGCGGCGAGCATATCGACCGTCGGTTGGAACCGTGTTTGCGGTCCGCACTCGATCTCGACGACCTCGCAGCCCAGGGCCGAAAGGATGTTGCGATAGCAGGGATAGCCCGGGCTCGCGATCGCCACCCGGTCCCCGGCGTCGAAGCAGGCCAGGAAAGCGAGCAGGAAACCCCCGGAGGATCCGGTGGTGATCACCACGTCGTCGGCGGTCACGTCGAGGCCGTAGTTCGTCGCGTAGGAGCCGGCGATCGCGGTGCGCAGTTCCTCGATACCCAGTGCCACGGTGTACCCGAGCTGATTCGATTGCAGCGCCGCTGCCGCTGCGGCCAGCACCGGCGCGGGTGCGCCGGCACTCGGCTGGCCCGCCGCCAGGTTCACCAGATCGCCGTGGCTGCGCTGGCGCTCGGCGGCCGCCAGCCACACATCCATCACGTGAAACGGCGGGATGCCGGCCCGGCGGGCAATGTGAGGCGTCATCGCCCCGACGACCTCATCGCCCCGACAACCACATCGTCTAAAAGACCTCCGACTCGAGCCGACGCAACTGATCGCGGGGCGGCCCGAACAACTGGGCACTGCTGTGGGCCCGTTTGAAGTACAGCTGAATGTCGTGTTCCCAGGTGATTGCGATACCACCGTGTAACTGAATCGCCTCGCCCGCGACGGCGCAAAATGCTTCGCTGGCAGCAAGTCGGGCCAGTGCGGCCGTGACCGGGGTGGGCTGGTCGATCGCCTCGCCGACGACAGCACGTGCCGACTGTACGGCGACATACATGTCGGCCATCCGATGCTTGAGGGCCTGGAAGCTTCCGATCGGCCGGCCGAACTGTATGCGTTGTTTGGTGTAGTCGACCGTGAGTTCCAGGCAGCGGGCCGCAGCCCCGATCTGCTCTGCGGCCAGCAGGATCACCGCGATGTCTTCCAGTCCGGGGTCGGTGCCGATCACCGCAGATGATCCCGGCACGACGCGGGCGAGTCGCCTCGTCGGATCCAGGGTATGCGCCGGTTCGGCGGTCACCTCGCTCCAGCGCAGGATGCGCGCCTGATCAACGGCGATCACCACGTCGGCGATCTCGCCGTTGATCACATAGTCGCGATCGAAGACCAGCGCGCCGATCGACGAACCGGCGGCGAGTTGCTCCAGGGCGCCACCGTCGGGATCATCGCAGGCCAGCAACGCCAGTTCCGCTAACGTCGTGCCGAGTAGCGGGGTGGGTACCAGGCCGCGACCGAGTTCCTCCAGAACCGCTGCCGCGTCGGCCAACTCGCCACCGGCGCCGCCGAGTTCCTCAGGCACCACCAACGCCGCCGCACCGACCTGTTCGCAGAGGATCGACCACAGCGCCTCGTCGTATCCGCGTGGGGACTCCATGGCGCGCCGAACGGCCTCGGGGGAGGCCTGCTTGCCGACCAGTGCGGCGACGGTCTGGCGAAGCAGTTGACGTTCTTCGGTCGTGGTCACAGGTTCTCCAGAACTCGGCGGCGGTGACTCGCCGGATCACCCCACGCGCAGCGTAGAGCCTGTACCCGCAGGAGCCACTGCGAGAGGTCGTGTTCAGCGGTGTAGCCGATCGCGCCATGGGTCTGCAACGCGGTCCGGGCCGCGAGCAGGGCGGCGTCCGATGCCGCCGCCTTTGCCGCGCTGACGTCACGTGCGGTGTCGACGGAGCCCTCGGCCAACGACAACGCGGCCCCGTACAGCAGCGGTCTCGCCAAATCAACGGCGATGTGCACGTCAGCCAATTTGTGCTTGATCGCCTGGTAGCCACCGATCACCCGGCCGAACTGCGTGCGTTGTTTGGCGTACTCCACCGACGCGTCCAGCATGGCCTGGCCGGCACCGATCAATTGCGCGGCGGTGGCCAGTACGCCGAATTCGTACGCTTGCGCCACGTCGGCAGCACGCGGCGGTCCGGCAGCGGAAGTCTCGTACAAGCGCCGGCTCGGATCCACGGACCGGCACTGTGCGCCGGCGAGTGCGTCGCTCACCGCACCGGCGTCGGCCAGCAGCACCAAGCCGGCGAAATCGGCGTCGACGGCCCGTGGCACCGCCGGCGGCATCGCGACGGTGGCGATGAGGTCACCGGCGGCGATCCGGGCGGACCGGTCGTCTCCCGCCAGGAGAACCGGTGCCACGGCGATCGATTCGGCAACCGGTCCCGGCACGCACCAGCGTCCCAGCCGTTCGCACGCCACCACCAGATCGATCGGCTGGGCTCCGAGGCCGTCGAATTCCTCCGGCACGGCCAGTGCGGTCACGCCCAACTCGGCCAATCGCTGCCAGACTTTGCGTCCCGGTGTGGTGTCGCCCGCGGCCCAGGCCCGAACCGCGCCCGGCACATCTGCCGCGGCCATCGCCGCGTCGATACTGGCAGCGAAGTCGTGCTGCTCGGTGGCGAGTGCGAACCTCATCGTTTCACCCCGGCGCTCTCCCTGGGCAACCCGAGTAGACGCTCGGCGATGATGTTGCGCTGAATCTCGTTGGTGCCCGCGTAGATCGGGCCGCCCAACGCGAACAGCAGACCATTGGTCCACGCATCGACGAGTTCACCATCGGCTCCGCGCAATTCGCATGCGGTCTGATGAATGGCGACGTCAAGTTCTGACCAGAACACCTTGGTGACCGACGACTCCGCCCCCAACTCGCCGCCGTCGGCCAGACGCGTCACGGTTGCGAAGGTGTGCAGGCGGTAGGCCTGTGCCTTGATCCAGGCGTCGGCCACCTGGTCGGCAAACGCCGGATCCGGGTTGGACTTCCACGCTTCGACTAATCGCTGCGCGGGCGCGACGAACCGTGCTGGGCTGCGAAGCGACATGCCGCGTTCGTTGCTGGCCGTGCTCATGGCTGCCCGCCACCCGTCGTGGGGGGCCCCGATCACGTCGTTGTCGGCAACGAACGCGTTATCGAGGAAGATCTCTCCGAAACCGGTCTCGCCGCCGAGTTGCTCAATCGCGCGCACCGTCACGCCGTCGGCCTTCAGATCGAACATCAGGTAGGTGAGGCCCTGGTGACGTTGCGATTCGGGGTCGGATCGGAATAGGCCGAATCCGCGTTCCCCGAACGGTGCTCTGCTACTCCAGATCTTCTGGCCGTTGAGCAGCCACCCGCCATCGGTCTTGGTTGCCGTTGACCGCAATGACGCGAGGTCGCTACCCGACTCAGGTTCCGACCACGCCTGAGCCCAAATCTGTTCGCCGCTCGCCATTTTCGGCAGGATGCGATCCAGTTGCTCCTCGGTACCGTGGGAGAACAGCGTCGGGGCGAGCATCGAGGTTCCGTTGGCGCTGGCGCGGCCGGGTGCGCCGGCACGGAAGTACTCCTCCTCGAAGACCACCCACTGCAGCAGGGTGGCGTCTCGTCCGCCGTATTTCTCGGGCCAGGTGATCACTGACAGTCCGGCGTCGAACAGCACCCGGTCCCAATGCCGGTGCTGCTCGAAACCTTCAGCGGTGTCGTAGGACTCAGTGGGGAACGAGTCCTGGTGTTCGGCCAGGAATGTCCGCACTTCATCGCGGAAGGCGCTGGTCTCGGCGTCGTAGTGTAGATCCATCAATTCGTCTCTCGAAGCAGGGTTTTCAGGACTTTCCCACCGGCGTTGCGCGGTAGAGCATCAGTGAAGACCACCGAGCGGGGTGTCTTGAAATTTGCGAGATGTTCACGGGTGTAGGCGATCACCATGCCCTCATCCAGGTCAGTGTTTCCGCGGCGGACGATGAAGGCCCGGCCGACCTCACCGAGGCGCTCGTCGGGAACCCCGATGACCGCGACGTCAGCCACGCCGTCTAATCGCGCCAGCGATTGCTCAACTTCGGCGGGATAGACATTAAAGCCGCCGCAGATGTACATGTCCTTGAGCCGATCGGTGATCCGGAGATTGCCGGCCTCGTCGACGGTTCCGACATCGCCGGTGTGCAGCCACCCGTCTGCGTCGATGGCCTCCGCGGTGGCTTTCGGATCGTCGAGGTACCCGAGCATCACGTTGGGTCCGCGCAGTAGCACCTCGCCTGCCCCGGTGTCGGTGTCAGGGGTGTCGATTCGCAGTTCGAAATCGGCGATGGTTCGCCCACACGTGGTGGCCACCGTGACCGGGTCGTCGTCGGCGCGACACATGGTGCCGAAGCCGGTCGCCTCGGTCAGGCCGTAGGCGGTGAGCACGATCTGGAAATCGAGTTCGCTCTGCATCCGTTCGATGAGGACCACCGGAACGGTGGCTGCGCCGGTAACAGCGAAGCGCAGCGAGCTGAGGTCAAAGTCCTTGCGGGCCGGGTGATCAAGCAGGCTCTGGTAAATCGTGGGCGGCCCGGGTAGCACGGTGATCTTCTGATCCTGCACCGTCCGCATCGTCTGCTCCGGGTCGAAGGTCAGCAGCGGGATCAGGGTTGCGCCGGTCTGCAGGCAGGCGAGAATTCCGGCCTTGTAACCGAAGTTATGAAAGAACGGGTTGATGCACAGATAGCGGTCGGCACTCGTCACCTGTCCGCACTGCGCCCACGATGCCGGAGCCGAGAGCGACTGACGATGCGAACACAACACGCCCTTACTGCGCCCGGTGGTGCCGGAAGTGAACAGAATGTCGGAGACATCGTCCGGTCGCACCGCAGCTGCACGAGCATCGACCTCCGACGCCGGGGCCTGTGGGCCGGCCATGAATTCGTCCCAGGTGCCGTCATCGGCATCGAGAGGCACCCGGACGATATGTCGCAGCATGGGCAGCACGTTGCGATCGAGATCGGCCAGCCGGTCATGGTCGAGGAACCGGCCCATCCCGATCAGCAGAGGGGCCTCGGTGCGGGCCAGGATGTCGGCGGCTTCATCGGCGGTGTAACGGGTGTTCAGCGGAACCAGCACCGCGCCGGCGTAGTGGATCGCCAGACACGCGACGACCCAGTGCCAGGTATTGGGACTCCAGATCGCGACCCGATCGCCAGGGGCGATCCCGAGTCCGGCAATCACCGCAGCCACTCGGCGGACTTCGGCGCGCAGTTCGGCGAAGGTGAGCGTGCGATCGCCGGTGATGATCGCGTCGTGCGCGGCGAAGTCCCGCGCCATCCGGTCGAGAACCGCCGGCGTGGTCAGTAGTGGCCCGGTTCTCTGCCCAGGGAGCGGTTGCCCGGTATCCGCGGTCATCGCTGCTCCTCACGGGTCCAGACAAGCAAGTGCTTGGTAGGTTAGCCTATAGGGGTGATCACGGTCGAGGAGTTCCGGGCGGAGGTCCGGGCATGGTTGGGCGACAACCTGGTCGGCGAGTACGCCGCCTTGCGGGGCCTGGGTGGTCCGGGCCGCGAGCACGAGGCCTTCGAGGAACGGCTGGCCTGGAATCGGCGCCTCGCCGCCGCCGGGTTGACCTGTCTGGGGTGGCCGGTGGAGCACGGCGGTCGGGGGCTGTCGGTCGCTCACCGGGTCGCCTTCTACGAGGAGTACGCCAAAGCCGACGCACCAGACAAGGTCAACCACCTCGGCGAGGAACTGGTGGGGCCGACCCTGATCGACTACGGAACACCGGCCCAGCAGCAGCGCTTCCTGCCCGCGATTCGCGACGTCACCGAACTGTGGTCACAGGGTTACTCCGAACCCGGTGCCGGCAGCGACCTGGCGAACGTCGCCACGTCCGCCGTCCTCGATGGACAGCACTGGATCATCAACGGCCAGAAGGTGTGGACGTCGCTGGCGCACTGGTCGCAGTGGTGCTTCGTGCTGGCCCGTTCGGAAAAAGGCTCCAAGCGTCACGCGGGTTTGTCGTATCTGTTGGTACCGCTTGACCAACCGGGTATCGAGATCCGGCCTATCGTGCAACTCACTGGTGACTCGGAATTCAACGAGGTGTTCTTCACCGATGCCCGCACCGACGCGGATCTCGTGGTGGGCGCTCCGGGGGATGGTTGGCGGGTGGCGATGGGCACCCTGATGTACGAACGCGGCGTCTCGACCCTGGGTCAGCAGATTCGTTACAGCCGTGAACTTTCCGGCATGGTTGACCTGGCCAAGGACACCGGCGCGATCGACGATCCACTGATCCGCGAGCGAATCACCCGGGCCTGGGCCGGGCTGCAGACCATGCGTTCGTTCGCGCTGGCGACAATGGACGACGAACAACCCGGCGGCGACAACGTCTCCAAGCTGCTGTGGGCCACCTGGCACCGGGATCTCGGCGAACTGGCATTCGACATCAAAGGCCGAACTGGTCTGGTGCTGCAGGACAACGAGTTCGACGAATGGCAGCGGTTATTCCTGTTCTCCCGAGCCGACACCATCTACGGCGGATCCAACGAAATTCAACGCAACGTCATCGCCGAACGGGTGCTCGGCCTTCCCCGGGAGGCACGAGGCTAGTGACGTCACTGGCGGCCGCGCCCGCGGAGATCGAAGGCCACGGTCTGCTCACCGGCAAGGTGGTGGTGGTGACCGCTGCGGCGGGCACCGGCATCGGTTCGGCGACCGCACGACGCGCACTCGCCGAGGGCGCCGACGTGATGATCTCGGATCACCACGAACGCCGCCTCGCCGAGACTCGAGAGGAATTGGCTGCGCTGAGCCTCGGCCGAGTGGAAAGCGTGGTGTGTGACGTCACCTCCACCGCCCAGGTGGATGCGCTCATCTCGTCGACCACCGCCCGATTCGGCCAGCTCGACGTTCTGGTCAACAATGCCGGCTTGGGTGGGCAGACGCCGGTTGTCGATATGGCTGACGAGGAGTGGGATCGTGTCCTGAACGTCACGCTCACCTCGGTGATGCGAGCGACGCGTGCGGCGCTGGGCTACTTCCGGGACGCCGATCACGGGGGAGTGATTGTCAACAACGCGAGTGTTCTGGGCTGGCGGGCGCAACATTCACAGTCCCATTACGCCGCGGCCAAGGCCGGAGTGATGGCGCTGACCCGTTGCAGTGCAATCGAAGCCGCCGAGTATGGGGTGCGCATCAACGCGGTCTCGCCCAGCATCGCGCGGCACCGGTTCCTGGAGAAGACGAGTTCGACGGAGCTACTCGACCGGCTCTCTGAAGGGGAAGCTTTCGGTCGAGCGGCCGAACCGTGGGAGATCGCCGCCACGATCGCATTCCTCGCCAGTGACTATTCCAGCTACCTGACCGGCGAAGTGATCTCAGTGTCGAGCCAGCATCCATGACACGCCCCACCCCGCCGCCCGCGACACGCCCCACCCCGCAGCCCGCAACGCGTCGAGACGAATTACTCGAGCTCGCCGCCGCGATGTTTGCGGAACGAGGGCTGCGGGCCACCACCGTGCGGGATATCGCCGACTCCGCGGGCA
>CAMDFY010000089.1 GCA_945897705.1 Bifidobacterium breve | reverse complement strand
CCCAATCCGACCGGGGTGCCCAATGGACTCGGTGCCCCGCCGGGACCCGGTGTTCCCAGTGGTCAGGCCGGTCAGGCGCCGTCGACGCTGCAGGATCTGTTGCTGCCGGCGGAGGCGCCGACGCCGCAAGCCGCCGAAGGGATGCCGCCGTCATGATGTCTCGGGTGCGCCGCCTGGCGGTCACGGCCGCATGTGCGTCGGTCAGCGTGACCGGATGCTCGTTCGGTGGCCTGAATTCTCTGCCGCTGCCCGGTACCGTCGGGAACGAACTGGGGTCGTCGAAGTACCGGGTCGAGTTGGCGAATGTGAGTGCACTGGAACCGAATTCTCCGGTGCTGGTAGGCGATGTGGTCGTCGGCAGCGTGGCGTCGATGGCCGTGCGAGATTGGCACGCCGACGTTGAGATCACGGTCAAGCCCGACGTGGTGATACCTGCCAACGCGCTCGCCACCGTCGGCCAGACCAGCCTGCTCGGATCCATGCACTTGGCGCTGAACCCGCCACTGGGTCAGGCCCCGCAGGGGCGCCTGCAACCCGGAGCGACGGTGGGTCTGAACAAGTCGTCGACCTACCCGTCGACTGAGCAAACCCTGTCGGCGCTCTCGGTGGTGATCAACGGCGGGGGAGTAGGGCAACTCGGCGACATCGTCGCCGAACTCAACGGCGCTCTCAACGGCCGGGAAAGCGAGATTCGTGGTCTGCTGACCCGCCTCAACGAGTTCGTCGGCGTACTGGCCACCCAGCGCGACAGCATCAACGCGACCGTGGTGTCGCTGAATCGACTGGCCGGTACCTTCGCCGGTCAACGCGACGTGCTCACCCGGGCGTTGGATCGGATCCCGCCTGCCCTTGATGTTTTGGTTCGCGAGCGCCCGCAACTGACCGCGGCCCTGGCGAAGCTGGGCGATTTCAGCAACCTTGCGGCCGGGCTGGTCAACGACACCCAGGCGGACCTGGTGCGCAACCTGCGCAACCTGGAACCCACATTGCGGTCGCTGGCTGACGTCGGACCCAAACTCGATACCGCGCTCGCGTATTTCACCGCGTTCCCGTACGGCCAGGAATTCATCAATCGGGGAATCCGCGGTGACTATCTCAACCAGTACATCATTTTCGATCTCACGGTTCCGAGGCTGAAGAGAACACTGATGCTCGGCACCTCGTGGGGTCAGGAAGGTGCGAAACTCGTTCCCGCACCTGGCGATCCGTGGTACGCCACCTACACCTACGACCCGATGAACGCGCCATTCAGCGCGCCGCCGGCAGAGGTCGCGACGGTTCCGCCGCTGGTTGACACGGTTGCCGCCGTGGGCCCCCAATCCGGTCCGGACAGCTCCGATCCGGAGGGCCCGATTGAGCCCGGCTCAGACACCCATGGCGCCGGAATCATGCCGGGGCCCCAACCCGGCGCGGTGCCACCGGACGGAGGCGGCAACTGATGCTGACGCGGTTTGTTCGAACCCAGCTCATCATCTTCACGATCGCCTCGATCATCGGCGTCACCGCCATGGTTGTGGTCTATATGCAGGCGCCGACACTGCTCGGCATCGGCCGGATGACCGTGAAGCTTGAACTACCGAGAACCGGCGGACTGTACCGGTTCTCGAATGTCACCTACCGGGGCGTCCAGATGGGAAAGGTGACCGATGTGCGCGCCACCCGGGCCGGTGCGGAGGCGACGCTGTCGCTGGCCACCTCACCGAAGATCCCGGCTGATCTGCAGGCGAACGTGCTCAGCGTCTCTGCTGTCGGCGAGCAGTACGTGGATCTGCAACCGCGAACCGATTCCGGGCCCTACCTGCAGAACGGGACGGTCATCGCCGCCGAGGACACCACCGTGCCGCAGGCGGTGGGTCCGATGCTCGACTCGGTGAGCGCCCTGCTCGAGACCATCCCCAAGGAGAAGCTCTCGAAACTTCTCGACGAGTCATTCAAGGGACTCAACGGCTCCGCTGACGATCTCGGCGCCCTCTTCGAGTCGTCCTCGACGGTGGCCGGTGACCTCGATGCCGTCGCCGACCGGGCGCGGACACTGATCGATGAGAGCCGGCCGTTGCTGGACAGCCAGGCGCGTTCCAGCGACGCACTGCGTGCCTGGGCGCGTGGTCTGGCCGGTGTCACCGGACAACTCGCGGCCAATACCCCGCAGGTTCGAGGTCTGTTGCGCGACGGACCGGGGGCGCTCAACGAGGCGTCGCGGTTGCTCGAGCAGATCCAACCGACGCTCCCGGTGCTGCTGGCCAATCTCACCACGGTCGCGCAGATCGGTATCACCTACAACGCGTCACTGGAGCAGCTGCTGGTGTTGCTCCCGCCCTTTATCGGATCGCTGCAAACCGTGGGATTGCCGCGCAATAACCCGACCGGGTACACCCAGGGAGATTTCACCCTCACCCTCAATGATCCGCCTGCCTGCACGGTGGGATTCCTGCCGCCCTCGTCGTGGCGTTCGCCGGCGGATCTCTCCGATATCGACACTCCCGATGGGTTGTATTGCAAGTTGCCGCAGGACTCGCCGATCGCGGTCCGCGGCGCCCGCAATTATCCCTGCATGGGCCAACCTGGCAAGCGGGCCCCGACCGTCGAGATCTGCGAGAGCGACGGGCAGTTCGAGCCATTGGCCATGCGCCAGCATGTGCTCGGCCCGTATCCGTTCGACCCGAACCTGCTTGCGCAGGGCATCCCGCCCGACGATCGGGTGACGTTCCAGGAGAACATCTTCGGGCCGTTGGAGGGTACGCCTCCGCCGCCGCCTGCCGACGCCGTCCCGCCGCTTCCGCCCGGCGCCGTCCCGCCGCTTCCGGCCGATGCCGTCCCGCCGATGCAGGCCGAGGGCACGACAGGTCCCACGGTCGCGCCGAGTGCGTTCGCCCCGGTCAACACCGGTGGGCCGTCAGTCGCGATTGCCACCTACGACCCGAAGACCGGGCAGTTCGCCACGCCCGACGGTGGCGTCTACCGACAGACCGATCTCGTCCCGCAGTCCGGCGAGCATTCCTGGGAAGACCTGCTGCCGACCGCCTGAACCGGCTCAGTTCAGTTCGGCGAGCTTGAACGGCATGGTGATGTAGAGCGGGAGGCTGCGACCGCACGCACCGCTGGGACCGGTGGTGATGTCCTCGCCGACCAGGGTATTCGACGTCGGGTCAGTCGACGCGCCGTCGGGCGTTGCCCTGATAAAGCGGAATACCTGTAGGCCGGACGCGAACGTGCCGTCCGGGCAGGGAATCCAGTTCGGCACGACGTGTTTGACGTACCAGGTGCCGCCGGTTTGGTAGATCGGTGCGGTCCAACCCTGATCGCTGGTCACGGTACCGGTGCACTCGGACGGGTAGCTGCACTGCGAGGAGATGGTCCAGATGGCTCGCACGCTGACCTCGTTGCGGAACACGTCGTTGGTGCGGGCCCATTCACCGTTGGACGTCGCGGTGAAGGAGCCGTTCAGCGACCCCCGATCTGCCGCCTGGGCCTGCGGCGCCAGCGATGTGGCGGCAATCATTGCGGCCGCAGTCAATGCGGTGGTCATGATTCCACGCATCAGCGAACTCCTCGTCGCGGTCGAAAGGACGCCACCATTATCGCTGCTTCGCCATGTCCAGCGCCGCGATATGGCTGAACAGCATCGAAGCGCCGATCGGGTTGCCGCCGCCCGGATAGGTCGTTCCACTGACCGCAGCCATCGTGTTTCCCGCCGCGTACAGACCCGGGATCACCTCGCCGGCCTCGTCGAGAACCCGGGCCTGGGAGTCGGTGCGCAGACCACCTTTGGTGCCGAGGTCGGAGAGTCCGAAGGCTGCCGCGTGGTACGGGGCGGTGTCAATCGGCACCAGCGGTGGTTTACCTCGCGAAAAGGCCCGGTCGTAGGTCTCCTCGCCGCGTCCGAAATCGGTGTCCACCCCGGCGGCGACCATCTGGTTGTGCCGGGCCACGGTGTGCGTCAGCGCGTCGCCGGGCACCCCGATCAGCTCAGCCAGTTCGGCGATCGAATCGGCGGTGTGCCACAGCCCGGCAGCCTGGTAGAGCTCGGTGTCGACCAGCGATACGTTCGTTGCTTTCACCGGCGGCACCTCACCGCGTCGGTCGTCGTAGATCATGTGAAACGGAAGGCTTAGTCGCCCGGCGCGCATCTCGGCGATGATTTCTCGCCCGAGGCGGTCGTAGGGGGCTGATTCGTTCACGAACCTTGTGCCCGCCTGGTTGACGAAGATGCCACCGGCGAACCACAGGGCGAATGCCGCGCCGCGGCCCGGGTGGATGAGCCCGGGGGACCACCACGCCTGATCCATCAGGTCAGTGGCGGCGCCGGCGCGGATCGCCGCCCCGTGTGCCGTACCGTTGTTATCGGGCGCGCCCAAGCTGTCGTCGACGCGGCCTGGCACGCCGAATTCCGCGCGCATCGCCGCGTTACGCTCAAAACCGCCGGCCGCCAGCAGCACACCGCGGCGGGCGCGGATGCGCACCTGCTCGTTATTGCGACGCACGACCGCCCCGATCACTGCACCGTTGGAGACGATCAGGTCCACCAGTTCGCTGTTGCGGTGCAGTGTCGTCGCGGGGAAACCGCGCAGCGCCATGAGGAACCGACCGATCAGGGCGCGTCCTCCGGTCAGAACCTCGGGTGGCGGAGTGCCGAACCACTCGTTGTCCAGCGGGCCGCGAACGAGTTCTGCGTCGTGACCGAGACGCTCCGCGGGCAACGGGGTAGCGACGATGTGCCGCAGACCGTCGAGGCGGGCCTGAGGTGCAGAGCCGAAATAATCCGGCCAGGGCAGCACCGTGAAGTCGAAGTTGTCGTCGGTTTCCAGGTAGTCGATCAGTGCCGCGCCACCGCGGACATAGGTGTCCTGCAACTCGCGCGGGGTGCGGTCACCGACGACCGCGTGGAAGTAGGTCAGCGCCGCCTCGATGGTGTCGTCGCTACCCGCTCGACGCAGAACGGCATTGCAGGGAAACCACATTCCGCCACCGCCGGAGTAGGCGGTCGTGCCGCCGAACTTCTCGCCGGCCTCCAGCAGTGCCACCGAGAGGCCCTCCCGCGCCGCCGTGTAGGCGCCGGTGATCCCACCACCGGAGCCGACGACGATCACGTCGACGGTGTCGTCATACCCGGTGTCGTCATATCCAGTGTGGTCGGCACCGGTCATCGCGTCATCCCCACTCATGGTTCATCGCCCGGGACTCGGCGATCTCATCGACAGTTTCGATCGGACGCAATCGCGGCCGACTCACCGCGATGAGCACCAGAGCGATCAGGCCGGTGACCGCACCCAGTCCGAATATGATGGTGTAGCTGCTTTCCGGAGGAAATCCAGTGCCGTTGCGGCTCAGCAGCACCGCGACGATTGCGGCGGCCACCGAGGCACCGACGGTACGGGCGATAGCGTTCATGGACGTCGCGACCCCGGTCTCGCCGACGTCCACCTCCCGGACAACCAGGGAGGGCAGCGCGCCGTAGGCAAGGCTGATGTAGATGTTGATCAAGAGGCCGGCACCGATGATCTGCCAGGGCGCGGAATGGGCCACTGCGAGCAGGGTGAACCCGACAATGCCGACGGCGATGCCCACGACCAGCACAGGCCGGGCCCCGAAACGGTCGATGTAGCGCCCACTGACTAGTGCGGTGAGAAATCCGGCGAGTGCGCCCGGCATCAAGAACACCACGCTGGCGAACAATACGGTGGCCGCAAAACCGTAGCCGCTGCCGGCGGGGGCCTGAACGAAGCCGGTCAGTCCGAGGAACCCGAAGTACAGGCCCATCCCGACGGCTACGGTGGCAATGTTGGTCAGCAAAATCGGACGACGCATAAGCATGGTCGCCGACACCAGTGGTTGCGGGCATCGTCGCTCCCACCACCACCAAAGAGCCAGTACAACGGCCGCAGTCACGGCGCAACCTATCGTGCGTGCCGAGGTCCACCCCCACGGACTTCCCTGGGTAATCCCGAGCAGCAGCAGTGACAACCCGACCGCCAGACCTGCCGCGCCGATCCAGTCCACCGTTCCCGTGGCGCTGTGCGGGCGCTTCGGGACGATGACCATCACGGCGATGGTGACCACCGCGACGAACGCTGACACAAACCAGAATGCGCGATGGTAATCCGCATCGCCACGCATGAGCAGTCCGACGGACACCAAACCCATGGCGCCGCCGAAACCGAGTACCGCCGACAGCACCGCCAAGGCTGACATCAGGCGTTCGGGTGGGAGTTCTTCGCGCAGTATCGAGACGCCAATCGGATACAGCGCAAATGACGCGCCCTGCAGGACCCGCGCCACGATCAGCAGCGCAAAGGACGTTGTTGTCGCTGCGAGCAGCGAGCCAGCCAGGACAACCGCCAGCACCCCCAGCAATATCCGTTTCTTGGTATGGAGATCCGCCAGCCGGCCCAGCAGGGGAGTGATGGATGCCGCTGCCAGCAGGTTGGCGGTGACCGTCCAACTGATGGCGGCAAGAGAGACGCCGAGTTGGTTGGACATCACCCCGAGGATCGGGACGACACCGGTCTGCAGCACGGCCACCGTCAGCACCGTCACGCTCATGGTCGCGACGAGCCGGGGATTGGTGGTGCTCACCGCGATATCCGCCATCGCTGTGATTATGCGGTCTAAGGATATTGATCGGGTGGCGGGGTACCCGGCGCGGCCTGTGCAAGGATTCCCGCGTGGTCGTGGCTCTCGCGCATTTCATCGCAGATGGCACAGGCGCCTTCGAGCCGACCGAGTTCGCGCTCAGCCGTTGGGGGAAGGACACCCTCAACGGCCCGGCCATCGTCGGTCTGGCGGCGCGGTGCCTCGAGTTGGAATACGGGATCCCTGGCTTCTTGCCGGCGCGATTGACCGCCGATCTGTTCAAATCCGCTCGCCGGGTGCCGACCCTCGTGCGAACACGCCTCGTCCGCGACGGCCGTCGGATCCGCAATACCGAATGCGACATTGTCCAGGCTGATGCCGTCGTTGCCCGAGCGACGCTGGTGCAATATCGGCAGTCCGGACCGCCGCCGGGCCGGGAGTGGGTGGGCCGAACCGAGTTCAGCCCTCCCGCCGACGTCACGGGCGCGGTGTACTTCGTCGGAAGTGATGATGTCGGCTGGGATCCGTCCGGAGAGGTCCACCAGAACGCCTCGCGTAAACGCGTCTACCACCGGACCATCGATGTGGTGGCCGGTGAGGCACCGAGTCCATTCGTGCGGACTGTGGTCGCCGCGGAAGCGACAAGCCTGGTGACTAATCTTGGCACCCGTGGAATTGGCTATATCAACGGTGATCTGACCGTCGCGCTGTCGCGACTCCCGGTGGGGGATTACGTTGGTGTGCAGGCTGATTCCCACTGGTGCTCGGAAGGAATCGCCACCGGCAGCGCTACGCTCTTCGATGATGTTGGTCCGTTCGGCACCGGGATGGTGACCGCGATCGCCAACCCGGCGGCCCAGATCGACTTCGGCCGCTCCGTCGCGCGATGACACGTAGCGCGGTACTGATCGACGTCGCCGAATTGATGAGACAGTTGGCCGAGGTCCACCGGCCGGCGATTCTCGATGTCCGGTGGCGGATGGACCAGCCTGACGGTCGGGAAACCTATCTCGCCGGCCACATTCCCGGGGCGGTGTATGTGTCGCTGGAGGATGAGCTCAGCGATCATTCGCGCACCGGGAGAGGCCGCCATCCGTTACCGTCCGGAACCGAGTTGCAGACCGCTGCTCGGCGATGGGGCCTGCGTGCCGGCCAGCAGGTGATCGTGTACGACGACTGGAATAGGGCCGGGTCCGCACGCGCCTGGTGGGTGCTGACAGCGGCCGGCATCGACAACGTCCGCATTCTCGACGGCGGCCTGGCGGCATGGACGGCGGCCGGAGGTGCACTGCAGGCGCAAGCGCCGCAGTTGCCGCCGGGAGATGTGAGCGCCGTCCATGACGACCTCTATGCCGGCGCGCGCGCGACGCTCACGGCGCAGCAGGTCAGCGATGAACAGGTCACCGTCTTGCTCGATGCGCGGGCACCGCAGCGTTTCCGCGGCGAGTTCGAACCGGTGGATCCGGTGGCCGGGCATATTCCGGGTGCGCGGAATGCGCCCAGCACCCTGGTGCTCGCCGACGACGGCTCGTTTCTGGCAGATGCCGATCTGCGGGCGCTCTGGGCGGACATCGGCGTTGCCGACAACGATGTCGGGGTTTATTGCGGTTCTGGTGTCACCGCGTCGGTGGTGCTGGCGGCATTGAGCGCCACCGGGATTGAGGGAGCACTGTTTCCCGGGTCCTGGTCCCAGTGGTGTTCATAGTCAGTGGTGTTCATAGTCGGGGGAGTCAAAGCAGCAAAGCCGTTGACCAGCGCTATGCTGCTGAGTAGATGTCCAGGGGAACTTATGGGGGAGACGGTTCGGTGACGATGACGACGGCGGCGTGGGCGGGACGCGTCGGCGGCTTGGCGGCCGCACTAGGGGCCGGTGCCGTGATTGGTTTTTTGACCTGCGCCCCTGCCTCGGCTGCACCCGCGGACTCGGCGGACTCGGCGAACTCGTCGGCGCGAGCCGACGATCGGAAAGCTTCACCGCCGCGCCGCGCCGGCGTCCGCAGCGACCAACCGCGCACCGCGGCCCGGCCGGTGGCAGCGGCGGCGTCAAGGGTCGCACCGGTGAGCGCCAGTTCTCCGCTGAGCACGCGTGTTGCCGCGAACCTCGTAGCGCAGACCCCCGCTGCGCTGCTGCCGAGTGTCGGCGCGCCCCGGGAAGCACGCAAGACGCAGCGCGCTGCGGCACAGCAGACCCCTACGCAGCCGGTGCAGGACGCCAGCATCACCTTCCCGTGGTGTGACCCCCGTGGCCGCCAGATCACCATCTATAAGGGCACGCATTTCGCCATCCCGAACAACGGCGGATACTTCATCACACAAACCGTCGGCACCGGAACCTTCACCACCAACTCGGCCTACGACCTCAAAGATGTTGACCAGTTCGACTGGAACAAGTTCACCGGGATCACCTTCACTCCACTGGAACCCGACTACAACGCCGCCATGGTCGGCTGGCGGTACAACCTGAGCACTCAGGAATTCGAGATCGGCCCCTACTACAACCTCGACAAAGCGCGGCTTAGCCCGAACGCCAACGAGGTGATCTCGGTACCGGCAGGGGAGACATTCCAGTTCAACGTCGACTACAGCGGCATCACATTGATCTACGGCGACCGCAGGGTGTACAAGCCCTACCCGCCTGGTTTGACCGCGAACGTCTGGACCGCCGCGCGGGTCAGCGGATGGTTCGGCGGCAACGAAGTCGCCCCGCGGACGGTTTCGTATTTTCTGCGGCTGAACTGAGGCTCGGCGTCAGTGCGCGCGAGCGCCCCCCGGCCCACCGCGCCAGGCGGTAACGCTTATCCGCGCGAGTCGCTCGAACGCGACCACGAGGCTGTCAGCGCCGATTGCACCGCCGGCGCCACC
>CAMDFY010000088.1 GCA_945897705.1 Bifidobacterium breve | reverse complement strand
CAGTGATGGCAATTCACCGAACTTTCCGGTCTTGCGGATCCGAACGGCGGAGAACTTGTTGAACAGTTTGAGGAACTGCTTGGCAATGCCCGGTTGGGAAACTCCGCGGCTGCCGGCGGGGGTGTCGAAACTCATGTCACTCCTTCGTTCTTGATTGTGACCAGTCATTTCGGCCGGGTGCCGACCTCGAGGGCGGCCAGTTCCGAGGTGCCGTCGAAGAGCAGCCGTCCGCGCTCTCGGACGGTGAGGCGCAGCCTGCCGCCGAGGTGTTCGAAGTCGGTGTCGATATTGCGTCGCTCGGCCGGCAGCGGCACCGGCAGGACGTGCGGGGGCAGATGCCGTCCGTCGCCTTCGATCTCGATCTCGTAGCGCGGCGAGCGCCCGCGCAGGAACCATTGGTTGTCGCCGATCTGCGACCGCACCAGAACCGGCGGGGTCATCCGGATGACCTTGCGGCCCAACCTGACAACGATGCCGTTCACGTCGCGGGCGATCGGCCCGAGGGACAGCAGACCGCCGGAGAACGCAACGCACACATCGGCGCCGCTGAAGTCGTGCGCCTGCCCCCACCACCACCTCAGCGGGAAGCCCTTGCCCCAGTTGCGTTCGGCGTAGACCTTGGCGCCGTCGAACGTCCAACTCTCGGTGCCGTATTCGACGCTTCCGCTGGCTCTACCGCCGAGATAGTAGGGATGCCAGTACTGATTGAGGAACGGGATCGCCGAGAATATGCCTCCCCCGCCGAAGGCTTTGGGCCAGGTGATCGGATCGCGGATCTCCATGTTCAGGCGCAGGTCGCCGAGTTCGAACCGGACCCGATCGGTGCCGACGGTGAAGCTGTCCGCACCGTCACCGGCGGTCACCGAGAACGGTGATTCCTGAGCCCGGGCGCCGTCGAGGGCTGCGGACCGCACCACCAGGCCCGGATGCACGCCGACCGCGGTGGTGGACCAGTCCCCCGCCGGATGCCGGTTGATGCTGCACAGCGCAATCAGGGCACGTCCGGCTGCCTCGTCGGTGATCCGCCAGAACCAGCCCTCCATTTCGGTGCCGTGCGAGGGCAACGGATTTCCGTAGGGAACGTCCGCTCCGGTACGGCGGTAGGCATCGGTCAGGCGCATTTCACCAACATATCTCGCCGGTCCTGTGTTCTGAATGTGCGGAGATTTCCGCTGCGGATATCGTGAGCCTGACCTCGCCGATCCCTGGAGGGGCTACGAAGCATGGAGAGGGCCTGGAGGGGTATGCCGAGCTGGATTGCCGACCTGGTCCGCCTTGACGGCGATGGCACGGTGTTCCGGACCTCCACGGCGCTGGGCGCGGGTCCGCGTTTGTTCGGCGGACTGATCGCCGCACAGGCGCTGGCCGCCGCTGCGGCGACCGTCGACAGTGCGCGGTTACCGCAATCGCTACATGCCTACTTCATCAGGGGTGGCCGGGTCGGGGTGGACGTCGAGTACGTCGTCGAGACAACCCGGGATGGTCGCTCATTCGCCACCCGCCGGGTCACCGCACGCCAGGACGGCGTGCCGATCTTTGAGATGCTGGCCTCATTCCACTCCCCGGAAAAGACTCTCGACTGGCAGCGGCCGGTGATTCCCCGGCTACCGCTCACCGACGCCACAACCATCGTCACTCCCCCGGAGCGTTGGGCCGACTACTACGAAATGCGAGTGGCGGCCGACGCCGACACCACCTGGCCGCAACAGCCGTTCTGGTTTCGCTCCCGCGAGCCGATTGAGGATGACCCCGTCCTTGCGGCCTGCGCGTTGACCTTCGTCTCGGATCTAGGCATGGTGTCCACCGCACGCCCGCCCGGCGAGCAGGAACCCGGACCTGGCGGCGCAGCAAGCCTTGACCACGCCCTGTGGTTGCACCGACGAGTCGACCCCCGACAGTGGCATTGCTATGACGCCGTGGCGATCAGCCACAGCGACGCACGCGGACTTGCTTTCGGGTCCATCCACGACAACCTGGGCACGCTGGTGGCCAGCGTCGCCCAGGAGTCGTTGTGGCGGTGTTGAGGGTCCTGCCCGGGTTTGACGCGTCAGGCGATGACGCGGACCAGGTAGGGCGCCATATCGGTGGTGCGAACCGGCGACACTGCCACGCCGGCGTCGGTTACCTCCAACATCTCGTTGTTGCCGAGGAACATCGTGACGCTCTGGCCGCCTTCGGGACCGTAGAAGATCAGGTCGGCGGGCAGCGCCTGGGCCGGCGTCACCCGTTGTCCCACGTTGTACATCGCGCCCGAGGAACGCGGCAGTTTGGCGCCGACGCCGGCGTAGATGTACTGAATCAGACCCGAGGAGTCGAAGCCGACAATCGACGCCCCTGTGTCGGTGCCCAGGCTGGGGCCGTCGATGTTGCCGCCCGCCCACGAGTACGGCACGCCGCGCTGCGCCAGGCCGCGGGCAATCACGTAGCTGACGGCCTGATCCCGAGAAACCGGGGCCGCGGCCGCCGGTACCGGCACCACGGCGGGCGCCAGGACCACCATCGCCATGCCGAGTAATACGGCTCCCATGCGCTTCATATGTCTTTAATCCCCTCTCCGGGCCGCGACCGGGCCGATGCCCGTCTGTCGAACCCGCTCTTTACTGAATTGAGCGCGCATTCGCGAGCCGCGCTCAGATCACATCAGTCACTACTACCACTTCTACAACACTCCGCGGCCTGCTACCACCGATGATCGGATCGACGCAGGACACTTTGTCGAACCGTGATCCAACGGTGTCCAAGCCGGGGCGAAACGTGGCCGAACGGTCGCCGCGGTCCGGGCGGCCGAATTCCGGCCGTCCGACGCTAAACTTCGCAACCATGACCACTACGGAGACGGTTCTGCCCGGCGGACGTGATCTGCAGACCGCGATTGCCGAGGGAAGACGCACCTACGAACTGGACCGCCGGCACGTCTTCCACTCGTGGTCGGCCCAGGCCCAGATCAAGCCCATGACAATCGTCGCCGCGGACGGCTCGTACGTCTGGGACGGCGAGGGCAACCGGTTGCTCGATTTCTCGTCACAGCTGGTGTTCACCAACATCGGCCATCAGCATCCGAAAGTCATTGCGGCCATTGCCGAGCAGGCTGCCACGTTGTGCACCATCGCACCGCAGCACGCCAACGCCGCTCGCTCCGAGGCCGCCCGGTTGATTTCCGAACGCACCCCCGGTGATTTGAACCGGGTGTTCTTCACCAACGGCGGAGCCGACGCGGTCGAACACGCGGTGCGGATGGCACGGCTGCACACCGGCCGCTACAAGGTGCTCTCGCGGTACCGCTCGTATCACGGCGGGACCGACACCGCGGTCAACCTCACCGGTGACCCCCGGCGCTACCCCAACGATTACGCCAGCAGTGGTGTCGTCCACTTCAATGGACCGTTCCTTTACCGATCGTCGTTTTATGCCGATACCGACGAGCAGGAATCCGAGCGCGCGCTGGACTACCTCGACCGCCTCATCGCCCACGAGGGCCCGGCGTCCTTCGCGGCGCTGATCCTGGAATCGGTGCCCGGCACGGCAGGCATCATGGTCCCCCCACCCGGCTACATGGCCGGGGTGCGCGAGATCTGCGACCGCTACGGCATCGTCTTCATCGCCGACGAGGTGATGGCGGGCTTCGGCCGCACCGGTAAGTGGTTTGGCATCGACCATTTCGATGTGGTTCCGGATCTGATGACCTTCGCCAAAGGAGTCACCTCCGGTTACGTTCCGCTGGGAGGAGTCGCGATCAGCGACGCCATCTACTCAACGTTCGCCGACCGGGTTTATCCGGGCGGGTTGACCTACTCCGGGCACCCCCTGGCGACGGCCGCCGCGGTGGCGACCATCACCGCGATGGAAGACGAGGCGATGGTGACCAACGCCGCCCGGATCGGCGAACAGATCCTTGGCCCGGGCCTGCGCGAGTTGGCGAAGCGACATCGCAGTATCGGCGAGGTCCGCGGTCTCGGAGTGTTCTGGGCGGTGGAGATGGTCTCTGATCCGCTCACTCGAGAGCCCCTGGCGCCCTATGGCGGGTCTAGTCCGGCGATGAACGAGGTACTGGCGGCCTGCAAGTCCGGTGGGTTGCTGCCGTTCGCCAACTTCAACCGCATCCACCTGTGCCCGCCGTGCAATGTCAGCGACGCCGAGGCTGCCGAGGGCCTGTCAATCCTGGACGCCGCCCTCGACGTGGCCGATCAGCACGTGACCGGCTGAGGTGGTCAGGGTCTCGAAACCTCAGTAGGCATGGGCCTGCTGGACGAGAAGACACAGCACGAATCCCAGACAGGCCAGCAGGTTCAGCGCCACCAGCAACGCCCCCGACACGACCAACCAATGCAGGCAGCGCCGCCGCAGCCGGTGTCGACTGGCCTGCCGATCGTGCGCCAGAGTTGCCGTAGCCAGCAGCGCGAAGCTCACATCGAGGCGCTCGGATTCCGTGGCGTCGGCGCCGTCGACGATCTCTCGTAGCCTCGCCGCCGGGATATCGACACCCACCGCGGTGAACTGTCGACTGAGCCGGCGCAGACTGACCGGCTCGCCACGGGGGCGTACGGGGTTCGGCCGGGAGCTCATAGCTTCGCGACTGTAGTTCCGATCCGCTCGCCTGTCCGGAAAACCGGATCTATATTGGCGTCATGACACGCACCATCGAACACGGTAAACGGACCGGATATGCCTCTCTCGGCGCTGGGGGGCTGAGCCAGGAATCCTTCCCGATGCGCTTGTTTCTCAAGGGCGCCGGTAAGCACTGGAACCCGGCCGACATCGACTTCAGCCAGGACGCGGCGGACTTCGCGGCGATGACCGAACGGGAGCGCGAGTACACCACGATGCTGGCCGCGCAGTTCCTGGCCGGCGAGGAGTCAGTGACGCAGGATCTGCAGCCGTTCGTGGCGGCGATGGCCGCCGAGGGCCGCTTCGCCGACGAGATGTACCTGACCCAGTTCGTCTACGAGGAGGCCAAGCACGCGCTGGCCTTCCGGCTGTGGTTCGACGCGGTGGGCGTGAAGTCGGACCTACACGAGTTCGTCGAGTCCAATGAGCCGCTGTCGGAGATCTTCACCCGCGAACTCCCGGAGAGCCTTTACGCGCTGCAACTCGACCCCGGCCCGGTCAACCAGATCCGCGCCTCGGTCACCTACAACCATGTGGTCGAGGGGTGCCTTGCACTGACCGGCTATTACGGCTGGAACAAGGTCTGCAACAGCCGGGGCATCCTGCCCGGCATGCAGAAGGTCATCAAGCACATCGGCGACGACGAGCGCCGTCATATGGCGTGGGGCACCTTCACCTGCCGCCGTCACGTGGCCGCCGACGACGCCAACTGGCAGGTGGTTCAGGACCGGATGGGCGAATTGATGGGACTGGCGGTGGGCAGTGTGTCGTCCGGTACCGAGAGATTCGGGGACGACCCGCCGTTCGGCATCGATGCCGACGAACTGGCCGCCTACGCCGCAGATAAGCTCACCCGCCGCCTCGGTGCCATCGAGTCGGCCCGCGGAGCCGACCTGTTCACGATCGACCGCGACGCCTCCCCGGAGACCCTCGAGGAGCAGTTCCACACCGAGGATCAGCTGACGCTGACCGGATAGCTCCTCGGCGTCAAAATAAGCCGCTGATGTTGCCGCTCGCATCGACAGTGATGTGCTCCGCGGCCGGTACCTTTGGCAACCCCGGCATGGTCATCACGCCACCAGCAATGACCACGACGAAGCCGGCTCCCGCCGCCAGTCGGACTTCGTTGAGGTGGACCGTGTGGCCGCTGGGTGCACCCAGCGCGCGTGAGTCGGTCGAAAACGACATCTGAGTTTTCGCGATACACACCGGCAGATGTCCCCACTGGGCATTGAGTTCATCGATCTGCGCTCGGACTCCTGCGCTTGCGGTGATATCCGCCGCACCGTAGATACCGGTGGCGACCGCCTTGATTTTGTCCCACAGCGCCATGTCGTCGGGGTACACGTAGCGATGCTCACCCTGGTTGTTCGCAACCGCCGCGACCACCGCTTCGGCCAAAGCCTCCGCGCCGGCGCCGCCCTGCGCCCAGTGTCGGGCCACCACCGCCCGGCCGCCAAGGCTGGCGACTTCGGCTTCAATGAGTTCCAGTTCCGCCGGAGTGTCAGCGGTGAAGTGGTTGATGCACACCACGGCGGGCAGACCGTACTGCGTGGTGATGTTCTGATAGTGCCGCTCAAGGTTGACCATCCCGCGTTCGAGGGCGCCGAGATCTTCCTGATTCAGGGCATCGAGTGACGCACCGCCGTGATACTTCAGGGCCCGGGCGGTGGCGACCAGAACGGCGGCGCGGGGCCTCAGGCCAGCTTTGCGGCATTTGATGTCGATGAATTTCTCGGCACCGAGGTCGGCGCCGAATCCCGCCTCGGTGATCACGAAATCGGCGAGCTTCAGCGCGGCGCGCGTGGCCGAAACGCTGTTGCAGCCGTGCGCGATGTTCGCGAACGGGCCACCATGAACGAACGCCAGATTGTTCTCGAGCGTTTGAACGATGTTGGGTTTGATGGCGTCTTTCAATAGGGCTGCCATTGCGCCATCAGCCTTCAAATCACGCGCGCGCACCGGTTCGCGCCGTCGGTTCACGCCGATCACGATCTCGCCGAGCCGCGTTTTGAGGTCGGTGATAGAGGTGGCGAGACAGAAAATCGCCATCACCTCGGACGCCACCGTGATGTCGAAACCGCTTTCCCGCGGGTAGCCGTTCGCGGCGCCGCCCAGTCCGAGGACGATCTCGCGGAGGGCGCGGTCGTTCATGTCCACCACGCGCTTCCAGGTGACGCGACGCTGGTCGATGTGCAGGGAGTTGCCGTGCTTGATGTGGTTGTCGACCATTGCGGCGAGCAGGTTGTGGGCTGCGCTGATGGCGTGGAAGTCGCCGGTGAAGTGCAGATTGATGTCTTCCATCGGAACAACCTGGGCATAACCGCCGCCGGCAGCGCCACCCTTGACGCCGAAGCAGGGTCCAAGCGAGGGCTCCCGCAGACAGATGATGGTGCGCTTGCCCAACCGATTCAGCGCATCGCCAAGCCCAACGGTCGTGGTGGTCTTGCCTTCACCGGCCGGCGTCGGGCTGATGGCTGTCACCAGGACGAGTTGGCCGTCGGCGCGGTCCTGCAGGCTGTCGATGTACTCCAGGGACAGCTTGGCCTTGAAGTGGCCGTAGGGCTCAAGGTGTTCGCCGGGGATACCGTACTGGCGCTCAGCGAGGTCGAGAATGGGCCTCTTTCGCGCGGCCTGTGCAATTTCTATGTCGGACATCAGGGCGAACTTAACATCGACCGAGTCCACATCTCGGCCGCTTGCACCAGAGCATCTAGGGTTCCAGCACCACCTTGATCGCGCCGCTGGCGCGGTCGGTGGCTACCCGAAAGGCCTCGGCCGCATCGGCCAGCGGGAATCGGTGGGTGATGACGGTGTCGGCGATCTCGGGGTCAGCGGCTAGCGCTGCGGCGGCCAGGGCGAACTCGTGGCCGCCGGCTCCGTTGTCGTAGCAGCTGCAACCGACCATGGTCAGTTCCTTCATCAGGAATGCCATCCCCGGCACCCGGCGGTCGCCCTGGGCGAATCCGGCCATGGCGATCCGTCCGCCCGGTGCGGCCCAGCGCACACACTCCGCCAGTGCGGAGTCGGTGCCGGCCGCCTCGACCAACACCTGGTACTCCCCGGTCGGAGTTCCGGCGCCCAAGCGCTCCCCGGCCTCGCGCTGGTGGTCGTGGCGCGCCGCCAAATCGACGTCCAGGCCGAGGGCGCGCGCTGCCGCCACCGCCATCAGGCCGATGCTGCCACCGCCGATCACCAGAATCCGCTCCCCCGGCATCGCCGAAACCTTCTGCAACGCATGCCAACTCACGGCCAGTGGCTCGACAAGCGAGGCATCGGCGACTCCCAACCCGTCCGGCAGTGGCACCAAGCAATCCTGCGGTACCGCGACTCGATCGGCCAGTCCGCCGTCGAAAGCCGCGCCGATGATGCCGTGCCGAGCTAATCCGCGGCAGCGCTGTGGCTGGCCGATTCGACACTGGTCGCAGTCGCCGCACCGCACGGTCGGCTCCACGCAGTAGGCCTGGCCGCCGAGGGTCCCGGCGATCTCATGCCCCAGGGTGGTCGGCAGGTTCCACCTCAGCAGCGTCAGGTCGCTGCCGCAGATACCGACCGCGCCGACCTCGAGGATCGGCCAGTCACCGGTGGGATCGTCGACGTTAACGACGGTGGGCTCGCCGCCCAACGCGCGCACAGCACGCATCGCACTCCTCCACTCGGACCGTTTGCCGGATTCCCTATACTGCGCCGATGCAATGTGACTACGTCGTCGTGGGTACCGGATCGGCCGGATCGGTGGTGGCCAACCGGCTCAGTGCCGATCCCAGGATCAACGTCGTCGTCCTTGAGGCCGGCCCCAAAGACAAAGACAAATTCATCCATATCCCGGCAGGCTTCTCGAAGCTGTTTCGCAGCGCGGTGGACTGGGATTACCTCACCGAGCCGCAGAAGGAGGTGGCGGGGCGCGAAATCTACTGGCCCCGCGGAAAGATGTTGGGCGGGTCGTCGTCGATGAACGCGATGATGTGGGTTCCCGGCTTCCCGGCGGACTATGACGAGTGGGCCCAGCATGCGGGCGAGGACTGGGACTACGCGCACCTGCGCTCCTACTTCGACCGGGTGGAGAACTCTGCGCTGGTGATCTCACCGCAGCGCAGTCCGCGGTCGTCGACGGCGGCATGGCTGCGGGCTGCGCAACAGGCCGGCTACCGGGTGACTACGCCCGATGCACCGATGCTCGACGGCTTCTGTGAGACCGCGGTGACGCAACGTCGCGGCGCCCGGTGGAGCTGCGCGGATGCCTATCTCAAGCCGGTGCTGTACCGCTCGAACCTGACCCTGCTGACCGACTCGACGGTGCGCCGGGTGATATTCGAGGGCAGCCGCGCGGTCGGGGTCGAGTTCGACGATGCCAATGGGCGCAGGCAGACGGTGCGGGCCGCTCGCGAGGTGGTGCTGTGCGCCGGTGCGGTGAACACGCCGCAGCTGTTGATGCTGTCTGGGATCGGTGATGAAAAAGAGCTATCCGAGTTCGGAATTGGTCTCACCTACCACAGTCCCGAGGTGGGCAAGAACATGCTGGATCACCTGGTCGCCACCCTGGGATTCGACGTGCGCGACGACAGCCTGTTCGACGCCGAGAAGCCCCGCGAGTTGCTCAATTATCTGCTCCGCCGCCGGGGCATGCTGACCTCCAACGTCGGCGAGGCCTATGGCTTCGTGCGCAGCCGAGATGACCTCGACCTGCCGGACATCGAACTGATTTGGGCGCCCGCCCCATTCTTCGACCAGGGCATCGGTGAGCCGTACACCGGGCATGCCATCGCCACCGGTCCGGTCCTGCTGAAACCGCGCAGCAGCGGCACGATCGGGTTGCGTTCAGCGGATCCGGCCGCCAAACCGGTCATCGATCCGCGCTACCTGTCCGATCCGGACGGTATCGACCGCGGCGCGATGATGGCCGGCCTGCGGGCGACCGCCACCATCGCCGGGTCCCCCGCGCTCAAGGACATCATCGGCCCGATCGC
>CAMDFY010000087.1 GCA_945897705.1 Bifidobacterium breve | reverse complement strand
AACTCGCCGTATTTCTTCGGCCATGAACTGTGGGCCGAAACCCGCATCGAGTTATTCGCCCAAGCCACCGATACCCGGACCGATGAGCTCAAGGCTCAGGGTGTGCGCCCGCGGGTGTGGTTCGGAGAGAGGTGGATCAGCTCGATCTTCGATCTCTTCGAGGAGAATGTCCGGTACTTCCCGACCCTGCTACCCGAGATCTCCGACGAGGATCCGCTGGCCGAACTCGCCGCTGGGCGTACGCCACTATTGGCGGAACTGCGCCTGCACAACGGCACGGTGTACCGCTGGAACCGGCCGGTGTACGACGTCGCGAATGGTCGGCCACATCTTCGGGTGGAGAACCGGGTGCTGCCCGCCGGGCCGACCGTGGTCGACATGATTGCCAACTCGGCGTTTTACTACGGCCTGCTGCGTACCCTCTCCGAAGAGGACCAGCCGTTGTGGACCAAGATGAGTTTCGTTGCTGCACAGGACAATTTCATCGAAGCCGCTCGGAATGGCATGTCGGCGCGCCTGTACTGGCCGGGGCTCGGTCACATTGCGCCCGATGAGTTGGTGCTGCGCCACCTGCTGCCGATGGCCGATGAGGGACTGCGCCGTTGGCGGGTGGCCTCGGAGGTGCGGGACCGCTACCTCGGTGTTATCGAGGGACGCGCCAAGACCGGACAGAACGGCTCGGCGTGGCAGGTAGCGACGGTCCGGGCCCTTCAGGAGCAGGGCCTGGACCGGCCGACCGCGCTGGCCGAGATGCTGCGCCGGTATTGCGAACTGATGCACAGCAACGAGCCGGTGCACACCTGGGACATCGGCCGCTGAGCTCCGCAGCTCTCCCTCAGAGTTGCGCAGCCAATAACTCTGCTATCTGAATGGTGTTGAGAGCGGCCCCTTTTCGGAGGTTATCCCCCGAGACGAAAAGAGCCAGGCCGCGGCCATCAGCCACCCCGGGGTCCTGACGGATCCGGCCGACCAGTGAGTCATCCGCGCCCGCCGCGGCAAGCGGAGTTGGCACATCGACCACGGTGACTCCCGGCGCCGAGACAAGGATCTCCCGGGCACGCTGCGGGGAAATGGGCCGGGCGAATTCGGCGTTGATCGACAGCGAATGCCCGGTGAAGACTGGTACCCGCACGCAGGTTCCACTGACGGCCAGATCCGGGATACCGAGGATCTTGCAGCTCTCGTAGCGCAACTTCTGGTCCTCGTCGGTCTCCCCGGATCCGTCGTCGACCAGCGAGCCGGCCAGCGGAACCACGTTGAAGGCGATCGGCGCGACGTACTTCTGCGGTGCCGGGAAATCCAGAGCGCCACCGTCGTGCACGAGTTGCTCGACGCCGTCGATCACCGCGCGGGCTTGAGTCGCCAATTCCTCGACACCGGCCAGACCACTGCCGGACACCGCCTGATAGGTCGAGATAACCAGTCGCACCAGTTGTGCTTCGTCGTGCAGAGGTTTGAGCACCGGCATCGCCGCCATGGTGGTGCAGTTCGGGTTGGCGATGATGCCTTTGGCCAGCTTCGCGCCGCGCACGTCGCGATCGAAATTGACCTCGCTGACCACCAAGGGAACATCGGCGTCCTTACGCCAGGCCGACGAATTATCGATCACCGTGGCACCGCCCGCGGCGAAACGCGGGGCCTGAACCCGTGACATGGTCGCCCCGGCGGAGAACAACGCGATGTCCAAACCGCGGGGGTCGGCGGTCTCGGCGTCCTCGACCTCGATCTCCTGCCCGCGATATGTGAGAGTGCGTCCCTGTGAGCGTGACGACGCGAAGAACCGCACACTGGAAGCAGGAAAGTCCCGCTCCGCCAACAGGTTTCGCATCACCTGTCCGACCTGACCGGTCGCTCCGACTACGCCGATGCTGACCATGCTTCTAGCCATGCGTCAGCGTCCCGTTCCGCCGTATACGACGGCCGCCTCATCGCCGCCAAGACCAAACGCCTCGTGCAGAGCGCCGACAGCTTTATCAAGTTCGGTGTCCTTGACCAGAACCGAGATCCGGATCTCGGAGGTGGACATCAGATCGATGTTCACCCCTACCCGGGCCAATGCCTCACAGAACGTTGCGGTCACACCCGGGTGGCTGCGCATCCCCGCGCCGACCAATGAGACCTTGCCGATGTGGTCGTCGTACAGCACGTCGGTGAAGCCGATCTCGGCGCGTCGCTGATTAAGCTTATCGACGGCCGTCGGCCCGACGTCACGCGAGCAGGTGAAGGTGATGTCGGTCTTGCCGTCCTCCACCTTGGAGATGTTCTGCAAGACCATGTCGATGTTGACGTCGGCGTCAGCGACCGCGCGGAAAACCTTGGCGGCGTAACCAGGCACGTCAGGCAGTCCGACCACGGTGACCTTGGCCTCGCTTCGGTCGTGGGCAACTCCGGTCAGAATGGCGTCTTCCATGGGGATGTCCTCAATTGATCCAGTGACGATCGTGCCGGGCTTGTCCGAGTACGACGACCGGACATGAATCGGAACGTTGTAGCGGCGGGCGTATTCCACGCAGCGCAGCATCAAAACCTTCGCCCCGCACGCCGCCATCTCGAGCATCTCCTCGAAGCTGACGGTAGCGAGGTGCCGAGCGTTGGGAACGATGCGCGGGTCAGCGGTGAAGACGCCGTCGACGTCGGTGTAGATCTCGCAGACGTCGGCGTGCAGTGCCGCGGCCAACGCGACGGCGGTGGTGTCGGAGCCGCCGCGGCCCAGCGTGGTGACATCCTTGCTGTCCTGGCTGACTCCTTGAAAGCCCGCCACCAACACGATCTGACCCTCGTCGAGAGCCGAACGCAGGCGCCCGGGCGTGACGTCGATGATCTTGGCGTTGCCGTGGGTGCCGGTTGTGATCACACCCGCTTGTGAACCGGTGAACGAACGGGCCTGGGCTCCGAGTGACTCGATAGCCATCGCCACCAACGCGTTGGAGATTCGCTCACCCGCGGTCAGCAGCATGTCGAGCTCGCGCGGCGGGGGTGTCGGGCACACCGCTCGGGCCAGGTCGAGCAGATCATCAGTGGTGTCGCCCATCGCCGAGACCACCACGACGACGTCGTTGCCCTGACGTTTGGTGTCCACGATGCGCTGTGCGACTCGACGGATCCGCTCGGCGTCAGCCACCGAGGAACCGCCGTACTTCTGCACGACGAGCGCCACTGTCCGCCCTCTCCAGGTTGGGGTTGTCACTAAGGATAAGGGGGCTACAACGGCGGGAATCCGCGGGTAATCTTCCTTCGATGCCCGAACAACCCGCAGACCGGCTCGCACCGACCAGCGTTCCGATTCATCCACCGATTGCGCAACGCTGGAGCCCCCGTGCGTTCGACCCGGCCGCCACGGTCACCCCTGAGCAGGTGGCCGCACTGCTCGAGGCCGCTCGGTGGGCAGCGACGTGGGGGCGGCGGCAACCCGCACGGTTCGTGGTGGGCCTGCGCGCGGATGAGACGTTCGAGTCCCTGGCGGGTCTGCTCAGTCGAGGAAACTCCTACGCCATGGGGGCCTCGGCGCTGATCCTAGTGTGCGCCGACGAGGGAGATGACGCCGACACCGCGCTCTACAGCGCCGTGGACGCCGGCGCAGCGGGGGCCAACCTCATCATCGAGGCGGTCTCGCGCGGGCTGATCACCCACCCGATGGCGGGCTTCGATGTCAACGGGGCCCGCGTGGCGTTCGACATCCCGGAACGGGTCCGGCCGCTGATGGTGATCGCGGTGGGTTCACTCGCCGACTACCGCACGGTGAGCGACGACATCACGGACCGCGACGGGCGGCCACGCGAGCGACTGCCCCTGGATGAGATCGCGTTCGCCCGAACCTGGGGCGAGCCCTGGCGGTAGCCGGCGGCTATGCCTGATGGGGCAACCGGAGTACAGTCAACGCCATGCAGCGCGCGCTCCTTCTCGGACGCCGCGGCGGGGTCTGATCCAGACTGGCCTCCCGTCGCGGGTGTTTCGCGATGCGCCGGTCTGAGGTCCCTTCTCACCCTCCCGGAGCCCACATCGTGAACACCCAGCCCGAATCCGAGTCCATGTCATCTGATTCCGAGTCGTTTGATTCGGCAACATCTGATTCCGCGACGTTCGCCTCGGCCGACGCTTTTGTGTCGGCCCGCACCATCGCCACTCCCGCCGGGGCGCGCCGCGAAGGCCAGGCGGCGTGGAACACCCAGCGCAACTCGGCTATGCCGGTCCGCCGCTACCGTCCGTTCGCCCAAGAGGTCGAGTCGATCGCCCTCGCGGATCGCACCTGGCCGGACATGGTGATCACGCACGCACCACTGTGGTGCGCGGTCGACCTGCGCGACGGTAACCAGGCCCTGATCGACCCGATGAGCCCGGCACGCAAACGCCGGATGTTCGATCTCCTGGTGCGGATGGGGTACAAGGAGATCGAAGTCGGTTTTCCCTCGGCCAGTCAGACCGACTACGACTTCGTCCGCGAGATCATCGAGCAGGACGCGGTCCCCGACGACGTCACCATCCAGGTGCTGACCCAGTGCCGCCCGGAACTGATCGAGCGGACATTCGAGGCGTGCGACGGCGCGCCGAACGTGATCGTGCACTTTTACAACTCCACCTCGATTCTGCAACGGCGGGTGGTTTTCCGCGCAGATCGCGATGAGGTCAAAGCGATCGCGGTTGCGGGCGCACAAAAATGCTTGGAGGAAGCGGCCAAATATCCGCGAACTCGGTGGCGTTTCGAATACTCGCCGGAGTCCTACACCGGAACCGAACTGGTGTACGCCAAGGACGTGTGCGACGCGGTTTCCGACGTCATCCAACCGACGCCGGACTGGCCCTTGATCATCAACCTGCCGGCCACCGTTGAGATGGCCACCCCGAATATCTACGCCGATTCGATCGAGTGGATGAGCCGTAATCTGGCCCGCCGTGACTCGATCATCCTGAGCCTGCATCCACACAATGATCGCGGAACTGCCGTCGCCGCTTCCGAATTGGGTTACCAGGCCGGTGCGGACCGGATCGAGGGCTGCCTGTTCGGCAACGGCGAGCGGACCGGCAACGTGTGCCTGGTGACACTGGGTTTGAACCTCTTCTCCCGCGGGGTGGATCCGCAGATCGACTTCTCCAACATCGACGAGATCCGGCGCACGGTCGAACACTGCAACCAGTTGCCTGTCCACGAGCGTCACCCCTACGGCGGAGATCTGGTGTACACCGCGTTCTCCGGCAGCCACCAGGACGCCATCAACAAGGGCCTCGACGCCATGAAGATCGCCGCCGACGAGGCGGACGCCGACGTCGACGACATCCTGTGGCAAGTGCCCTACCTGCCTATCGATCCCCGCGACGTCGGGCGCACCTACGAGGCCGTCATCCGGGTGAACTCGCAGTCCGGAAAGGGTGGAGTCGCCTACATCATGAAGGCCGACCACGGCCTGGTACTGCCACGGCGATTGCAGATCGAATTCAGCCGGGTAATCCAGCAGATCGCCGAAGGGACCGGCGGCGAGGGCGGTGAGGTGTCCTCCAAGGAGATGTGGGACACCTTCGCCGACGAATATTTGACGCCGATCCGGCCACTGGAACGTATCCGGCAGAGGGTGATCGGCGCCGAAGTCGACGGCGGAATCGACGTCATCGAGGCGACCGTCAAACTCGACGGAGTGGAAACCGAGATCCGCGGCGAGGGAAACGGCCCATTGGCCGCCTTCGTTGACGCGCTGGGCACCGTCGGCATCAACGTCAGTGTGTTGGATTACTCCGAGCACGCCATGTCCGCCGGCGAGGAGGCCGCCGCCGCGGCCTACGTCGAAGCCTCCATCGATGGCCATACGGTCTGGGGTGTCGGGATTGCCACCTCGATCACCACGGCGTCGCTGCGGGCGGTGGTCTCGGCGGTCAACCGCGCGGCGCGGCAGGATCGCTGACCGCTCCGCCGCCCGCCACCGTCCTGATGTCAACCTCAGATGTCAGTGTTCGGTGCACCGGACACTTGTCGGCGATTTCCATCAGGCGGTTACGTTGTGCATTATCGAGGTCGCCGTCGAGGGTGATCACCCGTTCGATGCGGTCGATCTGGCCCTGGGTCGACTCGCATGTCCGACAGTCGGTCGCGTGAATCTTCGAGTGGCGCAACAACACCGACACTCGCTTCAACGGCAGGGCTTTGCGCTCGGCATAGAGTCGCATGGTCATTGCAGTGCATGCTCCCAGGGCTCCCAGTAGTAGGTCGTACGGGGACGGACCGCTGTCGAGACCGCCGACGGATACCGGTTCGTCGGCAACCAGATGGTGGCCACCGACGATGATCGACTGCTGGAACGTGCCGCGGCCGGTCTCGGCGACCACGACCTCCCCGGGCGGCTGCTCCGGCGATTCCGCCGGGGTTCCAAGGTACCGCTGGGACCACGTCGCAATCACCTCGGCGGCATACCGGGCATCCCGACGCCGGGCCAAAAGATGATCGGCATCGTCGAGCGATACAAAGCTCTTCGGATGCCTGGCCGCGAGGAAGAGCGCACTAGCATTGTCAATCGACACGATTCGATCGGCTGGCGCGTGCATGACCAGCAGTGGCTTACGCATGGCGGCGACCTGGCTCAGTAGATGCTGCTCGGCGATGTCATCGAGGAATTCGCTGCGGATCCGGAAGATCCGGCCGCCCAACTCCACCTCACCCTCACCCCGCTCGCGGATCACCTCGATACGTTCCTTGAACAAATTCGCGACATGACTCGGATCCGACGGCGCACCGATCGTCGCGACCGCCCTCACCTCCGAAATGCGGGCTGCCGCAGCCAGTACCGCCGCACCGCCGAGGCTGTGTCCGATCAGCAGCACCGGTGCGCGTCGGGTCACCCGAAGGTGGTCGGCGGCGGCAACGAGATCGTCGACGTTGGAGGAGAAATCCGTGTTCGCGAAATCTCCCTCGCTGGAACCCAGGCCGGTGAAGTCGAATCGCAGAACACCGATCCCGCGGGCCGCCATGGACTCACCGATGACCCGCGCCGCCCGACTCTCCTTGCTGCAGGTGAAGCAGTGGGCGAATAACGCATAGCCGACGTGATCTCCGGCAGGCTCATGCAGGAGTGCCCGCAGCGTTTGTCCCCTGCTATTGCGGAAGTCGAACTGTTCGGATTGCACTGGCACCCTCCTCGGAGAAATCGGTCAGGCCCGCCACCACTGCTCAGAACAGCGCGAACTGCTGGCCCAGGTTGACCGGTTGCTCGAACTGGTCGAGTCCGACGCCGCCGGCCACTGAGTCGATGCTGGCGATGAACTGTTGGTCGGAGATGGTCGGCACGCCGAGTTCCCGGGCCTGGTAGCCCTTTCCATGGTCGATCTGCGCGTCGTTGCAGATGACCAGCGACGTCGCCGGGTCCACCGCGTCGGAATATGCCAGGCCGGCATAGAGAATCCGCTCGACGAGTTCCTCGTGGGTCCGTTTCACCTCGGCCGATAACGCCACCCGCATGCCCTGAACAAGTGGGCCGCCGCGCTCGTAGCGGCCCGGGTTGAGGTAGGGACACGGCATCCGCGAGGCCAGCATCTTCAGCGGGCGCAGTTCCTCGTGGGTGACCTTGCCGTTGGGCCAGCGCCGCCGATTCAGTGGCCGCACCGGTAGCCAGATGTCGCGCTCGCGGGCCCGCTCCAGCGCCGGTGTCAGTACCCGCGAGAGGACCAGCGCGTCGTCGAAGGCGTCGTGGGCGCGGGTCTGCGGAACGTTCCAATGCCGGGCGAGGGTTTCCAACCGCAGGTTATCCAGGCCCAGGTCCAGCCGCCGGGCGAGTTCCACCGTGCACATGACGTTGTCGATGGGCAGTGTGGTCGCTGCGAGTTCGGCCTCGGCAGTCAGGAACGAATAGTCGAACTCGGCGTTGTGGGCGACCAGAGTGCGGCCGGCCATCAGCTCGGCGAGGCTGGCGGCGATGTCGGCGAACGTCGGCTGATCCTCCAGCATCTGCGACGTGAGGCCGTGGATGTGCGTGGGACCGGGGTCGACGCCCGGGTTGAGCAGACTGACCACCGAATGCTCGACATTCCCGTCGAAGTCGAGCGCCAGCGCGGCAACGCTCAGTACCCGGGCATGACCCGGCCGAAAGCCCGAGGTCTCCACATCAACGACGACCCAGCCAGCGCCTGCCTCGCCGGCCGGCCGGCCCCAGGTATGGCTCATGTCCGCCAGAATGGCACGCGCCCCCGACAGTGATCGGCACATCGGATCCGTGTCGGGCCGGTTGTGGCCCAGTCGGCATAAAGCCCCATTCGGCATAAACTCCACCCGATGACCGAGCCGGGGATGAGCGGGCCGCGGCTGACGGCGCGCGGACGCGCAGCGCTGGCCCTCGGCTCGTCGGCCCGCTGGGCCTCCCGGGTCACCGGACGTGGCGCCGGGGCGATGATCGGCGGCCTGGTGGCGATGACCCTGGACCGGTCAATTCTGGGACAACTCGGCGCGGGGCGGCGCAGTGCGATCATCACCGGCACCAACGGCAAGTCCACCACGACCCGGATGATAGCCGCGGCGTTGTCCACCGTCGGGCCGGTCGCCACCAATAGCGAGGGCGCCAACATGGACGCCGGCCTGGTTGCCGCACTGTCCGCCGACCGAGGTGCCGCACTGGCCGCCCTCGAGGTCGATGAGATGCACGTACCGCACGTTGCCGACGCGGTGCAACCCGCCGTCATCGTGCTGCTGAATCTCTCCCGCGACCAGCTCGACCGAGTCGGCGAGATCAATCACATCGAGCGCACCCTGCGGGCCGGGCTCTCCCGGCACCCCGGTGCCGTCGTCGTGGCGAACTGCGATGACGTGCTGATGACCTCGGCGGCCTACGACTGCCCCAATGTGGTGTGGGTGGCCGCCGGCGGGGGCTGGGCGGCGGACTCGGTGAGCTGTCCGCGAAGCGGTGATGTGATCCTGCGGGACGGTGCGCATTGGCACTCCACCGGAACGGATTTCGCGCGGCCCACGCCACAGTGGTCATACGACGACGACAACCTCTACGGCCCAGAGGGTTTGGTGCTACCAATGCGGTTGGCACTGCCGGGGACGGTCAACCGCGGCAACGCCGCTCAGGCGGTGGCGGCGGCGGTGGCGATGGGTGCCGATCCGGTTGCTGCGGTCGCTGCGGTATCGGGTGTCGACGAAGTCGCCGGACGTTATCGCACGGTTCGGGTCGGCGATCACACCGCCCGGTTGCTGTTGGCGAAGAATCCCGCGGGCTGGCAAGAAGCCCTGTCGATGGTGGACAAATCCGCCGCGGGAGTAGTGATCGCGGTCAACGGCCAGGTCCCCGACGGCGAAGACCTGTCCTGGTTGTGGGACGTGCGGTTTGAGCACTTCGGCGCCACTGCGGTGGTCGCCGCCGGTGAGCGCGGAACCGACCTCGCGGTCAGGCTCGGCTACGCGGAAGTGGAGCACGCGCTGATCCATGACACCGTCGCGGCCATCAATTCCTGTCCGCCCGGCCACGTTGAAGTCATCGCCAACTACACCGCGTTCCTGCAACTGCAGCGTGCCCTGGAGCGCTCGAAATGACCGTGCGCATTGGTCTGGTGCTTCCCGATGTGATGGGTACCTACGGCGACGGCGGCAACGCGGTGGTGCTGCGCCAGCGGTTGCTGCTGCGCGGGATCGCCGCCGAGATCGTCGAGATCACCCTGACCGATGCGGTGCCGGAGTCGCTGGACCTTTACACCCTCGGCGGCGCCGAGGATTATGCCCAGCGCCTGGCCACCCAACACCTGCTGCGCCATCCGGGTCTGCAACGGGCGGCGAGCCGAGGTGCACCGGTGCTGGCGATCTGCGCGGCAATTCAGGTTCTGGGCCACTGGTATGAAACCTCAGCCGGCGAGCGGGTCGAGGGCGTCGGTCTGCTGGACCTCACCACGTCACCGCA
>CAMDFY010000086.1 GCA_945897705.1 Bifidobacterium breve | reverse complement strand
AGGTCGGCGATCACGGCCGGGACGTCGTCGGCAGCAGCGTTGCGGCTCAGTCGCGGCATGACGACCGTCAGAATGGTCACCCCGATGATGCCGAAGGGTAGTTGCAACACCAACCAGGCGTAGTTGTAGATCGCCGGCCCGGACGCGGCCGCGGTGCTGGCGATCTGGTTGCCGACGATCAGCCCGACCTGGCTGATCAGCACGTAGAGAACCATGGCGGCGGCCATCATTGCGAACCGCTTGAGCCGCGCATCGATTCCCCACAGCGGCCGCAAGCTGATCCGCTCGGAGCGGATGGCGGCCAGCAGGATGGCGGCCTGGGCGAACACCCCCAACGTCGTTCCGATGCCGAGCACCATCAGCTTCGCGTTGCCCATCTGTACCGGGTCCACCGAAAGCTCTCCCGGCACCATCAGGTAGAGGCCGAGGGTGGCGATCGCGACCACGTTGTTGGCGACCGGCGCCCAGGCTGGCGGGCCGAACACGTTGCGGGTGTTCAGGATTGCCATGAATACCGATGACAGCCCGTAGAAGATCACCTGTGGCAGCAGCAGATAGGCGAACGCCGTCGTGAGCGGTGCATTGACCTTCGGGTCGGCACCCAGCATGAGGCGCACGAGAAGCGGCGCGGCGATCACCGCCAGCAGGGTCGCCACCAGGAGCAGGGTGGTTGCCAGCGTCACCAGTCGCCGGACGAAGGCCTCCCCACCGTCGTTGTCCTCACGTTCCGCGCGCGCCAGCACCGGAACGAAAATCGCCGTGAACGTCGCCTCCAGTACCAGGGCCGCGATCAGATTCGGCAGTTGATTGGCAACGGTGAACGCACTCGACAGTGCCGCTCCGAGAATCGCCGCGAGGAGCACGATCCGGATGAAGCCGGTGATCCGACTGACCAGCGTCGCCAGCGCCATCCCCCACGAGCGGGACACCACCGCGGCGTCGGAGAGTTCCTCGCGCACCGGCCGCGGCGTCATCGGTCATCCGTCGGATGCCGGGGCCGTCCGACGTCGGCTGGATCGGGTTGACCGCGGAATCGGTGATAGAGGCGGCGTCCCACCAGCAGGGCCAGCACACCCAAACCGACTCCGGTGATTGCGGTCAGAACCTTCCCGTAGGCGTTGGCGTGGACGGACATCCGTACCGGATCGCCCAGGGGAAGGCCGTCGGCGGTGCGCAACGTGACATCGACCGCGACGCGCTGAGTGACGCGGACTTCGACGGGGATCCGCAGCGGCAGGTAGCCCGGTGGCAGTTCCTGAACCCCGATATCGGTCACCGTCATACCGGGTGGGGCGTCGACCTGGAGACGCACCCGGATCGGTACGGCGAGGTCGTTGCGCAGCGCCAGGGGAAGTGCGCTGCGTTCAGCGGCCAGCGTGTAGGAGTCTCCGGGGCTGACGATCGTCACGGCGCCGAACAGGTCCCCGATGGTCGCTCCGACAGCGGCGAGGCGCTGGCGGGCGGTGTCGTTTCGGGTCTCCGGCGGCTCGATCTGGCTCAGCGCCCGCAGCATGTCCTCACGCAGAGGGGCGGTGTAACCCGGCCCGGTCAGCCCCGTGCGGGCATCGGTGGTCAGCGCCGCGGTGAGATCCCACAGCCGACCCGTCTCGGCACCGATGGCGGCCACCACGTCCGGGTCGAAGCCGCCGGGGACCTCCGTCGGCAGGTCCGGCTCAACCGACTCCGCGGCCGCGGACTCGCGGATCACCGCATCCAGCGGCCGCGGACTGGCAAGGCCGGCCCGCACCGCGTTGGCCAGTGTCGTCAGTATCGCTCGGGCATCGTCTGCCTGCGGGCTCCATTTCAGGGGTGGCAGCAGGATCTGCGTCCGGGGTTCGACGTCGGGTTGCAGCGTGCGCCACAACATGGCCGCCACGGCGTCCTGGCGGCGCGCCGCCGGGGAGTCGTGGTCGACCGGCACGCTCAGCGCGGAGTCGAGATAGGTCGGCACACCGGGGTCGGTGCCGACGCCGGCCAAGGCACCCCCGACGGCGGAGTCGAACGGTGCCAACACGACCTCGGGCGAAAGCCGGCGGGCGGTCAGGTCAGGCGTGAACGGCGCGCCGCCGGTCGGGGCCGGTGCGATCGCGACGGTCGGGCCCTGGCCGTCGAGCAGTTCGAGCGCAGGGGCGCTGAGGGGCCCATCGCCCAGGATGGTCGCGCCTCGTGTGGAGGTGATACCCAGGATCCGGTCGACGATGTCGGCACCGGTGGTCGTCGCCGCCGCGCTCAGCCGTGGGTCGCCCACCCGGTGCAGGGCACCGAGATCGGCTTGCGCGAAAGGCGTGGCGACCACACACATGCGCCGCGAGAGCCCCCGGAGCCGTTCCAGCCAGGCGGCCGCGGCGGCCTGGCCGTCGCCGGGACGGACTCCGGCAGCCTGGCCGTTGCCGGTCGCGCCGCCGCCTGGCCCGTCGACCACCACGTAGCCGCCGGTCATCGCATTCACCGTGACCAGCAGGTCGGGGTCCACCGCCAGACACAGCGCATTGGCGACCCCGCTCTCCGGGTCTATCGCGCCTGGGCTGGTCGCGAATTCGGCTGCCGCCAGCAGTGCCTCGAGGCGCCCGCCGGCGGTGAGTGACACCGCCAAATCATCGTTCATCAGCCTTACCGGGGTGGTGCCTCCGGGCACCCCCGGAGCCAGACGCGGTCGGTCGGCCAGCGGCCATAGCATTGTGACCCCGACTGGTTTGGTGGTGTCGGGTGCCGTCACGCCGGCCAGGGAAGCGTCCACGTCGCCGGCGGGGGCTGACGGAACGCCGGTTACCGGCAGCAGGAATCGTGCCGCATCCAGACGAGCCGGTTCGCCGTAGTCCGGGGTGCCGTTGACGTTCACCATCAGCGGGTAAATCCCGGGTTCGTTGATGCCCAACGATGGTTGCGACCCCGATCTGATCGGTACCGACAGGGTCACGCCGAGCGCCTGTCCCCGGCCGAGTTCGGCTGCCACGGTGATGAATTCACCGACGGCCTCGAACTCGCCCCGGCTGTCGAGAGCGGTGCGCAGGCCCGAGGACGCGGAAACCCGCACGCCGCGCTCAAGCCGGGCCACGATGTCGCGGACCGGTCGGTCTCCGACGTTGGTGACCGTCGCTGTCACCGTCACAATCGGGTCACTGGAGGTGGTGACGGCGTCTGGGCTCACGCTGTCCAGTCGCACAGCAAGGAACTCCGGGTCCGGTTCTCCCGCCGCGATTCCGGGGCCGACCGGCATGAGCAGCACCGCCAACAGGCCGAGAATCACAGCGACGACCCGGGATGCGACCGGGATCCGCAGCGGCGAGGTCACGTGGCCGAACCGCGGCCGTTCGTCCGGGATTCGCCGGAGGCCTGGCCGGGGGATTGCCTTGTGCGGGAATGGGTTTGGGTCCGCAACGCGGGCGTGCCGGGTGGTAGCGGCGGCAATGCCGCGGGGCCGTCGGACTGCAGTAGTGCGATCAGGTCGTGGGCGACCCTGGCCAGTTTGCGCTCGTCGGCGAACGCCAACCGCGTTGGCAGTTCATCAACCGGAACCCAGGCCACTTCGGTCACTTCGACGTCCTCATCGCACAACTCGCCACCGGAGAACTTCAGCAGGTAGTGGTGCACGGTCTTGTGCACCCGCCGTCCCTCGGTGACGAACCAGTAGTCGATGCTGCCCAGCGGCGCGAGCACATGCCCATGGATGCCGGTCTCCTCGGCCACCTCCCGGATCGCGGTCTGTTCGGCGGTCTCGCCCTGCTCGATGTGTCCCTTCGGCAGCGACCAGATCATCCGCCCTCGTCGGTCCATTCGGCCAATCAGCGCCGCCGACTGCTCTTCACGCGGCCGGTCGATGCCGTCGATGACAAGTCCACCCGCGGAGATTTCGTGCACGGTGCGCAGCCGGGAGCCCTGGCGGCGCCGAGGCGAGCCGGCAGAACCGGCGGAGTCAACAGCCGGAACGTCGGCGGCGCCGCCGGAATCGCCGTTCTCCGGTGACGGGGCGGCCGCACGGTTCCCGCGTCGCCGTCCGCGTCGCCGTCGTGGTTTGGCCTTCTCGCCCTCCGACACCCAAGCGATAGTAGCTGGCATGGATAAGTGCGCCGGGGGAGCACGCGCCGGTGGTACACGCGCCGGACACGGATGCGGCGGCGAGCATTAGGCTCACCGGACTGTGCCCGAAGTCAGACCACCCGACGAGCTGCTGAGATCCGCCGCCGTCGAACTGCAACGCCAGGCCCCGCTGTTGGGCGAGGTCGGCGCGCTGTTCGCCGCCGCGGGTCATCAGCTCTATCTCGTGGGTGGCAGCGTTCGCGACGCTGTCCTCGGCCGATTGACCACCGACCTCGACTTCACTACCGATGCCGGACCGGACAGGGTGCAGCAGATCGTGCGCCCCTGGGCCGACGCGATCTGGGACACCGGAATCGAGTACGGCACCATCGGCGTGGGTAAGGCGGGCCAGCGGCTGGAGATCACCACCTTTCGCGCCGACAGCTATGACCAGGTGTCCCGCAATCCGCAGGTGCGTTTTGGTGATCGCCTTGAGGACGACCTGCTGCGGCGCGACTTCACCGTCAACGCGATGGCCGTCCGGATCACCGCGGATGGACCGGGGGAGTTCCTGGACCCGCTGGGTGGACTGGCGGCGGTTCAGCAGCGGATGTTGGACACCCCGGCTGCGCCCTCGGTGTCCTTCGGAGACGACCCCTTGCGGATGCTGCGGGCGGCGCGGTTCGTCTCTCAGTTGGAGTTCGGGGTCGCTGATCGGGTGCGCGAGGCGATGGACTCGATGGCTCCGCAGTTGGGGCGTATCACTGTGGAGCGGGTCGCAGCGGAACTGGACAAGATGCTGCTGGGTGCCGATCCGGTGGCGGGTATCGAGTTGATGGTTCAGACCGGCCTCGGCGAGGTCGTGCTGCCCGAGATCGGCGGCATGCAGATGGCCATCGACGAACACCATCAGCATAAAGACGTCTACCAGCATTCGTTGACGGTGCTGCGGCAGGCGATTGCCCTGGAAGACGAACCGGATCTGGTGCTGCGCTGGGCGGCACTGGTGCATGACATCGGCAAGCCGGCGACGCGCCGACACGAGTCCGATGGGGGAGTCAGCTTCCATCACCATGAGGTGGTCGGGGCCAAAATGGTCCGAAAGCGGCTGCGGGCGTTGAAGTACTCCAAACAGATGGTCGATGACGTTTCCGGGCTGGTTTATCTGCACCTTCGGTTTCACGGCTATGGCGAAGGCCGGTGGACGGACTCGGCGGTGCGGCGCTATGTCGCCGACGCCGGGCCACTGCTGCCGAGATTGCACAAACTGGTCCGCGCGGACTGCACCACCCGAAACAAAAGACGTGCGGCGCTGTTGCAGGCGAACTACGACGGCCTGGAGGCGCGAATCACCGACCTGGCCGCCAGGGAGGACCTGGCCCGGGTTCGCCCTGATCTGGATGGCAACGAAATCATGGATCTGCTCGGCATCTCGGCCGGCCCGGAGGTGGGTGAGGCCTGGAGCCACCTCAAGGAATTGCGGCTGGACCGGGGGCCGCTGTCCCGGGAGGAGGCCACGGCCGAACTGTTGGCCTGGTGGCGCGCTCGCGGCGCCGCCGATTGATACGGTGGCGCGCTCGCGGCGCCGCCGATTGATACGGGAACGCGTGAGCCCCATACTCCGTCCAATAAGGCATGGACTACTGCTTGGATGCCGGTGATGGAACTGCCTCGATCTGGACCGGGGCATTCGACATCGATGTCGACGGTGACGGCGAACTCGACGGCGTTCGGGTGGATTTCGACGGCGACGGTGTGTTCGACGACGCGCTGGCCGACTTCGACGACGACGGACTTGCCGATCACGCGGCTCTCGATCTCGATGATGATGGGGTGCCCGAGTCGCGCTACACCGACGATGGTTCCGGCACGTGGATGGTGGGCGCCGGAATGTCGCAATGGGGTGCGGCGTCCGGCGGCGCCCTGCGGTGGTTCGGTCTTGATGGGGTTGAGCACGCCTCGGGCGCGGATGTCGACGGTGATGGCGACGCCGACCGGTTGTTCGATCTGAATCGCGACGGTCTGGCTGATCGGGTACTGCTCGCAGGTCCCGGGGCCCGCTTCGCTGAGGGCTATGTCGACGTCGACGGCGATGGTCGATGGGACATCGCGCTCACCGACGGCGACGGTGACGGCAGCGCCGACGGGGCTGCCGCCCTCTGAGACCGCCGCTACCGCCCGGGCCCGGCCGGCCCCGCAAACGCCTGAGCGATTCCCAGCCAGGTCTGTGCGTCCGCTCCGTGTGCTTCGACGTCCAGTGTCGCCCGCGACCGCCGTTGGGTGACCAGATAGCAGAAGTCGAGGGCCGTTCCCACGACCCGCTGCGCCGCATCTTCGGGGCCCCAGGTCCACAGGTCGTCGTCGGGAGCAGTCAACTCCACCCGGAATGGCTCCGCCGGTGGTGTGAGGCCGTGAACAGAGAAGGCGAAATCGCGAGTGCGGACACCGAGGTGTGCGATCGACTTGAGCCGCGGTGACGGCGGCACGGAGACGCCGAGTGTGTCGGCCACGTCCAAGCCGTGCGCCCAGGTTTCCATCAGTCGCGCCGTCGCCATCGAGGCCGCGCCCATCGGCGGGCCGAACCACAGCAGTTTGCGGCCGGCCGGCACCGCGCGGAGCGCGGCATGCAGTTGTGCGCGGGTTTCTCGCCAGTCGGCCAGTAGTTGGGCCGGTGGCACGGCGGCGAATTCTTCGGCGGCTTCGTCGACGAAGGTGTCGAGCCTGTCTTGCGCGCCGGCGACCAACGCCTGGAATCCGGTCTCGTCGGTGATCGACAGCAGTGCCACCCGGTCGGTCCACAGCAGGTGCCCGATCTGGTGCGCGATCGTCCATCCGGGTGCTGGCGTTGCCAGCATCCACCGCGGTGCCGGTATCGGGGCGAGGAGGGCGTCAAGCGCTTCACTCTCCGCGTGCAGATCATCGATGATCGGATCGCCGACGGCCATGGGGCGCAGCCTAGTTGGTTGGCGTTCGGAGCCGACCGGTGCGTGCGTGAGTCGCGAACCCGGCCAGATAGAGCACCGCTGCGATCACCGCCAGCATGGGCGATCGCCCGTCGACGGGGATGACCATGGCGGCCGCGCCGGTCGAGGCAATGAACGATATCCAAAACAGCGAGTCCTGGATGGCGAAGACATGCCCTCGCATGGTGTCGTCGACGTCGATCTGCATGGCCGAGTCGGCGCAGAGTTTGATTACCTGCCCGGCCACCCCGAGCAGGAAGCCGCAGCCGACCACCAACAATGGTGCCATCACGGTGACGTACGCGGCCGCCCCCGCACATTGGATTACTGCAGCGCTCAATAATGCCGCATTGACGCTGGCATACCGACCCCATCGGCGAATCGCCGCGGGTGTCAGGAGGGTGGCCAGGAATGCGCCGCCGCCGGTGGCGGCGACAAAGACGACGATGGTCCCCAGCCCGGATCCGGTGCGTGGACCGGCGGGGCCCTCGGCGATGCCACTGCGGGCCATCAGGAGAACGAGCAGGGTGTTGATGCCGAACACCATGCGGTGAGCCGACAACCCGGCCAGCGTTGCGGCCACCGAGGGCGTCGCCCGTACCACCCGGGTGCCGGCGGCCCATCCGGTCGCCACCGTGTGCAGTGCTGAACCGTGTCCGTCGGATCGGGTCGGCCCGAGGACGCGCGGGGCGAATCGCAGCGACAACAGCAACGCGATCGCTACCGGGATCGCGACGATGACGATAACCGTCCCGGCACCGGTATCGCCGGCACCGAAGACCCGGCGGGGCACCAGCATGAAGTTCGCCCCCAGGAAGGCGGCGGCCGCACCGGTCGCGGTGGCCACCGAGTTCATCGTCACGACCTGCTCTCGGGGCACCACGTCCGGCAACGCGGCCGACAGGCCCGACGTGACGAACCGGCTGAATCCGTTGACGATCAGCGCCAGACACAGCACCGGCACGTCCCCGACACCGGCCGCCAGCGCCGCGGCGACACCGATCACCAGCACCAGTCGGGCGGCATTGGCCACGATGAGAACTAAGCGACGATCCCACCGGTCGAGCAGAGCCCCGGCGAACGGACCTAGGACCGAGTAGGGCAGAAACAGCACCGCGAAGGCTCCCGCGATTGCCAAGGGGTCGGCCGCGCGTTCGGGATTGAACAACAGGCCACCGGCGAGGCCCGCCTGGAACAGTCCGTCCGCGAACTGACTCGCTGTCCGCAACTCGAGCAACCGCCAAAAGTCCGGCAGCCGACGGACACCGCGCCACAGGTCTCCGGCGCGTGTGTCGACCACCGGCCCTACAGTACAAACAAGACCCGCAGTGCTAACGCCATCACAACGGTGCTTATCCGTTGCCGGGGGCCATGCCATTATTGACGGGTGGCTCAACAGGAGGATCCCGAGGAGTTCGCCCCGCCGGTGGCGAACGGTGTGCGCGCGGGAACACTGTTGCTGGCCAGCACAGACTTGATGGAACCGACATTTCGGCGCAGTGTCATTTACGTCGTCGAGCACAATGACGGCGGCACCCTGGGAGTGGTGCTCAACCGACCCAGTGAGACGGCGGTCTACAACGTGTTGCCGCAATGGACTGATGCGGCGGCAAAACCGAAAACGATGTTCGTCGGGGGACCGGTGAAGCGCGATTCGGCACTGTGTTTAGGCCTGCTGCGCATCGGGGCCGATCCCGATGCCACGCCGGGTCTGCGCCACGTCGCCGGCCGCGTTGTCCTGGTTGACCTCGACGCGGATCCGGAATCGATCAGCGCCGCGGTCGACGGAGTCCGGATTTTCGCCGGCTATTCCGGGTGGACAACCGGCCAGCTTGAAGGCGAGATCGACCGCGATGATTGGATCGTGCTCGCGGCGCTGCCGTCCGACGTCCTTGCCGAACCGCGGACCGACCTGTGGTCCCGGGTACTGCGCCGACAGCCGATGCCGATGCCGCTGTGGGCAACGCATCCGATCGATGTTAGCCGCAACTGAGTCAGATGTGCCGCATCGGTCTCGGGCGGCTCATCGGCACAGTTGGGTACAGCCGGCGCAGCCGTCCGCCGATCCGCAGTCCGCGGTGCGCTGCTGGCGCGCTACGTAACGTGCAGCCCGCCACGAGCCCGCACCGATCGTGGAAATCGCACCGATCGCCGCGATGATTAACCCGCCCAACCCGATCCGCGCCGGGGCGGCCAGGGCCGCGATTCCACCGGCGAACAACATGACCGCGCCGGCGACCTGCGTCGGTGCGACGGCACGCAGTACCTGACCGGTGAGGTCGACGCCCGAGCGCCGAGCCAGCGTCCACAGTCCCGATCCGCCGATGAGACCGGCCAGCACCAGGCTCAGCACCGCCCCGACGACCATGGGACTCACAATACGAGCAGCGTGCCCGCGTTACTGCGCGGGCGCCACCGCCGGTGCTGCTGCCGGTGCCGCCGCGGGTGCCGGTGCCGCCGCGGGTGTTGCACTGGGCACGGTGACACGGAACCCGTTGATGATGCCGTCGGTGGCGGTGGCGGTCGCCACCACCTGGTTCGCCGCCGTGGTGACTGTCAGCGTGACCAGGTAACGATCCGAACCTGTCGTTGCGATCACGTGGCGCCGGGCGGTGTTGAGCGTCATGTCGGCATCGCGATAGACCCCCGTGATGATCGACGAGGGGAATCCACCGAACTCCGCCATCGAGGCAGATGTCGATTGCCAGGCGCGCAATTTCTGATTTTCGACAAATCCGTGGCTGATCGCTTCCCGCGGATCGAACTCGCCGACCAGTTTGTAGACCACGAGTTGTGCGTTCGAGGTGTAGAGCCCATCACCGCCCTGACGGTCCGCGATCACCGAGAAAGCGTCCGGGACGTTGGGATCTGGAATCACCCGCCAGCCGGTCGGAAGCGGCAGCACGAGGTTCAGCGCGGTGAAATTGGCCGCCTTCTGCGGCTCGAGCGTCAC
>CAMDFY010000085.1 GCA_945897705.1 Bifidobacterium breve | reverse complement strand
GAAGGTCTCACCCCCGCGCAGTGGACGGCGCAGTCGCTGTGTGACGGTTGGCAGGTTCGCGGAATGACATTTCCCCTCAACGGCCAGCGGCACCTCGCCGGTGTCAGGCTGGTCGCCACGGACGTGGAGTTTGTGGCAGGCGAGGGCCGAGAGGTTCAGGTTCCGATCGGCGACATCGTGATGATCCTCGCCGGCCGGGCGCAGCCCTGAGATGACCGACACCGTCCAGCAGCTTCTCCAGATGAGGATCGACAATCCCGCCCCTGCGGTGAAGTACGGGGATCGCGTGTGGACGTGGCGCGAGCACCTCGACGAGGCGGCACACCACGCCGCGGCGCTGATCGCAGTGGCCGACATCGACCGACCACTGCATGTGGGGACATTACTGGGCAACACCCCGGCGATGCTGACCGCGATGGCCGCGGCCGGATTGGGCGGCTACGTTCTCTGCGGTATCAACACCACCCGCCGCGGCGAGGCGCTCGCGGGTGACATCGCCCGGGCCGACTGTCAGATACTGCTCACCGACCAGGCTCACCGCGGCCTGCTCGACGGATTGGATTTATCGGGCGTGCGGGTGTTCGACGTCGACTCAGCGCAATGGGCTCAGGTCAGCGCTGGCGCCGGCGAACTGATACCGCACCGCACCGTCGAGGCCGGCGACACCTTCATGCTGATCTTCACCTCGGGCACCAGCGGCGAACCCAAGGCCGTTCAGGTTGCGCACATGATGGTGCCTTTCGCTGGAGCATCACTGGTGCAACGATTTTCGATCACCGCGGCTGATGTTTGCTATCTGTCGATGCCGCTGTTTCACTCCAACGCTCTGATGGCCGGTTGGTCGGTGGCGCTGTCGTCTGGGGCGGCGATGGCACCGGCGACGTTCTCGGCCTCGGGACTGCTCGATGATCTGCGCCGTTACGGTGCGACGTATATGAATTACGTCGGCAAGCCACTGGCCTACGTCCTGGCGACTCCGGAGCATCCCGACGATGCCGACAATCCGCTTCGGGTTGCGTTCGGCAATGAGGCGGCCGAACGCGACATCGCCGAATTCGGTCGACGTTTCGGTGCCACCGTCTGGGACGGCTTCGGCTCCACTGAGGGAGCGGTGATCATCACCCGGGACGGCCCGTGCCCGACCGGTTCGGTCGGCCGTGGCTTTCCCGGGGTGGCGATCTACAACCCGGACACCGTGACCGAGTGCCCGCCGGCCGTCTTTGACGCCGCCGGGGCGCTGGCCAACCCCGACGAAGCGATCGGCGAGATCGTGAACACCGACGGCGCCGGAATGTTCGGTGGCTACTACAACGACGCACAGGCCACCGGCGAACGCCTCCGCCACGGTATGTACTTCTCCGGCGACCTCGCCTACCGCGACGCCGACGGCTGGATCTACCTTGCCGGGCGCACCGGGGAATGGCTGCGGGTGGACGGCGAGAACCTGACCACCGCGCCGATCGAACGGATTCTGCACCGACTGGCGCCGATCAACCGGGTTGCCGTCTACGCCGTGCCCGACCCGCAGGTCGGCGATGCGGTGATGGCGGCACTGGTGCTGGGTGCCGGGGCCACACTGACCCCGCAGGATTTCGGCGACTTCCTTGCCGCGCAACCGGATCTCTCCCCGAAGGCGTGGCCGCGCTACGTGTGGATCACCGACGATCTGCCGGTCACCGCGACCAACAAGATCCTCAAGCGCACGCTGAGCGCCCAGGGCCTTGACGTGACCTCCGGGGTGCTGTGGCACCGGGAGGCCCGCGGCGGCCGCTACCACCCTTTTGGGTCTGGCCCGTCCGACCTGGCATAATCTACAGACTTCAGGTACCGGTTCACGCCACCGAGCGAATTCAGCTCCTCGGCGACCCGGCGACCACGACACACAGAGGACACCATGAAGACCGGCATTCACCCCGCCTACGGCGAGACCACTGTGGTCTGCGGCTGCGGAAACTCCTTCACGACCCGCAGCACCAAGGAGAGCGGCCACATCGTGGTCGAGGTCTGCTCCCAGTGCCACCCCTTCTACACCGGCAAGCAGAAGATCCTCGACAGCGGTGGCCGGGTTGCGCGCTTCGAGAAGCGCTACGGCAAACGGCCCGGGTCCAAGCAGACCGTCGAGACGCCCGAAGCGGACGCGCCGCCGGCCGACAGCTAGTCAGCACCCACGTCGTCCGTCACTCGCCCCGCGCGCGGTCGGGCTTCGACAGCGTGTTCGGATCCGGAAGGTGAGAGGACGGCCCCGTGACGCACGGCATTGAGGCTGATGCCATCGACGCCATGCTTGCCGAACATGCCGACCTCGAACGTCAGCTGTCCGACCCGGAGCTGCACGCCGACGCTGCCAACGCCCGTCGGGTCGGGAAGCGGTTCGCCCAACTCGCCCCGATCGCGGGCGTCTACCGCAAGCGTGAGGCGGCCCGCGGTGACCTCGAGGCCGCCCGCGAACTCGCCGCCGAGGATGCCTCGTTCGCTGCCGAGGTGGCGCAGCTGGAGACGACCGTCGCCGACCTCGACGATCAGCTCACCGACATGCTCGCGCCGCGTGATCCGCACGATGCCGACGACATCGTTTTGGAGGTCAAGTCCGGTGAAGGCGGCGAGGAGTCCGCATTGTTTGCCGCTGACCTGGCTCGGATGTACATCCGGTACGCCGAGCGACGTGGCTGGACGGTCACCGTCCTGGACGAGACGTTCTCCGATCTCGGCGGATACAAGGAAGCCACCATCTCGATCGCCAGTAGGGGCGATGCGAGTGACGGCGTCTGGTCGCGGCTGAAATGGGAGGGCGGAGTGCACCGCGTTCAGCGGGTGCCGGTCACCGAATCCCAGGGGCGCGTGCACACCTCGGCGGCGGGTGTTCTGGTCTATCCCGAACCCGACGAGGTCGAACAGGTTGCGATCGACGAGTCCGACTTGCGCATCGACGTCTATCGTTCGTCGGGCAAGGGCGGTCAGGGCGTGAACACCACCGACTCGGCGGTTCGGATCACCCACCTGCCCAGCGGAATCGTCGTGACCTGTCAAAACGAGCGCTCGCAACTGCAGAACAAGGCCCGTGCGATGCAGGTGCTTGCCGCGCGGTTACAGGTGCTGGCCGAGGAGCAGGCCTCCGCTGACGCATCGGCCGACCGGGCCAGCCAAATCCGCACCGTGGATCGCAGCGAGCGTATCCGCACCTACAACTTTCCGGAGAACCGGATCGCCGATCATCGGGTCAATTTCAAGGCACACAACCTCGATCAGGTCCTCGAGGGCGATCTCGACGCAGTGCTCGACGCGCTGGCCGCCGCAGACAAGCAAGCCCGGCTACAGCAGTGACTCACCGATTGCGTCAGGCGATCGTCGACGCCGCCGGAACCCTCGCCGATGCCGGAATAGGCACAGCCCGAATCGATGCCGAGTTGCTTGCCGCACATCTGGCCGGCACCGACCGCGGCCGTCTGGCCCTGCTCGATGTGCCCGACCCGGGTTTCTTCGACCGTTTCCAGCACGCGATCGCGGCGCGTGCCCGACGCATCCCGCTGCAACACATCACCGGAACCGCCCCATTCGGACCGGTGCACCTTCAGGTCGGTCCGGGGGTTTTCATTCCGCGTCCAGAAACCGAGGCGCTACTGGAATGGGCGCTGGCGCAACCACTGCCGAGTGAGGCGGTGATCCTCGATCTGTGCACCGGATCCGGCGCGCTCGCGATCGCACTGGCGTCGCAGCGGCCCGAGGCCCGGGTGATCGCCGTGGATGACGATGCCGAGGCACTGGAATACGCACGGCGAAACGCAGCAGGCACCAGCATTCGCATCGTGCAGGGCGACGTCACCGATGCGCGCCTGCTGCCCGAACTGGCGGGCGCGGTCGACCTGCTGGTGGCCAATCCGCCCTATGTTCCCGCCGGAACCGCGCTGGAACCTGAAGTTGCACAGCATGACCCGGGCCATGCCGTGTTCGGCGGTAGTGACGGTATGGCGGTGATCGGGCCACTGGTCACGAACGCGGCCCGATGGCTGAAGCCAGGGGGTTTGCTCGCCGTGGAACACGACGACGCCACCGGCGATGCCACCGTCGGTATTGTGGTGCAGGCCGGGGTATTCGAGCAGGTCACGGCCCATCGCGATCTGAACGGCCGACCTCGGTTCGTGACGGCACGCTCAGCGCCGTCACCTCAAGACGCGACGAGGTGATCAGCGGTGACCCGGATGCTGGACTGCCGCGATCCGCTGAATCGCTCGGAAGCCATCGCCGCGGCAACCGATGCGGTCAAGAGTGGACGGCTCATCGTGCTGCCCACCGACACCGTGTACGGCATTGCCGCCGACGCCTTCGACAACGGCGCCGTGGCAAACCTGCTGGCGGCCAAGGGGCGCGGCCGCGACATGCCGGTCGGCGTACTGGTCGGCAGTTGGCACACCATCTCCGGATTGGTCTATTCGGTGCCGGATGCGGCCCATGAACTCATTCGCGCCTTCTGGCCCGGGGCGTTAAGTCTGGTGGTGCAGCAGGCGCCGTCGCTGCAGTGGGATCTCGGTGACGCGCGGGGCACGGTGATGCTGCGGATGCCACTGCAACCGGTCGCCCTGGACGTGCTGCGCGCCGTCGGCCCCATGGCGGTCTCGAGCGCCAACGTGTCCGGACAGTCACCGGCCACCACCGCGGCGGAGGCTCAGCGTCAACTCGGGGATCGGGTCGACGTGTACCTCGACGGCGGAACCTCTGAGCAACAGGCTGCCTCGACGATTCTCGACCTCACCGGCGAGGTACCCAAGATCCTGCGTGCTGGACCAATCGGCGCCCGGGCCGTCGCCGATGTCCTTGGCGTGGACCCTGAGTCGCTGACCGGACCGAACCTGTGAGCAGCACCCTGCTGGCGCTGTCGGACCGCGCCGACAGCACCCTGCTGGCGCTCTCGGACCGTGGCGCCGGTGTTCCGCTGCGGGAGTTGGCGCTGGTCGGCCTGACCGCGGCGATCGTCACCTATTTCGCCACCGGCGGGGTGCGCGTCCTGGCCCTGCGATTGGGCGCAGTCGCCTATCCCCGGGCCCGCGACGTCCACTCCCAGGCCACCCCGCGCATGGGCGGCCTGGCCATGTACCTCGGGGTGCTTACCGCGGTCTTCCTCGCCTCGCAGCTCCCCGCCCTCACTCGCGGCTTCATCTACTCGTCGGGGTTGCCGGCCATGGTGATTGCCGGCGGCCTGATCATGGCTATCGGGCTGATCGACGACCGGTGGGGACTGGACGCCCTGACGAAGTTCGCCGGGCAGATCACCGCCGCCAGCGTGCTGGTGACCATGGGTGTCGCCTGGAGTGTGTTCTACATCCCGTTCGGCGGGATCGGCACCATCGTGCTCGATCAGGTTTCCTCGATCCTGCTGACCCTGGCGCTGACGGTCGCGGTGATCAACGCGATGAATTTCGTCGACGGACTCGACGGCCTGGCTGCGGGCCTGGGCCTGATCACGGCGCTGGCCATCTGCATTTTCTCGGTCGGGTTGTTGCGCGATCATGGCGGCGACGTGCTGTTCTATCCGCCGGCGGTGATCTCGGTGGTGCTGGCCGGCGCCTGCCTGGGCTTCCTGCCGCATAACTTTCACCCGGCCAAGATCTTCATGGGTGACTCCGGTTCGATGTTGGTCGGGCTGATGCTCGCGGCCGCCACCACTACCGCGGCCGGCCCGATCTCGCAGAGCGCCTATGGCGCCCGCGACGTTTTCGCCCTCCTCTCGCCGTTCCTCTTAGTGGTCGCCGTGATGTTCGTGCCGGCCCTGGACATGCTGCTGGCCATCGTCCGCCGGACCCGCGCCGGGCGCAGTCCGTTTAGCCCGGACAAGATGCACCTGCACCACCGATTGCTGCAGATCGGCCACACCCACCGCCGGGTGGTGTTGCTGATTTACCTCTGGGTGGGCATCGTCGCCTTGGGCGCCGCAAGCACGATATTCTTCGACCCGCGTTACACCGGGGCGGTGATGCTGGCCGCGATCGTGGTGGCGGTGGTGGTCACCATCATCCCGCTGCTGCGTCGCGACGACGACGATCTGACGAAGCTGAGCGATACCCTCTACGACCGAAAGTAGTGGGCAGCAGCGGGCAGATTTGGCTGTGATAGGTTGCTGCCTGACCGCCGGTCACAGCCGTTGTGACGCCGACGCGATTGCGAGTAAACGTGTGACGACGCCAGCGCCAGACGCGCCGCTGGTATTTCCGTCCGTCGCCTTCCAACCGACCCGACTATTGGCGCTGTGCGCCGCCCTCGCGGCGGCAGCGATCGCGGTCGCCGCGGTCGCCGGGCACGTCCTGGTTGGGGTGTTCTTCGGCGTCGGCTTGGGGTTGGGCCTGGTCAACGCCGTGCTCGTGCATCGTTCGGTGGCATCCATCACCGCTGACGCTCACCCGGTCAAGCGCAAGATGGCCCTCAACTCGGCCACCCGCCTGCTCATCATCACCACGATCGGCCTGGCGGTGGCGTTCGTCTTCCGGCCGCCCGGCCTCGGGGTGGTCTTCGGTCTGGCCGTGTTTCAGATCGTGCTCGTGATCAGCACTGCCCTGCCGGTGTGGAAGAAACTACGGACCGGCGATCCGGACGATCCATCCATCGGTGAAACCAGTCCTGCCATTCCTGCCTCACTGGCCGACGACATGCTCAAGGATTAGCAGCTATGACCGAACGGATCCTCGCCGAGGGCGCCATCGAGGTCGGCCACCACACCACCGCCACGTGGTTGGGCATGACCGTCAACACCGATACGGTGCTGGCCACCGCGATCGCAGCCGTCATCACCATCGGCCTGGCGTTCTTCCTGAAGTCGAAGATCACCTCGACGGGTGTTCCCGGCGGGGTGCAGTTGTTCTGGGAGGCCATCACCATCCAGATGCGCGGTCAGATCGAGGGCGCGATCGGCATGAAGATCGCCCCGTTCGTGCTGCCCCTGGCGGTGACGCTGTTCGTGTTCATCCTGATCTGCAACTGGATCGCGGTGCTCCCGGTGCAGTACGGCACCGCCGACGGCGGGACCCATGAACTGCTCAAACCGCCCGCCTCGGACATCAACTTCGTGCTGGCACTCGCCCTGTTCGTGTTCATCTGCTATCACGCAGCCGGGGTGTGGCGGCGGGGGATCATCGGCCACCCGATCAAAGTCCTCAAGGGGCACGTGGCATTCCTCGCACCGATCAACCTCGTCGAGGAGATCGCCAAGCCGATCTCGTTGTCGCTGCGACTCTTCGGCAATATTTTCGCCGGTGGCATCATGGTCGCCCTCATCGCACTCTTCCCGCCGTACATCATGTGGGCGCCCAATGCGATTTGGAAAACCTTCGACCTATTCGTGGGTTTGATCCAGGCGTTCATCTTCGCGCTGCTAACGATCCTGTACTTCAGCCAGTCCATGGAACTGGATGAGGAGCACCACTAAACACATCCCGACATACATCCTGATCGATCCACGAACCACCCACAGCACTGGTAGACGACCTACCAGCAACCAAGGAGGATAACCAATGGCAGACCCACAAATTGTCGCCGGCGCCCTGATCGGCGGCGGGCTCATCCTGGGCGGTGGCGCCATCGGCGCCGGTATCGGCGACGGTATCGCCGGTAACGCCCTGATCTCGGGCATCGCTCGCCAGCCTGAGGCCCAGGGTCGGCTCTTCACCCCGTTCTTCATCACCGTTGGTCTGGTGGAGGCGGCCTACTTCATCAACCTGGCGTTCATGGCACTGTTCGTGTTCGCCACGCCCGGCGCGTCCTAACTCACGATGGGCTCCGCAATAGGGGAAGCCGGCGTCACCCTGGTGGCGGCGTCGGAGGAAGGCGGCACCAGTAACTTCCTCATCCCCAACGGCACCTTCTTCTTCGTGCTGGCCATCTTCCTGATCGTGCTCGGCGTGATCGGCAAGTTCGTCGTGCCACCGGTGCAGAAGGTGCTCGGGGAACGTGAGCGGATGATCGCCAAGACGGCGGAGGACAACCGCAGGGCAGTCGAGCAGGAGGCGGCCGCCGAGGCGGACTACCGCAACGAGCTTGCCGCTGCGCGCGCGGAGTCCACGGCGATCCGGGATGAGGTTCGAGCCGAGGGCCGTAGCACTCTGGACCAGATGCGCGCGCAGGCCAACGACGAGGTCTCCGGGGTTGTGCAGGAGGCCAACGAGGAACTCAAGCTCGCCAGCGATGCCATCTCCGATGACCTGCGATCATCGGTGGATTCGCTGTCGACGACCCTGGCAGGTCGGGTGCTTGGCGTCGACGTGGCCGGCAATTCGACGGTCGGGCGGTAGGCGAGATGTCGACATTCATTGGCCAGCTCGTCGGCTTCGCCGTCATCGTGTGGATCATGAAGCGGTACGTGGCGCCCCCGGTACGTCGTCTGATGGCGGCTCAGCAGGAGGCCGTGCGCAACCAGCTTGCCGAGAGCGCGACGGCTACTCAACGTCTGGCCGCCGCCGACACCCATCACGCTCAGCGCGTCGCCGACGGCCGGGCTGAGGCCAGCCATATCGTCGCCGAGGCCCGTTCGGACTCGGTCCGAATTGCCGAGCAATTGCGCGCCCAGGCCGACGTTGAGGTCGAGCGGATCAAAATCCAAGGCGGTCAGCAGGTTTCGCTGTTGCGGTCGCAGGTCATCCGCCAGATGCGCACCGACCTCGGCAGCGAATCGGTGCAGCGGGCAAGCGCACTCGTCCGGGCGCATGTCTCGGATCCGCAGGCGCGTGCAGCCACCGTGGATCGATTCCTCGACGAGTTGGAGTCCATGGCGCCGGCCGCCTTCACCCCGGAGATCGGCACCCCGGGTATGCGTTCGGCCAGCCGGGACGCGCAAGCCGCACTGGTGGAGCGTTTCGACTCAATGGCCGCAACGTTGAGCACCGACGAGCTGTCGACACTGTCCGGCGAATTGGGCTCGGTAGCCGAACTACTAGCCCGCGAGCCGATCCTGGCCCGCCATCTCGCCGAGGCCACTGCGGAGACCGAGGCCAAGAAGGGTCTGTTGGCGCGACTGCTCAGCGGCAAGGTCGGGTCCACCACGATGGAGCTACTCAGCACCGCGGTCTCGGTCCGCTGGTCGGCGACCAAGGACTTCAGCGCGGGCGTCGAGCACGTCGCCCGGCTCAGTCTGCTGGTCCGCGCTGAACGCGAGAATCAGGCCGACGAAGTCGCCGAGCAACTGTTCCGGTTCGGCCGGGTTTTGCAGACCGAACCCAGGCTCAACAGCCTGCTCGGTGACTACTCGAAGCCGGCGTCGGAGCGGGTTGCACTGCTGCGCGGCGTCCTCGATCGAGCCGGTGGCAGCAACCCCACGGCCGCGGCACTATTGGCCCAGACCGTCGAACTCCTGCATGGGCAGCGCGCCGACGAAGCGGTTCTCGAATTGGCCCAGCTCGCCGTCGCACGCCGCGGCGAAATCGTCGCCGAGGTGCAGGCGGCCGACGAGTTGACCGACACGCAGCGCCGGCGGTTGGCCGAGGTGCTGGCTCGCGTGTACCACCAACCCGTCTCGGTCCAACTCAACGTCGACCCCGAACTGCTCGGCGGGCTCTCCGTCGCAGTCGGTGACGAGGTGATAGACGGAACGCTGTCCTCCCGGCTGGCCGCAGCCGCGACAAGGCTGCCCGACTAGAGCCGCTCGCCCGGGGCAGGGCGATAAGCCACGATCCATCCAAGACAAGAAGGCAGGAAGACGAGAAGCCATGGCAGAGTTGACCATCTCCGCTGACGACATCCAGGGCGCCATCGCCAGTTACGTCTCGAGTTTCGAGGCGGACACCGGGCGGGAGGAGATCGGCACCGTTATCGACGCCGGCGACGGTATCGCCCACGTCGAGGGCCTGCCCTCGGTGATGACCCAGGAATTGCTGGAGTTCGCCGGCGGCGTGCTCGGGGTGGCGCTCAACCTCGACGAGCACAGCATCGGGGCGGTGATCCTCGGCGAGTTCGACAAGATCGAGCA
>CAMDFY010000084.1 GCA_945897705.1 Bifidobacterium breve | reverse complement strand
TTGCGGGGCTCGGAGGAGGTATTGGGAGTTCTCTTCTCCGCCATCGACGCACAGCAGGCGGTCCGGTTCCAGCACCGGCCCAGCCCCGTCGACCCCTTCACGGTTCGCACCGTCGAGCCGTGGGGCGTGGTCACCGCCCGCGGCCGCTGGTACGTGATCGGTCACGACCGCGATCGTGGCGCCACCCGGATCTTCCGGCTCTCCCGCATTACCGACGTGACGCCGTTCGGGTCGCCCGGCGCCGTCGCGACTCGCCCCGACGGCATTGACCTTCGCGCTACCGTCGAGCAATCCATTGGTGAGGCCGCCGCCGGTGGTCACGCCAAGGTCTGGGTGGCCGACGGGCACGCGACCGCGCTGCGCCGTGCCGGAACCGTGACGGGTCGCCGGACGATCGGCGGACGCGATGGCGACGTCGTCGAGATCGATGTGGGGATCCTGGATGCACTGGCCCGCGAAGTGACCGGCTATGGAGCTGAAGCGCTGGTGCTCGAACCGGAGTCGCTGCGTCAGGATGTGCTGGCGAGGCTGACCGCACAGGCCGGGGTGGGCGCATGACGCCGGTATCCACCCGTCTGGTGCGCCTGCTCAACATGGTCCCGTATTTTCAGGCCAATCCCAGGGTCAGCTTCGCCAAGGCGGGCGCCGACCTCGGTGTCAACGCCAAACAGTTGCAGCAGGACATCAACCAGCTCTGGATGTGTGGACTGCCCGGCTATGGTCCCGGCGACCTCATCGACTTCGAACTGTCGGGCGGGACCGTCAAGGTCACCTTCTCGGCGGGCATGGACCAGCCGTTACGGCTGAATTCCTCGGAGGCGAGCGTTCTGCTGGTGGCCCTGCGCGCGCTGGCCGACATACCCGGGGTGGTGGATCCGGCGGCAGCGTTGAGCGCCATCGCCAAAATCGAGGCCGCCGCCGGCACGGTGATCGACGAGGATCATCCGTCCGCGCTCGACGAGCCTGCCCCGGTGGAGCACGAAGCCGCAGCTGCGGTGCGTGCTGCCGTCCGAGAATCCCGCGCGCTGCGGATCGACTACTACTCCGCATCGCGGGACGCCCTGTCGGAGCGGATCGTCGACCCGATCCGGGTGGTTCTGGTGGGTGACCACAGCTACCTCGAGGCGTGGTGCCGGGAAGCGGAGGGCGTTCGATTGTTCCGGTTCGACCGCATCGTCGACGCCCGGGTGCTCGACGAGCCGTCGGCACCACCTCGACCCGCCCTGGACGCCCCGCCGAACACGGCACTGTTCGATGCCGACCCGTCGCTCCCGACGGCCAGACTCCGGATCGGCCCCCGCGCCGCCTGGATGCTGGAGTACTTCCCGATTCGGGTGCGCAGCGAACTGCCCGACGGCCACTGTGAGGCCACCATGACCTTCGCCGCCGAGGAATGGATGACCAGGCTGATCCTCGGATTCGGGGCCGACGTGGTGGTGCTTGAACCGGAAACCCTGGTTCGCAGCGTGCGGCAGGCCGCGGCCAAGGCCCTGGCCGCCTACGCCGAGCTCACGGGGTAGGATCGCGATGACGTCTGGAGGTAACTAATGGGTGCTCTACAACCCTGGCACTGGATCATCGTGATCGTCGTCGGCGTGCTGCTCTTCGGCTCGAAGCGGTTGCCCGACGCGGCACGGTCACTGGGTAAGTCAATGCGGATCTTCAAGTCCGAGGTCAAGGAATTGCAGGCTGACGGCAAGACCGACACGGTCACGCCCGCGCAGCCCGGGATGCAGGTGCCCAGCGAGCGGGTCGAGGCTCCGGTCACTCCGCCCGGGCACAACCCGACCGACGTCCGGCCGGCCTGAACGCGCGAGTACAGCCGGCGCCGGAGCGCCGCTAGGTGAACGCCGTGCGCACGCCCTCGTTTCTGTCCCGGTTGGACCCGCGGCAGCGACGTGCCCGCACCAATCCGGACGGGACCATGTCCCTCGTCGAGCATGTCAGGGAACTGCGGACCCGCCTTTTGATCGCGGTGGCGGCGGTCGCGCTGACCACAATCGTGGGCTTTCTTTGGTACAGCCACGGGATCTTCGGCATGGAAAGCCTGGGCGAGTTGCTGCGCCGTCCCTACTGCGCGCTGCCGACCTCGGCGCGTGCGGACATCAGCGCCGATGGCGGGTGTCGGCTGTTGGCCACCGCGCCGTTCGATCAGTTCATGCTGCGCCTCAAGGTCGGCCTGACCGCCGGTATCGTGCTGGCCTGTCCGATCTGGCTGCACCAACTCTGGGCCTTCATCACCCCGGGTCTCTACCGCAACGAGCGTCGGTTCGCCGTTGTGTTCGTGGTGTCGGCCGCGACGCTGTTCGTGGCCGGTGCGGTACTGGCCTATGTGGTGCTGGCCAAGGCGCTGTACTTCCTGCTGACCGTCGGCAGCGACGTCCAAGTCACCGCGCTGTCCGGCGACCGCTACTTCGGGTTCCTGATCAACCTGCTGCTGGTGTTCGGGGTCAGTTTCGAATTCCCACTGCTGATCATCATGCTCAACATTGTTGGAATGCTCCCGTACGAAAGGCTCAAGGAGTGGCGGCGCGGACTGATCTTCGGGGTCTTCGCCTTCGCTGCGGTCGCGACACCGGGTTCGGATCCCTTCTCCATGCTCGCGCTGGGATTCGCGTTGACGCTGCTGCTGGAGTTCGCGATCCAGATCGCGCGTCTGCACGACAGGCGAAAGGCCAAGCGGGCGGCCGACATCGCGATCCCGGACGATCAGGCCGCACCCATCGAGCAGGCCGCACCCATCGAGCCCCCCACCCCGGTGGCCGCTCCGGCGCGAACGGGTCCCGAGCATGACGACATCACCTGAGTCGAGCCCTCAACTAGCCGCTTTCGCCGCGGACTTGGAGTTCCGGCTGGATCCTTTTCAGATCGAGGCCTGCGAAGCGCTGGAGCGCGGTCACGGCGTCCTGGTTTGCGCTCCGACCGGTGCGGGTAAGACGGTCGTTGGCGAGTTCGCGGTCCACCTTGCCTTGGCGGCCGGGCAGAAGTGCTTTTACACCACGCCGATCAAGGCGCTGAGCAATCAGAAGCACAACGATCTGATCGCGCGCTACGGTGCCGAACGGATCGGACTGCTGACCGGCGATCAGTCCCTCAACGGCGACGCGCCGGTTGTGGTGATGACCACCGAGGTGCTGCGCAACATGTTGTACGCCGGTTCCGATGCACTCCGGGGCCTGTCCTACGTGGTGATGGACGAGGTGCACTTTCTCGCCGATCGCATGCGTGGGGCGGTGTGGGAGGAGGTCATCCTGCATCTGCCCGAACACGTGCGATTGGCCAGTCTCTCGGCGACGGTGAGCAACGCCGAAGAGTTCGGCGGCTGGATCAAGACCGTGCGCGGCGACACCACCGTGGTGGTCGATGAGCACCGGCCGGTGCCACTGTGGCAACACGTGCTGGTGGGCAAGCGACTCTTCGACCTCTTCGACTACTCGGCCGAGACCGGAACCGCCGGCCGCGCGCATCTGGTCGATCCGGAACTGACCCGCCACATTGCGAACCGCCGCGAGGCTGAGCGTCTCGGAGACTGGCAGCCCCGGCATCGTGGCGGCGGCCGCGGGGGAGATCGCGGGGGAGATCGCGGCGGAGATCGCGGCGGAGGTCGCGGGGGAGGCCGGGGGGCGTACCGCGGCGGGGGATCCGGGGTGAATCGGCCCCCCTCGCGTCCGGACGTCATCGCCACCCTGGACCGGGAGGGCTTGCTGCCGGCGATCACCTTCATCTTTTCCCGGGCCGGCTGCGAGGGTGCCGTGAAGCAGTGTCTGCGGAGTTCGTTGCGGCTGACCACGCAGCAGGACCGGGAACGTATCGCAGAGGTGATCGACCGCCGCTGCGGTGATTTGGCCGATGCTGATCTGGCAGTGCTGGACTACTACGAGTGGCGGGAAGCCCTGTTGCGGGGCCTGGCGGCGCATCACGCCGGGATGCTGCCGGTGTTCCGCCACACCGTCGAGGAACTCTTCACCGCCGGTCTGATCAAGGCCGTGTTCGCCACCGAGACGTTGGCCTTGGGCATCAACATGCCGGCTCGCACCGTGGTACTGGAGAAACTGGTCAAATTCAACGGCGAACAGCACATGCCGCTGACACCGGGGGAGTACACCCAACTGACCGGCCGGGCCGGGCGGCGTGGAATCGATGTCGAGGGTCATGCGGTGGTGATTTGGAACCCCCAGGATCCCACTGTCGAGCCGACCGAGATCGCGGGTCTGGCGTCTACCCGCACCTTCCCGCTACGCAGCTCCTTCGCGCCGTCCTACAACATGACGATCAACCTGGTCAGCCAAATGACCTCGGAACAGGCGCATCGGCTGTTGGAACGATCATTCGCCCAGTACCAGGCCGACCGGTCGGTGGTCGGCCTGGTGCGCGGGGTCGAGCGCGGCGAGAAAATGCTCGACGAGATCGCCGGTGAGATGGGCTGGAGTCGCGGCGCCAAAGTAGTCGAGCCGGCGGCGCTCGACTACGCGCGACTGCGGGCGAAAATCGGCGAACGGGAACGCACGCAGTCCCGGATGTCGAGGCTCGCGCGTCGGCGGGCCTCCACCGATGCGCTGGCCGCTTTGCGCCGCGGCGACATCATCAACGTCACCGGTCGGCGTGGGGGACTGGCCGTGGTGCTGGAATCGGCCAGTGATGCTGAAGATCCTCGACCACTCGTGCTGACCGAAAATCGTTGGGCGGGAAAGATATCAACCGCGGACTACTCCGGTGGCACCGCACCGATGGGTTCCATGAACCTGCCCAAACGCGTCGAACACCGCCAGCCGAGAGTGCGGCGGGATCTGGCGTCAGCGCTGCGATCCGCAGCCGAAGGTTTGATTACCCCGGCGGAGCGCGCGCGACGCGGCGATGACGACGCAGATGGCGCCGATCCCGAACTTCTGACGTTGCGGGAATCGATGCGCCGGCACCCCGCCCACCGGATGGCCGATCGCGAAGCCATGGTGCGGGTCGGTGAGCGTTATCTGCGGATCGAGCGCGATAACGAGCAGATCCGGGCCAAGGTCAGCGCGGCAACCAACTCGCTGGCGCGAACCTTCGATCGGATCGTGGAACTGCTGACCGAGCGGGGCTATGTCTCGACACAGGGGGATACCGATCAGTTGGAGGCGACGCCCGACGGCCGGCTGCTGGCGCGGATCTACAACGAGAGCGACCTTCTGGTCGCCGAATGCCTGCGCAGCGGGACCTGGAAGGGTCTGGCGCCCGCAGAGTTGGCCGCGGTGCTCTCGGCCCTGGTGTTCGAGACCCGAGGCAGCGACGGGCCCACCCCGGTCCACGCGATCGCCATGCCCACCCCGGCGGTGCGCCGGGCGCTGGCCCAGACCCGACGGATGTCCGGAGACCTCCGCGCCGACGAACATCGGCTTCGGCTTAACCAGACGCGCGAGCCCGACGAGGGCTTCGTCCCTGCCGTTTACCGCTGGGCCACCACCGGTGATCTCGCCGCCGCGCTGGACGCCTCCGACGTCTCCGGTAGCGGTGTCTCGTTACCGGCGGGGGACTTCGTGCGGTGGTGCCGCCAAGTGCTCGACCTGCTGGATCAGGTTCGCAACGCCGCGCCCGAGGCGTCCGTGCGCACCGCGGCGAAACGCGCCATCGACGACATCCGGCGCGGCGTCGTTGCTGTTGACAGCGGGTAGGGTGAGGCGACCGCTACGGTGAGGGACTACCGTGCTGGGGCGAAAGCCCCCCGGATCGAGGAGAGATGATGAGCGGACCGCAGGGACCTGACGCCAACCCCTGGCAGGGATCGGGCGCCGATCAGCCTGCCGCCGGCGCGGAGCAGGCCTACGCGGAGCAGCCCTACGCGGCGGCCCCGTCATGGCCGCAGGCCGATTCGCCGGCTGCCGAGACGCCGGCGTGGGCACCGCCGGGGACCGAAGCGCCGGTGTGGGGCCAGCCGCCCGCCTACAACCCGCAGCAGTACCCCCCGCAGTTCGGACAGCCCGGGCAGGGCTACCAGCAGCCCTACGGAGCGCCGACCGAATACAACCCGGCCGCCTACGGCCAGCCCGGTCAGTACGGCCAGCCCAACCCCTACGGTGCACCGCCGCAGTACGGCCAGTACGCCCAGGGCCAATACCCCCAGGGCCAGTACCCCCAACAGCCGGTGGGCTATCCGCCGCCGGGACAGCCGGGTCAGTACCCGCCGTACGGACAGCCGGGTGCCGAGGAACTGGCGAAGAAGTCGACCCGGACGACCGCGGCGATCCTCGGGTCGCTGGGTGCGCTGCTGCTGGCAGCAGTGCTGCTCCTGGGATTCTGGAAGCCCGGCTTCTTCGTGACGACGAAACTGGACGTCAATAAGGCCCAGCAGGGCGTTCAGCAGATCCTCACCGACGAGGCCAGTGGCTACGGCGCCAAGAACGTCAACGACGTCAAGTGCAACAACGGCCAAAACCCGACGGTGCGCAAAGGTGACACGTTCAACTGCGAGGTCAGCATCGATGGCACCAAGCGCCAGGTGACGGTCACGTTCCAGGATGACAAGGGCACCTACGAGGTCGGCCGGCCTAAGTAGCGCCTTTTGTGGCGCGAGCGTGCGTGTCGGCCCGCCGACACGCCGCCGCGGGCGCGCACTATGTGCACGCTCGCGAGCATTCTCGGCTCAGGCCGATAGCGAGTCCAGAGCTTTCTGTAGCCGGGCGATAGATGAGCTGACGCCGTATCGCTCGGCCAACTCGGCCACCCGGGCGGGGTTGGCCGCGTGCACTGGCAGCGAGTCGTCACTGGTGAATAGCTGCACTTCAGCGTCGCGGGCCACCCGGACGACCGGTAGCGCTGCGGCGATGTAGTCCGTTGCGGCCAGAATTTTGGCCCGGAATGCCTTGGGCAACGGGGAAGCCGGGTCATGGGCTGCCGACAGAATGTTCTCCAGTGACCCGTACTGGGTCAGCATCGTCGACGCGGTCTTCTCGCCGACGCCGGGCACTCCGGGCAGACCATCGGACGGGTCTCCGCGCAGGAGTGCCAATTCGGCGTACGCATCACCGGCGCGATCGACGGGAACCCCATAGCGTTCAGCGACTTCGGCGGGCCCGAACAGGGTCGCCTTCTTCAATCCCTGGCCGATGTACAGCACCCGGATCTCGACGGGATCATCGCCGACGAGTTGCAGAAGATCCCGGTCACCACTGACCACCACGACCGGGTCGTGGCGTTCGGTGGCAGCCAGCGTGCCGAGGACGTCGTCGGCCTCGAACCCTTCGGCGCCGGCGGTGGCGATCCCGTAGGCCTCAAGAACCTCCAGGATCATCTCCACCTGGGGGCTGAGATCGTCGGGGACCTCCTCGACGTCCTCGTTGCCCGTCCCATCGAGTGGACTGCCTTCCTCGGCTACCCGATGTGCTTTATAGGACGGGATCAGGTCGACACGGAACTGCGGGCGCCAGTCCAGATCGAGACACACCACCAGACGGTCGGGCTGAAACTGGGTGATCAGCGTGGCGACACTGTCGAGAAATCCGCGTACCGCGTTGACCGGCCGACCGTCGGGCGCGGTGATCGACGACGGCACCCCGAAGTACGAGCGAAACCACATGCTGGCGCCGTCGAGCAGCAACACCGGTCCGGTCATTGCTGCCACGCTAGCCTGACCGGTATGAGCGGACGGTTCAGCAGCGACGTCTACGCCCGCAGGATCTCCGCCGCCGCGGCCGGAGCGACGGCGACCGGGCTGGCGGGTTTGATCATCACGCCGGGCTATGACCTGCGGTACCTGATCGGATCGCGGGCGCAGACTTTCGAACGGCTCACCGCGTTGGTGTTGCCCGCAACAGGGACGCCGACGGTTGTGCTGCCGCGGATGGAATTGGCCGCCCTGCGGGAGTCGGCGGTCGCCGATCTCAGGTTGACGGTGCGGGACTGGGTCGATGGCGAGGACCCGTACCGATGTGTTGCTGATGTGCTCGGGGGCGGCCCGGTCGCGACCGCGGTCACCGATTCGATGCCGGCGCTGCACCTGCTGCCACTGGCCGATGTGTTGGGCGTCGTTCCCGTGCTCGCCACCGGGGTGCTGGCGGGATTGCGGATGGTCAAGGACCCCGCTGAGATCGACGTGTTGCGCATCGCCGGTGCCGCTATCGACCGCGTTCACGCCCGGGTGCCACAGTTCCTCGCGCCGGGCCGCACCGAGGCCGACGTGGCCGCAGATATCACCGACGCCATTGTGGCCGAGGGGCATTCGGAAGCGGCATTCGTGATCGTCGGATCCGGCCCGCACGGCGCCGACCCGCACCACGAGTGCTCCGATCGGGTGCTACAGCCCGGTGACATCGTTGTCGTCGACATCGGAGGACCGATCGAACCCGGCTACAACTCCGATTCCACCCGCACCTATAGCCTCGGCGAACCGTCAGCCGAGATCGCCGCGCAGTACGCGGTCCTGCAACGCGCCCAGGCTGCTGCGGTGGCGTCGGTGCGTCCCGGAGTGACGGCCGAACAGGTCGACGCCGCAGCCCGCGATGTGCTGGCCGAGGCCGGACTTGCGGAGTACTTCGTTCACCGCACCGGCCACGGAATCGGGCTGTCGGTCCACGAAGAGCCCTACATCGTCGCGGGCAACGACTTGCCGCTAGCCGAGGGTATGGCGTTCAGCGTCGAACCGGGGATCTATTTACCCGGCAGTTGGGGCGCCCGGATCGAGGACATCGTCATCGTCACGGCCGAGGGAGCGCTGTCGGTCAACAACCGACCGCATGATCTGACGGTGGTTCCACTGCCGCGGTGAGTCAGTGCCCGGTAATCAGTGCCCGGTAATCAGGGCCCAGTGCGTTCGAGCAGGGTCGACGATCCGAGCACTCGCTTGATGAGGACCTCGATCACCACTCGCTTCGGGTTGGGCTTGGGCGTCCGGTACCGCTGGGCGTAACGCAACTCAGCATCGCGGACCGCCTCGGCCTCGCGGTTCACCCCGGCGATGCCCTCCAGGGACAGCCAGCGCGCGCCGTCGACCTGAGAGAGCACGCCGACACTGCTGCGCTCAGCGTTAATCGCCTTCTGCGAACCATCACTGGTGATCACCCTGGCGATGTGGGTCACCGGGTCGAAGGTGAACCCGACCGCCACCACGTGCGGGGAGCCATCGGCACGCAGGGTGGTCAACATCGCCAGGTGACGCTCGGAGAGGAAGTCCAGAGCGTCGCTGGTCAGCCGGGTAGTTTGATTCGCCATCGGGGATCACGCTAGCGCAGTGAATAATCGCAGCCATGAAAGACACGGCCGACACGGCCGGCGGGGTGGTGGTGATTTTCGGCGGCCGCAGTGAGATCGGCGTCGAACTCGCCACCCGACTCGCCCCAGGGTCGACGGTCGTGCTGGCAGCCCGCGGTGCTGACCAACTCGACGACCAGGTTGCGGCGGTGCGCGCGGCCGGGGCTCGGGCCGTGCACACCGTCGAGTTCGACGCCGACGATCTGGCATCGCACGGCCCCCTTGTGGACAAGTTGGTGGGGGAATACGGAGCCATCGGCACCGCGGTGCTGGCGTTTGGCGTCCTGGGCGATCAGGTCCGTGCCGAAGCCGACCCTGCTCACGCGGTGGCGATCGTGCACACCGACTACGTCGCACAGATCAGTCTGTTGACCCTGCTGGCCACCGCGATGCGCGACGTCGGCCGTGGCGCACTGGTGGTGTTCTCCTCGGTGGCCGGGGTGCGGGTGCGCCGGGCCAACTACGTCTACGGCTCGGCCAAGGCAGGTCTGGACGGCTTCGCCAACGGGCTGTCTGATGCGCTCCACGGCACCGGAGTGCGCCTGCTGATCGTGCGGCCGGGCTTCGTGATCGGCCGGATGACCGAGGGGATGGATCCCGCGCCGCTGTCGAGCACCCCAGCACAGGTGGCCGCGGCCACGGCGCGCGCGTTGTCGACGGGCCGCCGCACGGTGTGGGTGCCGTGGGCACTGCGGCCGCTGTTCTTCGCTATGCGCCTGCTGCCGCAGGCCGTGTGGCGGAGGATGCCCCGATGATGAACGAAGTGAAGAGTCGAAGAGGATCCCGATGATTGTTGTGGTGGGGATCGGCG
>CAMDFY010000083.1 GCA_945897705.1 Bifidobacterium breve | reverse complement strand
AGAAACACCAGATCGGCCGGGCCATCGGGTGCGCCGAACTCGACGGGGGGCTGCAGTCGCGCGAAACCGATCGAGGGTTCCCTGACAGTCGCCGACCTGCAGTGCGGTATCGCGATGCCGCCGGGCAGCCCGGTCGCCGACTGCGCCTCGCGGGCCATGGCGGCGCGCTGCAGCACCCGGGCGTCACCGACCCGCTTGGCGGCGGCGAGTAGGCCGGCCAATCGCGCAATCACCGCGTCCTTGTCCGGACCGGCGTCAGTGTCGAGCAGTACCAGATCGGGGCTGATGATCGGGAGGTTCGTCATGGATTCACCTTCGGGTTGGGGTTGGGACGGCCGTGATCGCCACGTCGTCGAGGTTGATCTGACCCGGCGACGGCAGCGCCGTACCGGGAAGTGCGGCGGCGCCACTGCCGTAGGCCACGGCCATCGCAAGCCGCAGGGGCGCGTCGGCGCCTTCAACATCGGCGCGGACATATCCGGCCAGTGCGGAATCCCCGGCGCCGACGGTGCTGCGCGGGACGATCGGGGGAGGCGTGGCCAGCCACGCGCCGTCGGCATTGACCAGGACGGCACCGGCGGCGCCCAGGGTGGCCAGCACCGCGCCCACGCCGCGGTCGATCAGCTGCTGCGCCGCGCGCACCACCGGCCCGGAATCACCACGGACCACGGCGGATTCCAGCGACTCCGCCGTCACTCCGGCCAGGCCGGCGAGTTCCTCGGAGTTGGGCTTGATCAGATCGGGTGCCGCGCGATCCAAACCGGCGGCCAGCGCGGCCAGCGGGGCATCGGAGGTGTCCACGGCGACCTTGCATCCATAGGGCTGCAGTGCGGCCACCATGTCGGAATACCACCCGTCGGACATGCCCGGGGGCAGCGATCCCGACAGCACGACCCACTGCGCTGAATTGGCGTATTCGGTCACCGTGCGCACCAGCGCGTCAATATCGGCGGGGTCGACGACGGCTCCTGGCTCGTTGATTTTCGTTGTGGTGCCGTCGGTTTCGGTGATGGCGAGGTTGGTCCGGACCGCACCCGCAACCGGTACCGCGTGGACGTCGACACCAATCGCACGCAGTGCGAGCAGGATCGGATCGTGGCGCGCGGCGGGAAGTACCGCGACCACATCGAGGCCGGCCAACGTCAGGGCCCGGGCCACATTGACACCCTTGCCGCCCGGTTCGGATGACACCGAAGTCACCCGGTGCACCGCGCCACGCACCAGTGCTGTGGGCAGGGTGACGGTGCGGTCGATGCTCGGGTTCGGCGTCACGGTGATGATCATGAGAGATCCTGGGCCACAACGACATCCACACCGTGTGCGGTCAGCGCGGCGCGATCCTGCGGTGTGATTTCAAAGTCGGTCACCAATACGTCCACCCGATCGATCGGGGCGAAGCTGACGAACTCCTCCCGACCGATTTTCGACGAGTCCGCGACCACCACAACGAAATTCGCACATGCGATCATGGCCCGTTTGACGGCGGCCTCACCGGGATCGGGAGTGGACAGGCCGTGGCGGACGCTGATCCCGTTGGTCCCGATGAAGGCGATATCGACCCGCAGCGATTCCAGCATCCCGACCGCCCGTTCACCGACCGTCGCCTGGGTCAGGCCGCGGACCTGGCCACCGAGCAGTTGTAGCGAGACCGATGTCAGGCTTGCCAGCCGCGCCGCGATGGGCACCGAGTTGGTCACGATCAGCAGTTCGCGGTCGGGTGGAAGTAACGCGGCCACCCGTGCCGTCGTGGTGCCCGCGTCGAACAGGACGGTGGCACCGGATTGTGGAATGAACTCCGCGGCGACTGAGGCGATGGCGTGTTTGTGGCCGGCCCGGGTGGACTCGCGTTCATCGACACTGGGTTCGACCAGGTGCAGCGCCCGGACCGGCACCGCACCGCCGTGCACCCGCCGCAGCAGGCCGGCCCGGTCGAGAACGGCCAAATCCCGCCGCACCGTCTCGGTGGTGACGTCGTAGGCCTGCGCCAGATCGGCGACTGAGGCACGCCCCTGGGACATCACCGCCGCGGCGATGGCCTGCTGGCGTTCCTCCGGGTACACGGTTCTCCGAGTGTGTGGGGATGAATGTGGGTTCGTACCCACTTTATGTGGGTATGTGTTGTTTTACCGCCGACCGTGTGGGGATGTCAACCATTTGCTGTAATCCACTGCATGACCTCGCCAAATACGACGGTGCTGCAGGGCGTGCCCGTGGTCCCTGGTGTCCGCTTCGCCCCTGTCATCAGGGCTAACCGGCTACCCGCGATCGATGAACTCGATACCGGTGCGGTGCTGGCCGAGTCGGATCGGCCCGCCGAGGCGGCCCGGTTCGCGAACGCCGCATCGTCGGTGGCCCAGCGCCTGCGTGAACGTGCCGAAGCGGTGACGGGGGCGGCCGCCGAGGTGCTCGGTGCCACCGCGCAGCTGGCCCAGGACCGGGCCTGGCTGGGATCGGCCGAGAACGCGATCAAAGCGGGTAAGACCGCCGTCCGGGCGACCGCCGAAGCCGCCACCCAGTTCATCGAGATGTTCACCAAGATGGGCGGACTGATGGCCGAGCGGGTCACCGACCTCAAGGACATTCGCGACCGCGTCATCGCCGAACTCGCCGGACTGCCCGAGCCGGGTGTGCCGATTCCGGCCGAGCCGTCGATCCTGTGTGCGGAGGATCTCGCGCCGGCCGACACCGCCGGCCTTGACCCGCACCGCGTCGTCGGCCTGGCCACCTCGCTGGGTGGGCCGACCAGCCACACGGCGATCATTGCCCGGCAGTTGGGCATCCCGTGTGTGGTCGCCGTTTCCGGACTCGACGACATTCCCGTCGGCACCATGGTGCTACTGGACGGCAACCGTGGAACCGTCACCGTGGATCCGGACCGTGCGGACGCGGCCGCAGCGGTTGCGGCATCCGACGTCGCGGCTGCGTCAATGGCCGGTTGGAGCGGACCCGGCGCGACGTCAGACAGCCACCAGGTGGCGATCCTGGCGAATGTGGCCGACGGTACCGCCGCTCGCGCCGCGCGGCAGGCCCCGGTTGAGGGCGTAGGGCTCTTCCGCACCGAATTGTGTTTCCTCGAGCGCGATTCCGAGCCCAGCGTCGACGAGCAGGCCGCGATCTACGCGGAGGTCCTCGACGCGTTCGCGGGCCTGAAGGTGGTGATCCGAACCCTCGATGCCGGATCGGACAAGCCGCTGAAGTTCGTCACGTCTCCCGAGGAGGCCAACCCGGCACTGGGTGTCCGGGGTTTCCGGATCGTCGCCCTCAATGCCGAGCTTGTGGCGCGGCAACTCGACGCGATCGCGGCCGCGTCTGCCAGTACCGGCAACGCGCCGTGGGTGATGGCGCCGATGATCTCCACCCCCGATGAGGCTCGGCAGTTCTCCGATCTCGCGCGCGAACGTGGCCTCTATCCCGGCGTGATGATCGAGGTGCCTGCGGCCGCACTGTTGGCCGACAAGATTCTCGAGCACGTCGAGTTCCTGTCTATCGGAACCAATGACCTTGCGCAGTACACGATGGCCGCAGACCGGATGTCTTCGGATCTGGCCACCCTCACCGACCCCTGGCAGCCCGGGGTGGTCGCTCTTGTCGCCGCGACTGCACGGGCGGGCGCGGCAGTAGGCAAGCCGGTCGGCGTCTGCGGGGAGGCGGCCGCAGATCCGTTGATGGCCTGTGTCCTCACCGGGTTGGGCATCACTTCGCTGTCGGCGGCCGCCTCCGCGGTGACACCGGTGGGCGCGAAACTGGCTTCGGTGACCCTGCAGCAGTGCCGCGATGCCGCGGACGCGGTACTGGCGACGGCCAGCCCGGCCGAGGCGCGCGAGGCGGCTCGGGCGATCCTGGGCTGAGCGGGTTCTGGGCGGGGATTTCATCCACACACCCGGCGCTGTCCCCAGAGCGGGTTGATGGTCGAGAACTCGTCGGGGTTCGCATCTAGTATCGAAAGTATGTTCGAAGAATTTTCTGTTGCCGGGGTCGTCGACGCGATCGGCGAGGCCTTCCACGCGGAGAACATCTCGTGTGCGCGGCGGCTGGCGGCGATCGCTGAGCTCTATGAGCGCCGTCAGATTCCGGTCGAGGATGGGCAGGGCCGGGAGTTGTGGCGGATCGATCCGTGGGAGGCGGTCGCGGCCGAGGTCGCCGCTGCCCAGACGATCACCGCTGCAGCGGCAGGCGGGTTGTTGCACTATGCGGTCTGTCTGCGTGAGCGGTTACCGCGGGTGGCGGCGGTGTTCGGGACCGGGGTCATTGATTTTCGGTGCGTCCGGATGATCGTGGCCCGCACTCTGCTCGCGATCGATGCCGATGTGATGGCCGCGATCGATGCCGAGTTGGCCGAGACGGTGCCGACGTGGGGTCCGCTGTCGGTGCACAAGATGCAACAGAGCGTCGATTCGATTGTGGTCCGCCATGATCCTGATGCGCGGCGGCGTACCGAGTCGCGGGTACGGGGACGTTACGTCGAGATCGTCCACGATCGCGCCACGTCGTATCTGTCGGGTGAGTTGCATCAGACCGATGCAACGTTGCTTGATCGGCGGCTCACTGCGCTCGCGCACACGGTGTGCGATGGCGATCCGCGCACCCTCGAGCAGCGCCGTGCTGATGCGTTGGGTGCACTGGCCGCCGGTCACACCGTGTTGGCCTGCGCGTGCGGCTTATCGCAGTGCGCGGCCGCCGACAACGATTCACCACCACCGGCGGCGGTGGTGGTGCATGTGGTGACCGAGGCTGCGGTGCTGGAGTCCGCGGCTGGCTCCGATGTGCATGGTGACCGCGATGAGGACCACACGTTCGAGATGATCACCACCCGGGAACGCCTCGTGGAGGTGATCAGGGAGTCACGCTGCCCGAAAGCACCGCGGCCGGCGGTCCCGAGCGCGACGCCGGGGTTCGGGTTCGTCGTGGGCGGACTCGGGGTGCCGGTGAGTGTATTGGCTGATCTGGCTGACCGAGGGATCGCCGAACTGCGCCCGGTGGTTCATCCCAGCGATACCCCACCGGAGCCGCGGTACCGGCCCTCGGCGGCGCTGGCGGACTTCGTTCGCTGTCGCGATCTGACCTGCCGGTTCCCGGGGTGTGACTGTCCGGCGGACCTCTGCGATATCGACCACACGATTCCCTATGATCGCGGCGGGCCCACCCACGCCTCCAACCTCAAAGCGCTGTGCCGAAAACACCACCTACTCAAGACGTTTTGGTGTGGAACCAATGGCTGGCGCGACGAGCAACTGCCCGACGGCACCGTGATCTGGACCGCACCCACCGGGCACACCTACCGAACCCAACCGGGCAGCGCGCTACTCATACCTTCCCTGTGCAAACCCACCGGAACGCTCAATGTTGTTCGACACCAGAGCGATTCCACGGGACGCGGCGCGATGATGCCCCGGCGGCAACGCACCCGCACCGTCGACCGGCACAGGCGGATATTGACTGAGCGAGGGCGCTAACTAGCTGAGGCTCTCCTCGCTAATCGCGCCGTAGGTCATCTCCAGTTCGCCGATGTTGGCGGCTGTAGTCATGAGGGGCAGCGCAGCGGCGACGGAAAGCTCTCCGCCTTGGGCATCGGCCCGCAATGCGGGAATGAAGTCGTCGCTGATCGGTGGCAGGGCAGCGGTGCGCTCGCCACCGCTGAGTACGGTGCAGATCGCGATCGCGTGTTGCTCCAACACTTTTCGTGCTCTCAGATACGCGTCGAGCGGCGGTGGTGGGAGATCGGCGATCAGATCGGCGGTGGTGCGTAGCCGCGGGATCCGGTTGTCGCTGTCGAGTACGTCCGGATCGACGGTGCCGGCAGATTCGGACAGGTAGTTGCGAACCGCGTCACCGTAGGTCCGCACCGCGGCAAGGGTGTCCTGGCTCAGAGCCATGACGGTGTCATCAGACTGTTCCGATGCGCCGCGGGTGATCCGAGTGACCGCGGCGACCAGGTAGCGCGAACTCACCTGCAGGGCCGCATCAATAGCTCGTCGCACCGCCGCCACCGCGCCGCGCGGCCATAACAACACCGATGCGGTCAGGCCGACCGCAGCGCCCAGGGCGATGTCTTCGATACGGATCAGCCCGACCTGCCAGCCGGTCGGCTGGATCAGGTTGAAGATGATGAACACCATCATGGTGAACATGGTCTGGCCTGCCATGAAGGAACCAACCCGGGAGACGTAGGTGGATCCGAAGGTCACGATAGGTAGTAGCACCCACATCACGATCGGGTCCACACCCAGCAGTCCGATGGTGACGGCGCCGATGGAGAATCCGATGACAGTGCCGACGATCGCACGTAGTCCGGTAGTTCCCGTCGACAGTGCACTGCTGCGCAACACCGACAGCGCACCGAGCACAACCCACAAGCCGTTCTGTATCGGAAAGACGAGGGTGACCACCACGGCTAGTGCCAGTGCCAGGCCGCTGCGCAGGCTGTTGAACACCGTGATTGATCCGGTGCTGAGGTAGCCGCCGAGAGCGCTGATCGCGGCTCGCTTGGTGTACACCCGGTCGGCGATCCCGGTTTCGGGCAACTGACGACCCAGCATCCGAGCCCACAGCGGTCGGGTATCGGCGGCGTCGGCAGCGGAGATGATGCGCCCGATCAGGCCGATGCTGCCGTTGATGGTGCGGCGTTTCATCAGGGCGCGGCTGCGCTGGATCGCGGTGGCGTCGTCGGGATCGGTGAGGATATCGCCGACGTCGTCTCGGTAGCGGCTGACGGCTGCCGTCCGGTGCGCGGTGAGTGCGTTGTCCAATTCGTCGGCGCCGGCCTGATCGTCGGAACTCAACACGACCGCGCAGGCGCGCAACACCCGGGTGGCCGGGGCGGTCGTCGGCCCGAGCAGTGCGCCGGTATCGGAGTCCACCCGGTCGCACAGCCACTGCAGATCGGATGCCAGACGGACCAGCGCGCGACTGCCGGCTGTCATTGTGACCGGCCGTCCCGCGCTGCTGAAGAATCCAGCGCGTAGCGCGCCGATGGCGTCGCTCACCTCTTGAGCCGAGCAGGTGCCCTCGATGCGATCGGCGAGGGCTGCGCACACCCGGGTGGTTTGGCGGCGCAGTTCGCTGTCGTAGCGCGGTGGGAACACGAACAGAGCGGCTGGCACGCAGATCAGGAGGGCGATCACCCACCCAAAGAGCCGATCACCAAGTGGAGCAACAGGTCTGATGCATATCGGCAATATGAAGATCATCAACGCCGCGCGTTGCCCTCCGGAGACGACTTCGCCGAGTAGGCCGAGAAAGCTGATAACGATCCCGACGATGAAGCACAGCGGCACCGCCACCCAGGGGTACGGTGCGGCCAATGTGCCGATGGTGATCAGCAGGGCCCCGTTGATCGCCAACCCGCAGTAGCCCACCGCGCGGGTACCGCGGTCGCCGGGGAAATCAGTGGCGATCAGCAGCGCAATGCAGCCGAGGATGGTGAAAATCGGCGTCTGGGTGTCACCGGCAACCGCGAAACTCGCGGCAGCGGCCAACGGGACGAAGATCGCCGCGCGCAGTGCCTTGCGTGCGGCGTCACCCTCGGGGTCGCGCCGCGTCACCGGGGCGGCACGGTGATGAAACGGCCGGATTCGAGGTGATCGAGCATCTGGTTGGAGATCCATTCGTAGATCAACGGGTCGCGCTGCAGTGTTGACTGCTCGTAGCCGACGAGAAGGTAGATCGCCCAATTCGCGAACACCTCCGCCTGGCGGGCGTCATTGACGATCTCGTTGGCGTAGTCGTAGCACAGGGCGAACCGATCGCGGTCGACCTCGACCTGCACGGCGTACACGTCGGGGTCGGTCGAACTCCAGGCGCGGATCGCGGCTTCGGCACCGTGCGGCAACGCCAGGGCGGCCTCGATGATCGCCTTCATCCGCTCCCGCGGATCGGGCTCGCGGCGGAGGACCTCGGCCATCGCGAGGGTGCGGTCCTGGCGCCAGTAGCAGACCAGTTCGCGGGTGTAGACATGCCAGCTGCGGAAGTAGTGGTAAAACGAGCCGGTCGTGACGCCGAGTCGGCCACACACCTCGGCCAGCTTGAGTTCGCCGAAGCCCAGTTCGGCGAGAATCTCCAGGCCGGTCTCGAAGAACGACTCCCTGGCGGCGACGATTGCCATGCCCAAACACTAAGGCTCCCGGCCCGCGATACGGCAAGCTGTCAGTAGGCGCCCTCGTCGGCGCAAGCGCGAAGGAGTTGTGATGACCATTCAGATGACCACCGACCATGCCACCCAGGGCGGTTCCGCCGGAGTGCTGGCGCAGGTGCGGACCGTGTTCAACACCGGCCGCACCCGGTCAGTGGCCTGGCGCGAGGAGCAACTGCGGGCCATCGAGCGGATGTGCGAAGAGCGCGAGGCCGAGATCTCCGAGGCGCTGATCAGCGACCTGGGCCGGTCGGCATTCGAGGCCTGGCTCGGTGACATCGCCTCGACCAAGGCCGAAGCGGTCTTTGCGCGCAAGCACTTCCGGAAGTGGATGAAGCCGCAGCGGCAGAACCTGCCGTTGGCACAAATGCCCGGTCGGGCGTGGGTCCAGTACGACCCGATCGGCGTCGTGCTGGTGATCGGGCCGTGGAACTACCCGTTCTTCCTGTGCATGTCACCGGTGGTCGCCGCCGTCGCGGCTGGCAACGGTGTGGTGATCAAACCCTCCGAACTTGCCCCGGCGACCTCCGAGCTGATCGCCCGGCTGGTTCCGCAGTATCTCGACCCAGAGGCCATCCGGGTGGTGGAGGGAGCCGCCGACGTCACCCAGGACCTGCTGTCGCAGGGATTCGACCACGCGTTGTTCACCGGCGGGACCGAGATCGGCCGCAAGATCATGGCCGCGGCCGCGCCGACGCTAACCCCGGTGACGCTGGAACTCGGCGGCAAGTCCCCGGTGCTGGTACTGCCCGATGCCGACCTGGACGTGACGGCACGGCGGATCGCCTGGACCAAGCTGCTCAACTCGGGCCAGACCTGCATCGCGCCCGATTACGTTCTGGCCGATCGCGCGATCGCCCGGGCCCTCACCGAGAAGATCGTGGCCACGATCGCCAAGTTCCGGGCCGACCAGACCAACGCGTCGCTGCGAATCGTCAACGAGCGCCAGTTCGACCGGCTGGTTTCGTTGCTGGCCACCACTTCCGGCACGGTCGTCACCGGCGGTGGTTCGGACCGCTCGACACTGAGTATCGACCCCACCGTGATCGTCGACCCCGCGCCGGACGACCCGGTGATGGCCGAGGAGATCTTCGGACCGATCCTCCCGATCATCACTGTCGGATCGACCGAGGAGGCGGTCGCGTTCGTCAACTCCAGGCCGAAACCACTGGCGCTGTACGTCTTCACCGCATCCCAGGACGTTGGCCGCGATCTGGTCGACCGGATGCCGTCGGGCGGAGCGGTGATCAACCACATCGCGATGCACTGCCTTGTTCCGCAGTTGCCGTTCGGCGGAATCGGCGCTAGTGGGATGGGTGCCTACCACGGGCAGTGGGGCTTCGAGGCACTCAGTCACCGCCGCGCGGTGCTGTCCAAGCCGGCCAAACCCGACCCGAGCCTGCTGTACCCGCCGTACACCGACCGGGCCATGAAGATCCTGCGCCGCCTGCTCTGAGCCCGGCTGCTCTAGAGTCGGCGTCGTGAGCAACCTGCGCAGTCACGACGACAGCTGGGACATCGCCACCAGTGTGGGATCGACCGCGGTGATGGTGGCCGCCGCCCGGGCCCGCGAGACCGAGAGCGCCGACCCACTGATTCGCGACCCCTACGCCCGTGCCCTGGTGGCCGGTGCCGGCGCTGGCATGTGGGAGAACTTCCTGGACGATTCGGTGGCGGAACGGATCAAATCGGCGGACCCCGAGATTGCGGCGATCTTCGAGAACATGCTCGGTTATCAGGCCGTGCGCACCCATTTCTTCGACGCGTTCTTCGCCGGCGCCGTCGCCGCCGGGATACGTCAGGTGGTGATCCTGGCGTCGGGTCTGGACTCCCGTGCCTACCGGCTGGAGTGGCCGGCGGGCACCGTGGTCTACGAGATCGACCAACCCAAGGTGCTGGAGTACAAGGCGGCGGCA
>CAMDFY010000082.1 GCA_945897705.1 Bifidobacterium breve | reverse complement strand
ATCCGCAGGGCGGCCCTTGCCAGCGCGATCGCCCTCGGGAGCACCCACAGCGCAACCAGGACCGCCACCACGGTGTCGGCGTACGGCCAGCGCGTCGTCACCATCACCACACCGGCGATCAGCACGCCGACGCTGCTGACCGCGTCGGCGATCACCTCCATGTAGGCGCCTTTGACGGCCAGGCTGCTCTCGGCCTGCGACCGAAGCAGAAGCGCCACGGCGATGTTCGCGGCCAGGGCCAGCAGGGCCACCACTATCATCGGCCAGCCCGGGATCTTCGGGGGTTCACCCAGGCGTTCGATCGCCTCGTAGACGATGAAACCCGCGACCCCGAGCAGCAGCACCGCGTTGGCCACCGCGGTGAACACCTCGGCGCGATGCCAGCCGTAGGTCCGCGCCGGTGACTTCGAGCCCCGACGGGCCAACAGCACCGCCGTCAGCCCCATGAAGAGTGCTACCAGGTCGGTGAGCATGTGGGTGGCGTCGGCGAGCAGCGCCAGTGAATTGATCGTCAGCGCTGTCGTCAGTTCGACGACGAAGAAAACCCCCAGAATCGCCGAGGCGATGATCATGCGGCTGACCCGGGTATCGGCGCTGCCGTGGCTGTGTCCGGCGCCCATGGCTGAAATCTACTGGACCTGGCCCGGGGTCATCGACGGCGAGTACTTAAGTCCCTATCAGGAATCGGAACGCCCGGCGTAACGTCGTTCGGGTACGGCAGCGGTTCGTGGGGGGTCCGCTGCCGTACAAACCTTTTGGCGCGGCTTTTTCAACTCTTAGCAGACAGAAGCTACAGCCAGGCAGACCAGAAGCGAGTCAACTGGTTGCCGACCGACGCGAGCGCGCCCGGCACCCCGGACAGGTCGAACAGCCAGAAGACCCCGGAGAAGAACCAGCGGTTAGGGCCCGGGGCGAGCAGCACCACCAGCAGGATGAGAAAGCCGTACCCCTTGACGGGTTCCAGCTGCTGCCGGATCGACGGGCTCAGGTGCGGTTCCAGGGCGCCGAAACCGTCGAGTCCCGGTATCGGCAGCAGGTTCAACACCAGCGCGGTGAGCTGCAGGAAGCCCAGGAACGCCACCGCCGCCCAGAAGACCGCGTGCTTCGGGTCGTAGAACAACCGCGCGGCGCCCAGCAGGAGGACCGCCAGCACCAGGTTGGCCAGCGGTCCGGCCAGACTCACCAGGGTGCGCTGCCGCGGGGTCATCAGACCGGTGCGAATGTAGACCGCGCCACCGGGCAGGCCAATCCCGCCGAGTGCGATGAACAGCAACGGCAGGCCCAGCGACAGCAGCGGACTGGAGTACTTCAACGGGTTCAGCGTCAGATAACCCCGGGCCGCCACATCGTGGTCACCGAAGCGCCAGGCGGTGTAGGCGTGGCCGAATTCGTGCAGGCACAGCGACACCACCCACCCGGCGATGACGAACAGGAACACTCCCGCGTAGGCCAGTGGGCGGGTGTTCTGGGCGGCCATCCAGGCCATGACGCCACCGAGTGCGGTAAGGCCCACGAGAACGAGGAAAATCGGGCTCGGGCGCACCGACTGGCGCAATGGACGAACGCTCACCGAACCGAAACTACCCGGTTGTTCCGTCGACGGTGACCGTCGAGTAGCCGACTCCGACGTAGGCGGCGACAACGGCAATCATCGCCACCGCGAGCGCGATGTCGGCCGCGGTGTTGCGCACGAACAACCCAGCCACCGCCCCGGCAATGAGCAGACATTGAAACAGCAGGTCGGTGTCCCAACCCTGTTGCCCGATCAGGAATCCGTGCAACAGGTTCACCGCGACCATTCCGATGAGCACCCCGAAGAAGACCGGGCGGACCCGGTCGAAAGCGGCCGGCGCGGGCAGATCCCCATCCGGCCCCGGATCGTGCCGCGACTCCGGCAGCAGGTAACTCATGATGAGGATGGCGGCGGGGACCACCAGGAACGCCACCAGTTCCAGGATGGATATTTCGGTAACGGTGCCGCGGTAATAGGTTGCGGCAAGCCACACCTCGACGATCAGAGCTAACAGAAATAGCCGCCACAGCATCGCCGGCACGAAGGGCCGCCGCGCCGGATTCCTGGACCACTCGCGCACCGCGATAGCGAGTTCGCTGAGCACCTGTCCGAAGGACACGCCCAGGATCACGGTGTAGAACCACCACATTTTCCGATGATGTCACGGCGGGCCGTGCCGGACGTCAGCCCACCCGAAGCCAGCCGGTGGTGTGCCGGTAGAACGTGGACCGGGTCACGGCCCGCGGGCCCTCGACACCGTCGCGAACCACCCGCGCGCCGGTGGTGCCCAGTTGGACGGCCCGCCCGGCCAGCCATCGCCGCGGGAGACGTCCGGTCGATACCGTGGCCCGCAGTCCCGGCAGCGCCATCGTCGGCTCGATCCGCACGGCGTCGACGGCACCATCGAAGAGCACTGCGTCGTCCACCACGGCCTCGCCGCGGATCTGCGCCGATCCCGCAGGCGGTAGCCACAGCGCCGCGCCGAGAAGCACGGTCGCGGTGTCATCGCGGATCAACGGCACCCGAACGGCCCCGCCGCGTACCGCCCGCCGGGCGCCGCGCCGGCCGGGGACATGGGCCACCTCGACGTCGAGGTGCTCGGTGCGCAGCAGCCGGGTGAGCACCCCGGCCAGCTCGGCCTCGGAGCCGGCGATCACCACCCGGCTCGCGTCCCGGACCGCGTCGTCGATCGCGGCGGCACCGTCGGCCTCACGACAGGGCAGGCCGGCCAGCGCGGGCGGCAGCCGACGCCCGGGGAAACGCAACACGATGATGTCGGGACTGATCAACGACACTCCTCGCGCTGCTCCGATAGGGTGGCTCACCGGCTGGTCACAATATGCCAGGAGCGGAGCGGGGTCAGGCAATGCCGGCAATCGTCCTCATCGGCGCCCAGTGGGGCGACGAGGGCAAGGGGAAAGCCACCGACTTACTCGGTGGACGCGTCAACTGGGTGGTGCGCTACCAGGGCGGCAACAACGCCGGGCACACCGTGGTGCTGCCGACCGGGGAGAACTTTGCGCTCCACCTCATCCCGTCGGGCATCCTGACACCGGGGGTGACCAACGTGATCGGCAACGGCGTCGTCGTTGATCCCGGGGTGCTGCTCACCGAACTGCGCGGGCTCGACGAGCGCGGGATCGACACCTCCCGGCTGCTGATCTCCGCCGACGCCCACCTGCTGATGCCCTACCACGTCGCCATCGACAAGGTGACCGAGCGCTACATGGGCAGCCGCAAGATCGGCACCACCGGCCGTGGCATCGGGCCGTGCTATCAGGACAAGATCGCCAGGATGGGCATCCGGGCGGCCGACGTCCTCGATCCTGACCTGCTGGCCGCCAAGATCGGCGCAGCGTTGGATTTCAAGAATCAGGTGCTGGTCAAAATCTACAACCGCAAGGCCCTCGACACCGATGAGGTGGTCGAGACTCTGCTGCTTCAAGCCGAGGGCTTCGCGCACCGGATCGCCGATACCCGCCTGCTGCTCAACAACGCTCTTGAGGCCGGCGAGACGGTACTGCTGGAGGGCTCCCAGGGCACCCTGCTCGACGTCGACCACGGCACCTACCCGTTCGTGACATCGTCGAATCCCACCGCCGGCGGCGCGGCGGTCGGCTCCGGCATCGGACCCACCCGCATCACTACCGTGCTGGGAATTCTCAAGGCGTACACCACCCGAGTCGGCTCCGGGCCCTTCCCGACGGAGTTGTTCGACGAAAGCGGCGAGTACCTGTCCAAGACGGGCGGCGAGATCGGGGTGACCACCGGCCGTCGGCGACGCTGCGGTTGGTTCGACGCCGTTATCGCCCGCTATGCGACCAGGGTCAACGGCATCACCGACTATTTCCTGACCAAGCTCGATGTGTTGTCCAGCCTCGAGACGGTGCCGGTGTGCGTCGGATACACGGTCGACGGCAAACGCACCGACGACATGCCGATGACCCAGAGTGACATCGCCCGGGCGGTGCCCGTGTACGAGGAGTTGGCGGGCTGGTGGGAGGACATCTCGGCGGCGCGTGAGTTCGACGACCTGCCGGCCAAGGCCCGCGACTACGTGCTTCGACTCGAAGAGCTTGCCGGAGCGCCGGTTTCATGCATCGGAGTAGGTCCGGGACGCGATCAGACGATCGTGCGCCGTGACGTGCTGGCGCCGAGGTGACCCGGGCCGAGGATCCGCACGAGTTCGACTCCGACTACGACCTGCACGGCGGATTCCCCAGATTCCAGACGATTGAAGAGCCGCCGGGTTTCGGCCGTTTCGTCGAGGCGATGCGTCGCGCGCAGGATCTGACGGTGTCCGCCGACGGCGCGGACTGGAATGCCGCCGCTGATCTGGTCGACGATGTGACGGCGCTACTGGCACCGCACCGGGCCGCCGGCGGCGTCGCCCCGGCCGGTCGGGTGCCCAGTCTGCCCGGAGCCGGCAGCCTGCTCATGCCGCCGTGGGAGATCCGCCGCTTCGATGCCGAACTGGTTGAGGTCGATGTGCAGTTCAGTCGATATCACGTGGGCGGCAACAACGTCGTGCACGGCGGGATGGTGGCGATGATGTTTGACGTGATGTGCGGGATCATCATCCACGCCGTCGGCCGGCCGATCAGCCGCACCGCATTCCTGCATGTCGACTATCGGAATATCACGCCGATCGATGTCCCGTTGACGGTGCGGGGTTGGGCATCGAAAGCCGAGGGCCGTAAAACGTTCGTCAACGCCGAACTCATCGACGCCGACGGCACCCTGCTCGCCGAGGCCAATGGGTTGATGGTGCGCCTGCTGCCTGGGCAGCCCTGAGTCTGCGACCATGGCGAGATGGCCGAACACCAGTCGAGGGCCCTGCATAACCTCACGACCCCGCGCGCCGCGGCACTGGCCGGTGTTTTGTTCGCGATCCTGTTCGGCGCCTGCATCATCCTGATCCGCTCGTCACTGCCCGAGGGTGCGCAACCGGGCTCGCAGTGGTTGGAGGCCGGCAATGACAAGATCCGTCTTGCCTCGGAGTTGATGCCGTTCGCCGGCATCTGTTTCCTGTGGTTCATCGGCGTGGTGCGGGCCAACCTCGGTGGCTTCGAGGACAAGTTCTTCGGCACCGTCACTCTCGGCAGCGGCCTGCTGTTCCTGGCGATGATGTTCACCACCGCCGCGGTGGGTGCGGCACTGGCGGCCACGAGTCACGACCTGGGTGCATCGATTTCCGGTTCCGGTTTCGACGTGTTCGGCCAGATGCTGCTGCTGAAGCTGTCCAAGACCTACGCACTGCGGATGGCGGCGGTGTTCATGATGTCGCTGGCCACCATCTGGCTGCGCACCGGACTGATGCCGCGCTGGCTGGTCGTCCTCACCTATGTTTTGGCGCTTGCCCTGATCATTGGTGCCGAAGCCAGCATGTGGCTGACGCTGGCGTTCCCGGTCTGGGTGCTGATCGTCAGCGTGTTGTTCCTGGTTCGGGCCGGGGCGTTTGTGAGCCACCGGGAGGGTTGAGGACACCCGGTACGTCGCCGCCGCGTTCGATGTCTTTCGCATGGAAGGCCGGCCACCAGATGGCCGGACCGATGAGCGTGAACAACGCGGGGATGACAACGGTGCGCACGACGAAGGTGTCCAGCAGGATGCCTAGGCCGACGATGATGCCGAGTTGTGTCAGGGCGATCAGTGGCAGCACGCCCAGCACGGCAAACACCGCCGCCAGCACGATGCCGGCACTGGTGATCACCGCGCCGGTCGCCGAGACGGCGCGCACGATTCCGCCGCGGGTGCCGTGCTGCGGGGTTTCCTCCTGGGCGCGGGTTACCAGGAAAATGGTGTAGTCGACCCCGAGTGCCACCAGGAACAGGAACGCGAACAGCGGAGTCGTGTTGTCCAGGGCCGGGAAGCCGAGCAGGTGCACGCTGACCCATCCGCCCATGCCGAGTGCCGCTAGCGTCGACAGCGTCGTGGTGGCCACCAGCACCAGTGGCGTCAGCACTGCCCGCAGCAAGACAAAGAGGACCGCCAGTACCACGACGAGGATCGCCGGGATCACCACCCAGCGGTCCCGGATGGCGATGTCCTTGGTGTCCAGCGCGGTAGCGTCCGAGCCGCCGACGAGCGCATCGGGATCTGCTTGTCGTACCGAATCACGCAGTGCAACAACAGTGTCAAAGGCCGCATCGGACGCCGGTGCGGCGTCGAGAACCACCTGCCACTGGCTCAGCCCGGTATCGGAGACCCCGGCCGGTGTGATCGATGCGATCCCCGGTGTGGCTGCGATTGCCGTCTGCACCGCATCGGTGTCGGCGGTGCGGGCGATCACCCGGGTCGGATCGGTCATGCCGCCGGGGAAGTGCGCGGACAGGGTCTTGAAACCGTCGACGGAATCGGCGCGGACCCGGAACTGATCGATCAACGACAGACCGACCGGGATGCCGATCAATCCGGTGGCGAGGACGCCCAGTACGAGGATCGACGCCACCGTCACCCGCCCGGCGTGACCGGACACCCAGTCGGCCACCCGATGCCAGGCGCCGGTGGTGGTGATCTCCGCCGATCCGGCCCGAGGGATGAAGGGCCAGAACAACTTCGGGCCGAACAATGCCAGCAGCGGAGGCAATACCAGCAGGACGAACACGGCGGCCACCACCAGGCCGGATGCGGCCTGCACCCCGAGGCTGCGGGTAGTGGGCGAGGACGCGAGTAGTAGTGACAGGAGCGCCAGCACCACGGTGGCATTACTGGCGAGGATCGCCGGTCCGGCGAACCGGACCGCGGTGCGCAGGGCCTGCCGGTGCGCGGGCTCGCGGCGCAGTTCCTCGCGGTAGCGCGATATCAGCAGCAGCGCATAGTTGGTGCCCGCACCGAAGACCAGCACGCTGGTGATACCCGATGTCGACCCATCCCCGCCCAGTCCCGCCGCTTCGGCCACCGCCGCGCCGGTCAGCGCCGCGATCCGGTCGGCGAAGGCGATCACCAGCAGTGGCACCAGCCACAGCACCGGGGAGCGGTAGGTGATGATCAACAGCAGTGCGACGACGGCGCCGGTGACGGCGAGCAGGTTGATGTTGGCCCCGGCGAACGAGTTGGCGATATCGGCGCCGAAGGCGGGTCCGCCGGTGACGTTCGCGATCAGAGGATCCGGCAGTCCGTCGCGGGCCGCGTTGCGCAAGCTCGTCACAGTGTCGGACAGGGCGAACCCGGTGAGGTCGGGGCTCAGCGCCACCGGTGCCACCGCAGCTTTGCCGTCGGTGGAACCGATGATCGGCGGGCCGGGCGCGGCCATCACGCCGGTGACGGCGGACATACGGTCGCGGGCCTGTTGGGCGGCGCCGAGTTCCTCCGGTGACAGATCTGCCCCGTCGGCCCGGCTGATCACCAGCAGCACCGGTGCGGTGTCACCGCCGGGGAACGCCTTGATGACCTCAGCCGCCCGGATCGATTCCGCGGTGGCCGGCAGGACCACCGGCGATTGTTCGGCCGAGCCGCTCTGCGGGATCAGACCCAGCAGGGCGCCGCCGAGGGCCGCGACAACCAGTGCCAGCACCCAGGATCGTCGGTTGGAGACGATCTCGCCGATGCGTTCCCACAGCGGTCGACGGACATCTGGCGCGCGGTGCATGTCGATATCTTCCGCTCTGGATAGGGTTTGCGGCGTGCTCGACACCCTCGCCGTGGAGAACTACCGGTCGCTGCGCCGGCTGATCGTTGCGCTGCGGCGTTGCACCGTCGTGACCGGACCTAACGGCAGCGGCAAGTCAAACCTGTATCGCGCGCTACGACTGCTCGCCGATTCGGCGCGCAACGGTGCGGTGAACGCACTTGCTCGCGAGGGCGGGCTGTCCTCGACGATGTGGGCCGGCCCCGGTCGCAAGGGTCCGGTCAGCCTGAAACTCGGCTTTTCCGGCGGTGACTTCGGCTACGCCGTCGACCTCGGCCTGCCACAGGACGCCAAGACTGCCTTCGGGCTCGATCCGGAGATCAAATCGGAGGCGGTCTGGGCCGGGGCTGTGCTGCGGCCCTCGACCCTGCTCGCCGAGCGCTCGGGTCCGGCGGTGCGAGTCCGCGACGCCGACGACGGCTGGATCCGCACACCGGCGGGCCTGCGGCCGTTCGACAGCATGCTCAGCGAACTCGCCGATCCGGAGGCTGCACCTGAACTGATGCAACTACGCGAACGTATGCGGTCATGGCGTTTCTACGATCACGTCCGCACCGACAGCACGGCGCCGGCTCGGGCACCCCAGATCGGCACGCGGACAACCGTTCTCGGGCATGACGGCGCTGACCTTGCGGCGGCGTTGCAGACCATTCTCGAGATCGGTGATGCCGCCGCGCTGCACGAATCGGTGGATACCGCCTTCCCCGGCAGCCGGGTGCAGATCCGGGTCATCGACGGCCGTTTCGAGACGACGCTGTCCCAAGCGGGCATGGTGCGGCCGCTGACTGCCGCTGAACTCTCCGATGGCACATTGCGTTACCTGCTGTGGATAGCGGCGCTGCTGAGTCCGCGCCCCGCCGAACTGACGGTGCTCAACGAGCCCGAAGCCAGCCTGCACCCGGATCTGCTGGCAGCGCTGGCCGGCTTGATCGCGCGGGCCTGCGAACGCTCGCAACTCGTCGTCGTCACGCACTCGGCACCGTTGGTCGCCGCGTTGGCGGACAACCTCGGCGACGATCTGAGCCTGCTGCGGCTCACCAAGTTCGACGGCCAAACCACGATCGTCGGACAGCGACTGCTCGATGAACCCGCCTGGCACTGGCCGGGCCGCAACTAAGGACGGCCAACGATGACCGAATCCGACGGCAGCAGGCGCAGTCCGGCCCCGATCATGGGTGCTCTTGCGGTGGTGTTGTTAGCCCTTGGCGTGTTCTGGGTGCTGCAACTGGTGGCCGGCGATGCTCAATCCGACGAAGCTCGGGTCGCTCTGGCGGCAGTCGGCCAGAATGATGCCCTGCAACGGGGGGACTACGCAGACTTTCGCACCTTTACCTGTATCGCCGAGCAGGGCACCGAATCCGGCGTGCTGACCGATCAGCGGCAGTCGTCGTCGGCCAAGGGTGCGCGATTCGTCGACGACGTGACCGGGACTGCCGTCACGTCAGACCGGGCCACCGCGACGGTGGTGTATCACTTCGAAAAGGCGCCGGACGACAAGATCAGCTCGGTGATGACGTTCGTTCGCGAGAACGGGCGCTGGACGGTGTGTTCACCCGGCCCCCGGTAGGCTCACGTTTGTGAACTACGCCGGAGACATCACCCCGCAGGAGAGTTGGAAGCTGCTCAGCGACCACCCCGACGCGGTGCTCGTCGATTGTCGCACCGAGGCTGAGTGGAAGTGGGTTGGTGTGCCCGACCTGTCCAGTCTGGGTCGCGATGTGGTGGCGATCGAGTGGACGACGGCCCAGGGACGCAACGAGAACTTCGTCGCCGATCTGATCGCCGCCGGCGTCTCCCCGGGTGAGCGCCCGGTGATCTTCCTCTGCCGATCCGGGAACCGGTCGATACCGGCCGCACAGGCCGCCACCGCGGCCGGCATCGCGCCGGCGTACAACATGCTGGAGGGCTTCGAGGGCCAACTCGACGCGAACGGCCACCGGGGGTCAACGGGCTGGCGTGCGGATGGTCTGCCCTGGAGACAGTCGTGACCGACGGCGACGTTCCGTCGGTGCGAATCCCGTCCCCGCTGCCGGACGGGGTCAGTCAGGCCACCATCGGCGTTCGCGGCGGACTACTGCGTTCCGGCTTTGAGGAGACCTCCGAAGGTCTCTACCTGACATCGGGATACGTTTACGAATCGGCCGCCGACGCGGAGAAGGCGTTCACCGGTGAAATCGACCGGTTCGTCTACTCCCGCTACGGAAACCCGACCATCGCGATGTTCGAAGAACGACTGCGCCTGATCGAGGGCGCGCCGGCGGCGTTCGCGACCGCGTCGGGAATGGCCGCGGTGTTCACCTCGTTGGGTGCACTACTGAAGGCAGGTGACCGGTTGGTCGCCGGCCGCAGCCTGTTCGGCTCGTGCTTCGTGGTGTGCAACGAGATACTGCCGCGCTGGGGAGTGGAGACCGTCTTCGTCGACGGCACCGACCTCGATCAGTGGGAACAGGCCCTGAGTAAGCCCACCCAAGCGGTCTTCTT
>CAMDFY010000081.1 GCA_945897705.1 Bifidobacterium breve | reverse complement strand
GCGCTGAACGCCGCCGGGGCGTGGCGCTCGACGTCGCGCTGATCCATATCGCGTCGATGTCGAATCTGGCGGCCGCACTCGGATGGGTGCTCGTCGACCTGATCGGGCATCCCGCCGAACGCATCCGGGTGGGGGCCGGCGACGTGGCGTTGGCCGAGCAGTGCGCACTGGAATCAACCCGACTCGCTCAGCGCTCGATTATGCCGCGCTACGTTCTGGCCGAGTTCCAGTTCGCCGTTGAGGACGTGACGTATTCGGTGGCGCCGGGCACCACCATCGCCACGCTGCTGCCGCTGACCAACACCAGCGCCGGACCGGGACTGGAGCACTGGGATCCGCGTCGCTGGAACCGGCACCGTCTCGTCGAGCCCGCCGATCTGGCGTCGGTGCAGTTGGTCACCGCGTTCGGCCACGGCAGGCACAGTTGCCCGGCGCAACCGTTCTCATTGGCCGCAATGGCGATGACCGCACACCGCCTCTTCGGCGCCTACGAGCTGATGCCGGATTGGGAGTCCCAGCCGGTGCCGCTTCCGGTGCAGATCGGGGGCATCGCCCGAGCCGCGGGAGCCACTCCGGTCAGCTACCGCCGTCGCTGACGGTCGCCTCCGACGCCGGGGCGTCACTGCGGATATCGATCCGCCAGCCGGTCAACCGGGCGGCCAACCGGGCGTTCTGACCCTCCTTGCCGATGGCCAGCGAGAGCTGGAAATCCGGCACCGTCACCCGGGCGGACCGGGTGGCCGCGTCGACCACCTCGACCGACACCACCTTCGACGGTGACAACGCGTTGCCCACGAACCGGGCCGCGTCCTCATCAAAGTCGATGATGTCGATCTTCTCCCCGGACAGCTCGCTCATGACGTTGCGCACCCGTTGACCCATCGGGCCGATGCACGCCCCCTTGGCATTGAGTCCGGCCACCTTGGATCGCACCGCGATCTTGGAACGGTGCCCGGCCTCGCGGGCCACCGCCACGATCTCCACCGATCCGTCGGCGATCTCGGGAACCTCCAGCGAGAACAGCTTACGCACCAGGTTGGGGTGTGTCCGGGATAGTTCGATACGGGGCTCGCGAGTTCCGCGGGTCACACCGACGACGTAGCAGCGCAGCCGCTGACCGTGTTCGTAGCTTTCTCCCGGGACCTGTTCTGCGGCGCGGATCATGCCGTCGGAGCCCTTGGTCTCGCTGCCGATCCGCACCACGATGTTGCCGCGGGCGTTTTCGCGCACGTCCTTCTGCACCATCCCGGCGACGATGTCACCCTCGCGGGCGGAGAACTCGCCGTAGACCCGTTCGTTCTCGGCGTCACGGAAACGCTGCAGCATGACCTGGCGAGCGGTGGTCGCCGCGACCCGGCCGAAACCCTCCGGGGTGTCGTCCCATTCCCTGACCATGGCGCCGTCGTCGCCGGTCTCGACGGCGATCACCTGAACCTCACCGCTCTTGCGGTCGATCTCGATCCGGGCGTCGGGGTGATGCCCCTCGGTGTGCCGGTAGGCGGTCAGCAGCGCCGTTTTGATGGTGGCCAGCAACTCGTCGACCGAGATACCCCGGTCAACCTCGATCGCGTGCAGTGCGGTGACATCGATATTCATGCCTCGGCCTCCGTTTCGTGAGTTCCAGCAAGTTCGAGCTCGCGCGCACTGGGCCTGGAGAACTCAACCTCGACAGTGGCTTTCCGGATTTCGGTCAGCGGGATGCGGCGAATGGTCCAGTTTCCGGCGGTCCGGACCACCAGATCCACGACACCGCCCTCGGTCGACCCCAGCCGACCGGTGACTGACCGGCCGTCGGCCAGTTCGACCTCGACCTTGCGACCGCGGGCGCGGCGAAAGTGCTTCTCGTCGGTCAGCGGGCGCTCGACGCCGGGCGAGCTGACCTCGAGGTCGTAGGGGAGGTCGCCGGTGTCGACGGTGTCGAGCACGTCCGAGGCCGCCCTGGACAAGGCGGCAACGGCATCAAGATCCAGGGGGCGCTCTCCGTCGGCGATCACCCGGATGCGGGGCGGGCGGGTCCCGGCGTCGATCGAGACATCCTCGATCTCGTATCCGGCGCGCAGGAACTCACCACTGAGTAGCTCGATCACCCGCTCTGGCGAGGGCAATCCCGCGGACCGTTCAGTCACGACGAGCTCCTCATCTTGAGTTGTGGTGACACCGCCGTCTCAGCCCGAGCGACACGGTCCCCTCACGATACGCCTGCGATCCCGACCGTGATGGCAGGATGAACCCGTGCCCAGGCCTGATCCCCGCCACGATCTCCAGGGGGGTTACGGGCCGATGCTCAGCCGGCGCAGGGCGCTCACCAGCGGCGGTCGCGGCCTGCTGGCGCTGGCGCTGGTCGGCACTGCCACCGCGGCCTGCGGCGCCGGCGCACCCGAGGAGCCCGACCCCCTCGAAGCCGTGTTGGCCGCGGCGCGCGCCGACAGCGAACTGGCGACAGCGGCGGCCCGCGCGGCCGCTCCGAACATGGTTCCCGCGCTGCTCGTGGTCGCCGCGGAACGCGCACGCCATGCGACCGCACTGGTCGAGGAGTTGGCCCGGGCGGCCGGCACACCGACACCGACGTCCGTCGCTGAGACGACCTCAGCGAGCGCGCAGGCCGCGGCGGCGTCGGCCACCCGTGCCGCCGTGATCAGTGCGCTGCGGAAATCGGCTGACAGTGCGGCGGCTCTGGCACCGACGATGTCGGGCTACCGGGCGGGCCTACTCGGCTCCATCGCCGCGGCCTGTGCGGCATCCGCGACGGTGGCGCTAACGCCCGGAGGACGACTGCGATGACGACACCCGAGCAACCGGACCCGGACCGGCCGACGGCCGCCGACCAGGGGGCACTGTTCGACGCCATCGGCACCGAGCACGCCGCGATCTACGGCTACGGCATGGTCTCGGCGCACAGCCTGCCCATTCGCAACGACCTCGTCTCCGCGGTGCTGGCCGAGCACCGCGACCGGCGTGAGGCGGCGGTGGCGATGCTGACCGAACGCTCAGTGAAGGTGCCGTTGCCCGCAGCCGGCTACCGGTTGCCGCTCCTGGTGGATTCGCCGACCAATGCCGCTCGGCTCGCGATCCGATTGGAAGAGGACTGCGCGGTGGCCTGGCGGGCGGTGCTGGAGCAGGCAAGCTCCGAGCAGGACCGGGTATTCGGCCTGACGGCGCTGACCCAGTGCGCGGTGGCCGCCGCGCGCTGGCGTCAGGTGTTGGGTGCCTGGCCGGTCACGACGGCCTTCCCCGGCGGCAGCGAGTAGCCCGGGCCCACCGCCGACCGTAACGCCAGCGCGACGGTCGCCGCCGAACGTCGCGCTGGCGTCAGACTCGCGGTCAGACGTCGGCCAAGACCGCAGCGACATCGATGGCCGCAGTGCCGACGGCGACCTCGCGGGCCTCGCCGGTGAAGCGGTTGCGCAATTCCACGGTGCCGTCCGCCCAACCCCGGCCCACCACCACGATCCACGGCATGCCGAGCAGTTCGGCGTCCTTGAATTTCACCCCGGGTGAGGCGGTCCGGTCATCGAGCAGCACCTCGAAGCCCAGTCGATCCAGTTCGGCGGCGAGTTCTTCGGCGCCGGCGCGCGCCTCGGCATCTTTGTTGGCGATCACGACGTGCACGTCGAACGGCGACACCGCCGACGGCCACCGCAGTCCGAATGCGTCGTGCTGCTGCTCGGCGATCACCGCCACCAGCCGAGACACCCCGATGCCGTAGGAGCCCATGGTCAACCGCACCGGTTTGCCATCCTCACCGAGAACGTCGACGGTGAACGCATCGGTGTACTTGCGGCCCAACTGGAAGATGTGGCCGATTTCGATGCCACGCGCACTCACCAGTGGGCCGGCGCCATCCGGAGACGGGTCGCCGTCGCGCACCTCGGCGGCTTCGATGACGCCGTCCGCGACGAAGTCCCGTCCGGCCACCAGGCCGACCACATGCCTGCCTGGTTCGTCGGCCCCGGTGATCCACGCCGTGCCGTTGGCGACCCGCGGGTCTACCAGATAGCGAACACCGTTGTCCAGCAATGCCTTCGGGCCGATATAGCCCTTCTTCAGAAACGGTTGCTTGGCGAAATCAGCGTCGTCGAGCATGGCGTATTCGGCCGGATCGAGTGCGGCGCCGAGGCGCTTGTCGTCGACCTCGCGATCACCGGGCAATCCGATGCCCAGCAGTTCCCACTCGCCGCCCGGTACGCGGACCTTGAGCAGCACATTCTTGAGTGTGTCGGCGGCGGTAATGGTGCGGCCCAACCCGGCGGTGTTCGCCCAATCGACCAGGGTGGCGATGGTCGGGGTGTCGCCGGTGTCGTGTATCTGCGGCGCCGCCAGACCGTCGAACGGTATCGGTTCGGGTATCGCGGTGGTGACGGCCTCGACATTGGCGGCGTAGCCGGACTGCAGGCAGCGCACGAAGGTGTCTTCACCGATCTCGCTCTCCGCCAAGAACTCCTCAGACGCGCTTCCGCCCATCGCGCCCGAGACCGCCGAGACGACGACGTAGCGAATACCCATGCGCGCGAACATCTTCTGATAGGCCTCGCGGTGGGCGAGATACACCGTCCGCAACCCGTCGTCGTGGACGTCGAACGAGTAGGAATCCTTCATGATGAACTCCCGGCCGCGCAGAATGCCGGCCCGCGGCCGGGCCTCGTCGCGGTACTTGGTTTGGATCTGGAACAGCAGCACCGGAAAGTCCTTGTAGGAGCTGTACTCCCCCTTGACCGTCAGGGTGAAAAGCTCCTCGTGGGTCGGCCCGAGCAGATAGTCGTTGTCCCGACGGTCCTTGAGCCGGAACACCCCGTCGCCGTACTCGGTCCAGCGGTTGGTGGTCTCGTACGGCGCGCGCGGGAGCAGCGCGGGGAACAGGATCTCCTGGCCGCCGATCGCGATCATCTCCTCGCGGACGATGTTCTCGATCTTGCGCAGCACCCGCAGCCCCAGCGGCAGCCAGCTGTAAAGGCCCGGCCCGATCGGACGCACGTAGCCGGCCCGGATCAGCAGCTTGTGGCTGGGCACTTCGGCGTCGGCGGGATCGTCACGCAGGGTTCGCAGGAACAGTTCGGACATCCGGGTGATCACAGCGGCCAAGCCTAACCACCGGTCTCGGCCACCCGACTGGCAGCCGAACCAACCCCGTCGGCCCCGGCTAGATTTCGCCGGCCTCAACCGCCTCGCGGGTGTGCTGGGCGGCGGCGATCTGCCGCGCGGAGAACCTGATGAAAAAAGCGCTGATACCGACCAGGATGGCCACCGCGGCGATCCACAGCAGCGAGTAGGTGTAGCCGGCGTCGAGTGCGTCGAGCTGGGCCGGGGTCATGTCGGCCACCGGACCGGTGGTGCCGCCGAGATAGAGGGTGCGCGAGACCTGTACCGCCTGGATGACCACGAGCACCACGGGTCCACCGAGGTTCTGCACCATCAGGGTGATGGCACTGACCGGGCCGATCTCGCTGGGGCCGACCTCGGCGACCGCGCACAGCGGCAGGATCACCGAGATGACGCCGATACCGAACCCACCGATCAGGATCGGCAAGAGGAGATCGGGAAAGTACGGGATGGTGCGGGTCAGAGTGGATCCAAAGAGCATGGAGCCCAGGACGAAGATGCCGCCGCCGATGATGAGCCAGCGCGGCGCGAAGTGCGGTGCCAGTCGCGCGGTGATCAGGTTGCCGAGGCCGAGTGCCAACGCGAACGGGATGAACGCGATGCCCGCGTGCAGCGCCGAGTAACCCAAAACATCCTGGACGTAGAGCCCGATCATCACGGTCAGCGTCAGTAGCACGCCGCCGGCAAGGAACAGCGAGATGAAGGTCATGACGCGGTTGCGGTCGGCGAACAGCGATAGCGGAACCAGCGGGTTGTCTGCGCGGCGCTCGACGAACAGGAACCCGACACCGAGCAGCGCTGCGGCCACTCCGGCGCCGATCACCGGCGGGTCCGTCCAGCCGCGCTGCGGGCCCTGGGTGAAGACCAGCACCGCCGCGGCGCAGGCCAGCGTCGCCACCAGGGCTCCGGTGATGTCGAGTTTCAGGCGCTCGTGACGGGTTTCTTCGAGTCGGGTCAGCGCAATCCAGATGATCAGCGCACCGATCGGCAGGTTGATCAGGAAGGCCAGCCGCCACGAGATGACGGTCAGTGCTCCGCCGAGCACCAGACCGAGCACCGACCCGATGCCCTGCATGCCGGCCGACATCGCCATCGCGCGGTTGCGGGCGTGGCCGACGGCATAGGTGGTGGCGATCAGTGCCAGGCCGGTCGGCGCCGCGACGGCCGCCCCGATGCCCTGCACAGCCCGCGCGGCGATCAGGAGTGCACCGTCGGTCGCCAGCCCGCAGGCCATCGAGGCGATGGTGAACACGCCGACCCCGGAGATGAACGCCCGCTTATGCCCGATCGCGTCGCCGACCCGCCCGCCGAGCAGCAAAAGCCCGCCGAATGTCAGGACGTAAGCGGTGATGACCCAACTCTTACCGGCATCAGAGAGGCCCAGTTCGTCCTGCATCCGGGGCAATGCGACGATCACGATGGTCCCGTCCAGGGTGGCCATCAATTGCATGCCCGTGATCGCGATGATCGCGATCCCCAGCACGCTGGAGGAAAGCGCTCTGGCCGGCGGTCCGGGAACGCTGAAACCAGCCATGGCCCCCTACCCTACCCAGGTCGGCGCTATCCGGGCCGGGTGCCGGGCGGGCGCTTAAATCTCGCCGGAGTCGATCGCTTCCTTGACTTCCTGCGCATGGGCGACCTGCTTTGCCGAGTAGCCGATGAACAATGCCACCCCGCCGACGATCACCGCTACTGCGGCCACCCACAGCAGACCGTAGGTGTAACCCTGGTCCAGGGCGTGCAGCTGTTCGGGATTCATGTTCTTGACCGGGCCGGTGGTGCCGCCCAGGTAAAGGGTGCGGGAGGTGATCACGGCCTGGATGACGGCCAGGACGACGGGGCCGCCCAGATTCTGCAGCATCAGTGCGATCGCCGACACGGGTCCGATCTGGTCGAACCCGACTCCGGCGATGGCCGACACCGTCAGCGGAACGACGATCATCCCGATGCCGAAGCCGCCGACGGTGATGGGGATCACCAGATTGGGGAAGTACGGGATGTCGGCGCTGAGGGTCGAGCCGTAGATCATCGCGCCGAGGACCAGCACACCGCCGGCGATGACGAGCACCCGTGGCGGGAAGTGCGACACCAGTTGCGACGAGACAGCCAAGCCGACGCCGAGGGCGATGACGAACGGGATGAATCCGATACCGGCTCGCAGCGCGCTGTAGCCCATGATGTCCTGGACGTACAGGCCGATCAGAACGGTCAGGGTGAACATCACCCCGCCGGCCAGGAAGATCGCGGCGAAGGTGGCCAGCCGGTTGCGGTCGCGGAAAAGCTCGAACGGCACCACCGGGTTGATCGCGCTGCGTTCCACGACGACGAAGGCCGCGAACGCCAGCACGGCCGCCCCGCCGGCCAGCAGCGTCATGGGCGCTAACCAGCCATTCTCCGGCCCCTGGGTGAAGCCGAACACCGCAGCCGTGCAGCCGATCGTCGCCAGCAGGGCACCGGCCGCATCGAGTTTCATCCGCTCCCGGTGGGTCTCGCGCAGGTTGTGGTAGGCCAGGTAAATCATCAGGATGCCGATCGGCACGTTGACCAGGAAGGCCAGCCGCCAGGACACCTCGGTGAGCGCACCACCGACGACCAGGCCCAGCACGGAGCCGATTCCGGTCATGGCGGCGAACACCGCAGTGGCGGCATTGCGGGCCGGGCCTTTGGGAAATGTGGTGGCGACCAGCGCCAGCCCGGTGGGTGCGGCGATCGCCGCGCCGACGCCCTGGAGCAGCCGCGCGACCACCAACGTCGTTTCATCCCAGGCGATTCCGCACAGCACCGAGGCGATGGTGAACAGTGCGACGCCGACGATGAAGGTCCGCTTACGACCGATGGTGTCGCCGAGTCGCCCGCCGAGCAGCATCAGGCCGCCGAACGTCAGCACGTAGGCGGTGATCACCCAACTGCGGCCGGCATCGGACAGGCCCAGCTCGTCCTGGATCTTCGGCAGCGCGACGATGGCCACGGTGGAGTCCATGGTGGCCAGCAGCTGCATGCCGCCGATCGCGGCAATGGCGGAGATGAAGCGCCGTGAGGGCAGCCAGCCCGGAATCCGCGTCGCCGCTGCGGAGTGCGGCTGCGCATCTCGCCGTCCCGGACCCAACAGCGGCGCCGGACCGTCCTGATGGCCGGCCGCGCGGCTGGCCCGTGGCAAGGGCGTGGCGCGCTGCGCGTCATCGAGAGCAGTCATAGCGCCCTACCCTACAGTAATATTAAGAAGACTTTAAAGTCTCGAGTCCGGCCACGGGCCCGATCACGATGATCGCGGGTGGCCGAATGCCCTGGTCGCGGATTTGTTCGGCCACGTCGGCCAGCGTCGTCCGCAGCACCCGTTCGCCGGCCGTGGTGCCCTGCTGGACCACCAGGACCGGCGTCTCGGCTGGTCGGCCGCCTTTCCGCAGGATCTCGGCGAACAACGCGATGCGCTCGACGGCCATCATCAGCACCAGCGTCCCGGTCAACTGCGCGAGGGCATTCCAATTCACTAACGATTCCGGGTGCTCCGGTGACAAGTGCCCGCTGACCACGACGAACTCGTGATTCACCGCCCGGTGGGTGACCGGGACGCCCGCCATTGCCGGAACCGCGATCGCGCTGGTAACGCCGGGTACCACTGTGACCGGGATTCCAGCGGCGGCGCAGGCGAGAACTTCCTCATAGCCGCGCGCGAACACGAACGGATCACCGCCTTTGAGTCGCACCACGAACTTTCCCGCCCGTGCCCGGGCGATCAGAACGTCATTGATGGATTCCTGCGCCATGGCGCGACCGTAGGGAATCTTGGCCGCGTCGATGATCTCGACGTGCGGCGGGAGTTCGGCCAGCAGTTCCGGCGGTGCGAGTCGGTCGGTGACCACGACGTCGGCCGAAGCCAGCAGCCGCCGTCCGCGCACCGTGATCAACTCCGGGTCGCCAGGTCCACCACCAACGAGCGCAACCCCGCCAGGCACCACATCCGAAGCGGTGGCGGCGACGAGGCCCGGTTCGATGCGACCCTGGGCGAACGCCTCCCGGATGGCTGAGCGCACCGCCGCCGAGCGCCGGTGCTCGCCGCCGGCCAGCACCCCGACCATCAGTCCCTCATAGTCGAAGGAGGCCGGGGTGACCGCGGTGCCGTCGCGGCCGGCATCGGCGCGGACGCAGAAAATGCGTCGGCTCTCGGCCTCGGCCACCACCGCGGCGTTCACCTCTGGGTCGTCGGTGGCGGCGACGGCGTACCAGGCGCCGTCGAGGTCGCCGCCGCGGTAGTCCCGCAGGATCAGGGTGATACCCGGCCGCTGAAGAGCTAGGGCTTCCACCGCCGGGGTGGCCGCCCTGGCGATGACGTGGACGTCGGCACCATGCGAGATGAGAACCGGCACCCGGCGCTGCGCCACCGTGCCGCCGCCGATCATGACGACCTTCTTGCCGGCCAAGCGCAGGCCGACCAGGTAGGCGTTCTCGCTCACCTGACGAGCCTAATGAACCTCGCGAGCCTCATGAACCCCGAGGAGCCTCATGAACCCCGAGGAGCCTCATGAACCCTAATGCGCCTCATGAACCCTGCCGTGGTGACCCGCAGCATGCTCGACGAACCGCCGGACGGCGTGCGGCTGGGCCGCGGGATGGGTATGCAGATAGGAAGCATGCACCCCGGCGGCGACCGCGCCATCGCCGGCCGGGTGATCGCCGGGTCGGCGCATGAGCCAGGCCGACTGCACCGGGGTGTCGAATTGCACTGTGGTGCGGTGAAACTCGTGGCCGGTCGCCCGCTGGCCCTCGGTATACAACGCCGAATCGGCCGCTGCGACGGCGTCGCGGTAGCCCAGGGTGAGCCGCGGAGTGAAGGTCGCCGAACCGGACAGCACTCCACACATCGGATGCCCGTCGAGGTCGGACATCAAGTACGTGAGCCCGCCGCATTCGGCGTGCACCGGGCCGCGGGCGGCGAATTCGCGGATCTGGTCGCGCAGTGCGACGTTGCCGGAGAGTTCTTCGCGGTACTGCTCGGGGAATCCGCCCGGCAGCACCAGTGCCGCGGTGCGCTCCGGAAGCGTGTCGGTGATCGGATCGAAGGCCACCACCTCCGCGCCG
>CAMDFY010000080.1 GCA_945897705.1 Bifidobacterium breve | reverse complement strand
GAACATCTTGGTGCGCCTCGGTCATGGCTGTGAGCGTAGTCACCGGACCGGGCGTGCATTGGGCTACCGCGCATCGGGCCGGAAGACGTCGACACTCCGATGGGTCTAACGTTTCTGGCCGTGGAGTCAGGAAAGCGCGACCTGTTGGCACCACTGGTGACGATGCCGGGGGTGGCCGACGCCGCCGAGGCCGCGCGCGCTGCGCTGGGCAGAGCCCACCGGCACCGCACCAATCTTCGAAAGTGGCCGCTGACCGCAGCGGAGTCGGCGATCCGTGGCGCGCGATCATCCTCGGCGCTCGACGGCGGGGGTATGCAACTCGATCCCACCGCGGTGTCCCACGATGCGGTACTCGCCGGAGCATTGCGCGCCGGTCAGGCCCTTGAGGGCGGCAGCACCGCAGTGGTGGGGGTGTGGCAACGCGCCCCGTTGCAGGCGCTGGCGCGCCTGCACTCTCTTGCCGCCGCCGACCTGGTCGACGAGCAGCAACTCGGCCGGCCGCGCCAGGTTCCCGAAATTTCGGCCCGACTCGACCTGCTGACCGGCCTGGTCACGGGCGGAAGTGCTGTCGGTGCTCCGATCCTTGCCGCCGTTGCGCACGGCGAACTGCTGACGTTAGCGCCGTTCGGTAGTGCCGATGGTGTTGTCGCACGGGCAGTTTCGCGCCTGGTGACGATCGCCACCGGACTTGACCCGCACGGACTCGGGGTGCCGGAAGTGTACTGGTTACGCCGGACCGAGGAGTATCGGTCCGCGGCTACCGGCTTCGCCACCGGCGATCCCGACGCGGTTCGCGAGTGGCTGCTGCATTGCTGCCGTGCACTGGAAGACGGTGCGCGCGAGGCATTGTCGATCGCCGACGCCGCCGGGGGCTAACAATTGCGGCCCACCGAACATGAAAGCGGGCGGCGCTCCGAAGTGAATTCGGCTCGCCGCCCGCCAGCACGGTTGTCCGGGTTACCAGGCGTGCTAGGTGGGTTGCGTGAGTGGCCTCGGCGATCATGCACACGCTGTGCAATTACGCAGGCCCGCAACGCTTCTGCCCTATCGCGGCATGCTCCGCGTGGGTGCCCGTAACCGTGCTGGATCGCTTAGATCCGGAGGGAGAACCTTCTCTTCCGACACTCCCTTGGCGTCACCAAGCGTCCGTAAATCCTTTGTACTCCGTGACGGCCGTCACAGCAAGCATCAATTCCGCATCATTGGGCATGCGGCCGCAGGTTCGCCGAACGCCTCCGCGATTCGCCCGGTGTCCGTGTGCCTCTTCGGTTTGCTGAATATGCACGTGCGCGACTGTGCACTGGCGAATTCGGCGGCGGCGGGCCTGCTGACGGGGTATTCACCCGAACAAACCGGCCTTGTCGCCAGCGGCACTGTGGGTGATCAGGGCGTGCTGCCGGCTGAAGTCCGCCACCGATCCACCGCGAAAGTGGCAGTCCACGTCAGCTGACCACGGCTGTACTTTCACAGGAAAAACGTAGTTTTATCAGGCCGGTAAGGCTTGCGCTAGCGCCCATGGACGTGTGTATAGTCGGGTTCACCTGGCTTCGGCCGGGGGTGCATCAGCCCGACCCCCCGGGGCTGATACACGACGACCCTCGCCTCCTCCCCCCCTGGCGAGGGTCGTCCTTTGTCTGTGGCCTCTGGTTCTTTGCCGCACCGCCTGACCCGACTCAAAAACAATCCCCAGACCGGACGTCATCCACAACTGCGCGACGGCAGACTGGCGGACCGACTGGAACTGGGTCAGCGTCAGCGAGTGCCTACGCAAGCTCCGGTTCTGCTTTCGGTGATCGACGATCCCGCGTTGTCCGCCGCCGTTGATGCCATCGCGGCCGCGGTCGGCCTGCGGGCGATCCGGACACCAACGCCGAGTCGCAAATTGTGGCCCACGGCGGCCGCGATCGTGGTGGACGAGGACGGCGCCGGCCGGTCCGTTCGAGCGGGGATGCCGCGGCGGGACGATGTGTTCCTGCTGGGAGCTGCTGTCCCTTCGGCCGCGACGTGGGCTGCGGCCGTCGCGGTGGGTGCCCGGTGCGTCTGCGTCCTGCCGGCCCAGGAAGCCGAACTGGTGCGCTCGCTGTCTGAGGTGGCGGAACTGGGTCGCGTCGCTCGCCGTCGCGGTCGGGTAATTGCCGTGACGGCCGGTCGCGGTGGCGGTGGCGCATCGGTCTTCGCCGGTGCGCTGGCATGTAGTGCCGAGGAGGCATTGCTGGTTGATCTGGACCCCTGCGGTGGCGGACTCGATCTGATGCTGGGTGTGGAATCGGTTCCTGGTTTGCGCTGGCCCGACCTTTCCGTCGGGAGCGGGCGGCTCGGCTGGGGTGCGGTTCGCGACGTGTTACCGCGATTGGGCGGCCTGAGCGTGCTGTCCGGCACGAGGGAATTCCACGAGATCGACGCCACCGCGGCGGCGTCGATTGTCGATGCCGGCCGGCGTGGGGGCATCACGGTGGTGTGTGACCTGCCGAGGCAACTCACCGCGGCGTCGGTGCCGATCCTGGAGTCTGCCGATCTCGCCGTGATCGTGACACGTTGCGACGTGCGCAGCATCGCCGCGACCGCCGCGGTGGCGGGAGTGGTGCGCACGATGAATCCGAACATCGGCCTGGTGGTGCGCGGACCGGCACCGGGTGGTCTGCGGGCCGGTGAGGTGGCTGACGCCGCGGCAGCACCGCTGTTGGCGTCCATGCGCCCGGAACCGATGCTTGCCGTGCATCTGGAACGCGGTGGACTGCGGCTGGGGCGTCGATCGCCGTTGGCTGCGGCAGCGCGAACGGTACTGGGTGTCGCGCGTTCCGGTCCCGAGGTTCGGGCCGCATGAGTGGGTCAATGATCGATCGGGTTCGCGAGCGGTTGGCCGCCGAGGCCGCACCACTGCGACCGCCGGTCATCGCGGCGGCGATTCGCGCCGAGGCCGGTGGGATGCTCGGCGATACCGACGTGTTGAACAGCCTGCGTCTGCTGGAGACAGAACTGACCGGTGCCGGCATTCTCGAACCGCTACTTCGCGCCGAAGGCGTCACTGATGTGCTGGTCTCATCACCGGATGAGGTGTGGGTAGATGATGGAAATGGGCTGCGCCGCAGTGCGATACGGTTTCCTGACGAGGCATCGGTTCGCCGTCTGGCCCAGCGCCTCGCCAACGCTGCCGGTCGGCGACTCGATGACGCCCAGCCGTGGGTCGACGGGCAACTCGCCGGCGGAATCGGAGGGCAGGTCACCGTCCGACTGCACGCGGTACTACCGCCGATTGCGGTTGCCGGTACCTGCGTTTCCCTGCGGGTGCTTCGGCCCGCGAGCCAGGATCTGGCGGCGTTGACGGCGGCCGGTGCGATCAGCTCCGAAGCCGCGGCACTACTTGCTGACGTCATATCCTCGCGGTTGGCGTTTCTGGTGTCCGGCGGCACCGGCGCCGGCAAGACGACCCTGTTGGCCGCGGCTCTCGGGTCTGTCGCAGATCACGAACGCATTGTGTGCGTCGAGGATGCACCCGAGTTGGCGCCACGACACCCGCACTTCATCCGTCTGGTCGCCCGCAGCGCGAATGTCGAGGGGGCAGGGGAGATCACCCTGCGTCACCTGGTCCGCCAGGCGCTGCGGATGCGTCCGGACCGCATCATCGTCGGAGAGGTGAGAGGTGCTGAGGTCGTCGATCTTCTGGCTGCTCTCAACACCGGCCATGACGGCGGGGCCGGGACGGTGCACGCCAACAGTCCGGCCGAGGTGCCGGCCCGCCTCGAGGCCCTCGCCGCCCTGGATGGGTTGAGTCCCGCGGCGCTGCACAGTCAACTTGGGGCGGCGGTGCAGGTGGTCTTACATGTCAACCGCGGCCCGGATGGGCGACAACTCTCTGAGATCGCGGTGCTGGACCGCGACGACACCGGCCGCGTTCGGGTACTGCCGGTGTGGCACGTCGACCGCGGGTGGCAATCGGGGGCGCAACTGTTGCGTCACATGGTCGACGACCGGCGTGTCCGATGAGTCCGTTCGCCCTGAGTCCGTTCGCCCTGGGTGCGGTCCTGCTGGCGGCGGCTCTGCTGGTGGCGGTGCCGCCGCCGGGCGGCCGGTTGGGGCATGCGCGACGGCGACGTCATGGCGGATGGATCGCGGGATGGTTGGCGCTGGTCGCGGCCGCGGCGATCGCCCTGTGCGCGCCGCCGCCGCTGGCACTGGCCATCGCGGTGCTGGCCGCCGTGGCCGAACGTCGGCGGCGGCGGTGGATCGCAGACCGGCGCCGCCGCGACGAGAGCCGGGCGTTGACTGCGGGACTGGAGGTTCTGGTCGGTGAATTGGGAGTCGGTGCGCATCCGGTGCGGGCCTTCAGCGTTGCCGCGGCGGAGTCCCCCGGCGGCGTGGGAGATTCGCTAAGGGCGGTGGCGACCCGCGCGCAGCTGGGCGCCGACGTGGCGGCAGGCCTACGGTCGGCGGCGGCGGATTCCTCGGTGCCCGCGTACTGGGATCGTCTCGCGATCTGTTGGACCGTGGCTGCTGAGCACGGATTGTCCATGTCGACGTTGATCCGGGCGGCGCACCGCGACATTCTCGACCGGCAACGGTTTGCCGACCGGGTTCAGGCGGGATTGGCCGGTGCCCGGGCCACGGCCACCATCCTGGCCGGGCTGCCGATTTTGGGCGTGGCCCTCGGTGAACTCATCGGAGCCGACTCCGCCCGGTTTCTTCTCGGCGGCGGTTCGGGCGGGTGGTTCCTCCTCGTCGGTCTGGGTTTGATCGCCAGCGGCGCGGCATGGGCGAACCGCATCATCGATCGGCTGACGACATGACCGCCGCCGCACTGTTGCTGGCCGGTGCCCTGCTGCTCGGCACGGGCCCGTATCGCACTCGCCGGCGGGTCGGCACAGTGGCCGTGGGGCGGCGGACGGCCCGCCCCCGGGAACCGAAACCCGACCCGTTCGCGATCGCCTCGGCCTTCGATGTGTTCGCGGTGTGTCTTTCCTCGGGCATGGCGGTATCCGCTGCGGCCGCTGCGGTGGCCGCGCACGCTCCCGCGGCCCTGGGTGCGCAGTTACGAAGAGCCGCAGACCTATTGGCGCTTGGCGCCGATCCGGATATCGCATGGCGGACTCCGGAGGAGGTAGCCGACGAGGGTTGCGAGGCGCTCTCCCGTCTGGCCCGGCGATCGGCATCGTCGGGCAGTGCACTGGCCGACGGCGTCGCCGAACTCGCCGAGCAGTTCCGCCAGGACGTCGGACATGCGGCGGTGGCCGCCGCCGAACGCGCCGGGGTTCTCATCGCCGGTCCACTCGGGCTGTGCTTCCTGCCGGCCTTCGTCTGTCTCGGCATCGTGCCGGTGATCGCAGGTCTGGCCGGCGACATCTTTGGTCGGGGGGTGCTGTGATCCCCGCGGAAGTTCACCGGTGTCAACGCAGTCGGTATCAACACACCCGGGGTCAACACACCCGGTGTCAACAGGAAGGGAATGGACATGCTGCTCAAACTGACTCGAGGGATCCGGTACCGGGTGACCACGCTGGCCCTCGACGAGGCAGGGATGTCGACGGTCGAGTACGCCATCGGCACGATCGCCGCCGCGGCGTTCGGCGCGATTCTCTACGGCGTGGTCACCGGCGACTCGATCGTCGGCGCGCTGACCAACATCATCAACCGTGCGCTGAACACCAGGGTCTAACCGGTGACGGCGGGTTCGGCACCGTCGAGGCCGCGCTGGCCATCGCCACCCTGGTGGCCGTTCTGGTGCTGTGTTGCGCGGGCCTCGTCGCGGTCTCGCTCCAGATGCGTTGCCTCGACGCCGCGCGGGAGGCGGCGCGGTTGGCGGCCCGCGGCGATCCGGTCCCTGCCGCGATGGCGGCCGGTCTCATCCCGGCGGGAGCGTCGATTGATCTCCGCCGCGACGGCGGGTACGTGGTCGCCAGGGTCAGCAGCCATTCGCCAATGCTGCCCGGGGTGGTCATCGTCGGGGAAGCCATCTCTGTCACCGAGACCGGTCGCTGATGACACCGGAGCCGCCACCGTGCTGGCCGCAGCCCTGGTCGCCATCGTGGTGACCGGCAGTGCCGGCGCAATCATGATCGGAACCGCGGCGCTGGCGCGGCACCGCGCGCAGACTTCGGCTGATCTGGCGGCGCTGGCAGCCGCCGCCCGGTTGCCCCTCGGACCGGAGGCCGCCTGCGGGCAGGCCCGCCGACTCGCCGCCGCCATGGGGGCGGCGTTGACGCAGTGCGATGTCGAGCAGCTCGACATTGTGGTGACGACAGCGGTCCGGATGAATGGTCGGCTCGGGGGCGTGGCGCGTGCCTCGGCTCGCGCCGGCCCGTCCTCGGCGGGTTAGGAACTGCCGGTGCGGTCGCGACGGTGTTGGCCCAGTTCATCCTCGGTGGGCTGGCGCACCGTCACCAGGCCGGCAAAGACGCCGGTGTCCAGTTCCATCCGGTTGATGGTGACGTGCAAGGGGACCCAGTCGGCGCCGTCGTTGCCGGGCAGTCGCAGGACCGCACTTGTCGAGCCGGACTGAAGTTCCTCAGTCATTCGTTCGGAGTACTCCAAGCGGTCACCGGGGTGCATCGTCGCGCCGGATCGCCAGTCGAAAAACGGGCAGGGATCATCAAGCCACTTAAGGGGCATCCAGGTGTTCAGGTCCATCAGAAGCCTGTACACGCCTGGCTCGGCCAGACCGTTCAGGACCCGCTGCGCCAGGTGCTCGGGCCCCGGCGGTGCGGCCCACACCTGATCGACGAGGTTCATCGCCCGGGCGATCAGGTGCTCGCTGCCATCTTCCATGGATTGCATGGCAGTGCGAACCACGAAACCCACTCGGCGGAAGGCGCCCTGTTTATCGGTGAATTCCCATGTCGCGCAATAGGTTCGGTCGGGGGCCGCGTCGAGGGTCTGTGCCAGCACGTTCGCCTCGTCACGATTGAGGCTGCGGCTGGGAATGTCGTCAACGAAACTGCGGCCCGTGGTCGGCTCCGTGGTCGGGTCCATGCCGGCATTGATCAGATATTGGACGGTTCCACTGGACTCGCCCAGGGTGAAGTCCCACAGCATCGGGCCGGGAAGTGGGCGCTCGGGCGGCTCATCGTCGGGCGGGCCGCACCAGACGTGCACCCCGTGGATGTGGCCGCCGGTCATGGTCACCGGTTCGGTGCGGATCACCCGATGAGTTTTCGGCGTGATACTGACCAGGCCCTGTCCGCATGCGACGGTCTCGGTGATCGCGGTCGCGATGGCGGCCAGGTTCGGATTGCGACGCAAAAAACCCGCCAGCGGCACGAAATTCTTCATTTGCCGACCCTGGGCGACGACGACAGGTTGGTCACCGAGCGTCTCCACCAGCAACCAGTCCTGCGTCACGGCGAAATTCTAACGGCGTGCTACGACATCCGGGACTGAGTCGGCCTCGCAATGATGCGAACCCCATTGCTTGCCGCCGCCTTATCCGCGGCGTAGGGTTTGCTGGCAGACCCGAGGGTCCTGCCGCACGGATCGCGTTGTCCGAACGTTGTCGGCGCTCTGCTCACGGAGTGATTCGAAGTCTTGGCCGTCGGCCGCTCGAGGGGTTGGTCGGGGACCGGGTCAGTGCTGGCCTGCGGACAGGTGAGCCAGCACTGACCGCAAGACGTCGGCGGCACCGGCCTTGTCGAGCGGATCGTTTCCGTTTCCGCATTTAGGTGACTGCACGCAGGACGGGCAACCTCGCGGGCACTCGCACGCTTCGATCGCCTGCAATGTCGCCCGCAGCCAGGTGGCGGCCAGGCGGTAACCGCGTTCAGCGAAGCCGGCACCGCCGGGGTGACCGTCGTAGACGAACACCGTCGGCAGGCCGTCCTCGCCCACAGCGGTGGAGACTCCGCCGATGTCCCCCCGATCACAACTCGCGACCAGGGGAAGCAGGCCGATCGCCGCGTGCTCGGCGGCGTGCAGAGCACCCGGTATTCGAGCTGGTTCGATCCCGTTGTGCAGCAGGGCGTCTGATGTAACGGTGTACATCACCGCAGTGGTCGCCAGGCTCTGTTCGGGCATCTCCAGTTCCACGAAGTCGATCACTTCGCCGGAAGGTGAACGGCGGAGGAAACCGATCACCTGGTGGGTGACCGATACCGGAACCAGGCCCAGTGTCACCGCGCCGTACCCGGCACGTTCGCCGGTGCCCGTCACGGTGATGTCGGTGATCTCCCTGGGGTACGTCGCGTACCCGGGATCCTCGGCATGGACGAATGCCACCCTGTCCTCGAGGTTGAGTGAGTCAACCAGATAACTTTCGCCCTGGTGCAGATAGACCGCCCCGGGGTGCACGGTCGCCGGCGCCCTGGCAGCCTCGGTGCTTCCCAGAATCCGACCGGTACCGGCTTCGACGATCGCAACACTTCCGCCGACTGTGCCGCGGATGTCGACGGTGTCGTGCGGGTCTGCTCCGGCGGCCGGAAAGTACCGGCCGCCGCGGCACCGTAACAATCCGTCGTCGACCAGTGCGGCGACCACCGGCTCAGCGTTCCACGCCCGCACCTCCTGCACTGTGAGGGGCAGTTCAGTTGCAGCGCACAGCAACTGCGGACCGACGACGTAGGGGTTGGTCGGGTCGATCACCACCCGCTCGACGGGCTTGCCGAGTAGCGCCTCTGGGTGGTGAACCAGGTAGGTGTCCAGCGGGTCATCCCGGGCGACCAGAACGACCAGCGCGCCCTGTCCGCGCCGCCCGCACCGACCAGCCTGCTGCCAGAACGAGGCGACGGTGCCCGGAAATCCCGCCAGCAGCACAGCGTCCAACCCGGCGATGTCGATACCCAATTCCAGGGCGTTGGTGGTGGCCAGTCCGCGCACCGCACCTTCGGCCAGCGCCCGTTCGATCGCGCGGCGGTCCTCGGCGAGATAGCCGGCACGGTAGGAGGTGACGGTGTCCCGCAGGTGCGGCGCGATGTCCTCCAGCCGCGCGCGGGCGGCGAGGGAGATCAGTTCTGCCCCCCGCCGCGATCGCACGAAGGCCAGCGTCCGTGCGCCCTGCGCCACCAGGTCGGCCAACATGCGGGCCGCATCGGCACCCGCGGAACGGCGCACCGGCGCACCGTTCTCACCGCGCAGATCGGTCCGCAACGCGGGTTCCCACAACGCGATCGTGCGCGCTCCCTGCGGTGATCCGTCGACCACGACTTCCTCGACGGGCCGCCCGATCAGTTCGGCTGCGGTAGCCCCCGGTGCGGCTGTGGTGGCGCTGGCGAAGATCACGGTCGTCGCGGCTGAACCAGGGGAGCGGTATCGTTCGCACAGCCGCAGCAGCCGTCGCAGGATCATCGCCACATTCGAACCGAAAACACCTCGGTAGTAATGGCATTCGTCGACGACGATATATCGGAGTCCGCGAAGGAAAACCGCCCAGCGGGCGTGATTGCGCAGCATCGACACGTGGATCATGTCCGGGTTGGAGAACAGCCAGCGGGAACGCTCACGCGCGAAGCGGCGGACCTCGGGGCCGGTGTCGCCGTCGTACGCACTCGGCGCGACGTCACCCAGGCGGGGCACCGCAGCGCTCAGTGCGTGCGCGCAGCGCAACTGATCATGGCCGAGTGCTTTCGTCGGTGACAGATACAGCGCTCTGGCTCGGGGATCGCCGGCCAGAGCATCCATGATCGGCAACTGGAACGCCAGCGACTTGCCGGACGCGGTACCGGTGCTGATCACCACGTCGCGACCGGAGTGGGCGAGTTCGGCGGCCTGGACTTGGTGGGACCACGCGGCGGTGATGCCCTGGTTGCGCAGTGCGTCGAGCAGATCGGTTCCGGCCCAGGACGGCCAGTCGCGCGACTCGGCGCGGCGAGCGGGCATCTCGGTGACGTGACGCAGCGAGGCGCCCACTGCGGGGTCGGCCTCGCCGCACACGGCGGCGAGCAACTCGCTGCCGAAACTCGCCACGCTCGTCCCCCTGTTCGTTTCCGCCTCGAGTCTGACGTCCGAATTGTCGCCGATACTGTCCTAACAGCGCCGAACGTGATTGGATTGAGTTGGTCGCAGCTTCTGTGTTCGTGTTTGGCGCTTCGCAGGATCGACGTTGCGGTCGCGGTTCCTGCGAGGGTCTGCGCCGGGGTTAATTCCGGCACATCCAAGAAGGATGGCGGTCTCAACCGGCCCGGTCTACGTCGAACATGGGTAGATCGCTCCCGGAAAAGAAGGAAAGTACGAAAAATGCCACAGGGAACTGTGAAGTGGTTCAACGCGGAGAAGGGCTTCGGCTTCATCGCTCCGGAGGACGGCTCCGCCGATGTTTTCGTCCACTACACGGAGATTCAGGGTTCGGGCTTCCGC
>CAMDFY010000079.1 GCA_945897705.1 Bifidobacterium breve | reverse complement strand
CCGCTGGAGAGTCTGCATACTGGATTTATGAACGTGTCGTTGATGGTCTGGGTCCTCACGTGCGTGGTGATCCTGGGATTGTTCGTCTTCGACTTCTTCGCCCATGTGCGCGTTCCGCACGATCCGACCTTCAGGGAGTCGGCGATCTGGTCGAGCGTGTACATCGCGCTGGCGGTGGTGTTCGGGTTTTTCATTTGGTGGCAGTGGGGTGGGCAGTTCGGTGGGGAGTACTTCGCCGGCTACATCACCGAGAAAGCGCTGTCGGTAGACAACCTCTTCGTCTTCACCGTGATCATGACCTCGTTTGCAGTACCGCGGCCATACCAGCAGAAACTGCTCCTCATCGGCATCGTCATGGCACTGGTCATGCGGGCCGGTTTCATCGCCGTCGGCGCCGCCGCGATCAACACCTTCAGCTGGGTTTTCTACCTGTTCGGCTTGTTCCTGATATTGACCGCGGTGAAACTGGCGCGCGAGAGCGGCCACGAGCGCGAGGCGGAGGTCGAACGCGAGAACCGCCTGGTCGCGCTGGTGCGCCGGTTCGTCCCGACTACCGAGACCTACGACGGAGACCGGTTCATCACCCGTATCGACGGTAAGCGGGCTGTCACGCCGCTGATGCTGGCACTGGTCGCCATCGGGTTCACCGACCTGTTGTTCGCGCTGGACTCCATCCCGGCCATCTACGGCCTCACCGAGGAGCCCTACATCGTCTTCACCGCCAACGCCTTCGCGCTGATGGGCCTTCGGCAGCTGTACTTCTTGATCGGCGGATTGCTTGACCGGTTGATTTACCTGTCCGCCGGCCTGTCGATCATCCTCGGCTTCATCGGCGTCAAGCTAATACTGCACGCGTTGCACAAGAACACCCTGACGTTCATCAACAACGGCAGCTACGTCGATGTGCCGGAGATCTCAACAGCGATGTCCATCAGTGTGATTACGGTGGTGCTGCTGATCACCACGGTTGCCAGCCTGCTCCGCACCCGCGGACGCGCGCCCACCGATGTCGGGTGACGGGATGTTCCAGGGCCGGGGGATGTTCAAGGGCTGGGGATGTTCCAGGGCTGTGGTGTCCGAGGGGGGACTTGAACCCCCACGCCCGTTAATAGGGCACTAGCACCTCAAGCTAGCGCGTCTGCCATTCCGCCACTCGGACTGAGCACCCCGAAGCGGGGCAGTTCAGGCTAACGGATCGGCGTGGTTCGGCCCAAACCCGGCGTGCTGCTCAGGCGGTGGGCAGCCGCTCGCCGATCATCGACGCGATCGCCGCCGCCGCCGAGGTCGGCGCATCGAGACTGCAGGCCTCCACGTCGACCGCCACGCTGGCCCGCACGGTGAGCGCCCGCTGGCAGAACCAGCGCTGTGGTCCGCGCTGCGTTCGGGATACCGTCAGTACCCCGAGACTGGTGCGACTCGGACCCACCGACCAGAGTTGCTCGGGTGCCGGCGCCTGGGGGTAGGTCAGCTCACGGTCGGAGCATCCGGCCCAACTGCTCTGGGACTTCGTGAAGAACTCCACCGCGGCCGCGGCGGTGGGGAAGAGCACCACCGCCTGCACCGTGTAGTGCGACCACTGTGGAGCGGTCGGTGGCTCACGCAGCACCTGGCCGTGCATTCCGGTCCACCCGGAATCGGTGTAGACGCCCTGCTGGGCCGCGCCCACGATCGCCAGACAGCCCGCTGCGTCGGCCCGCCCACCATCCGTGCTCATGTGACTGTCATTCCACATGCGACTGACGTCGCTGGTGATCGTCAACTCATCACCATCCAGTGCCGCAGCCACTTCCGGAGCCGACAGCAGCAACGCGGGCAGGGACTCGGCGGTGGTCGGGGGGATCGGCGCGGCCGGCAGCGCGGCCCCCGTCGTGGTGGCTGTGCAACCGCTGATCGCCAGACACATCAGCCCGACGATGACGAGCAGCCGGGTGGTCACCGGTAAATAGAACCCCATGAGGCGCGTGTTGTAAATGGGGTTCTTGATAAGGATGTGGTATCGGGCTGCTGCGCGGTCGCCACGGCGCGGCGGGTGGTATTAATGCAACCGTGACAGATCCCGAGGACGAGGTAGTGGGTCTGGTCAGTGCGCTGATCCAGTTCGACACCTCCAACACCGGCGAGTTGGAGACCACTAAGGGTGAGGCGGAGTGCGCCCACTGGGTGGCCGAAAAGCTCCGCGAGGTGGGCTACTCCCCGGAGTACCTGGAGTCCGGCGCTCCCGGTCGCGGCAATGTCTTCGTCCGATTGCCGGGCTCTGATCCCACGCGCGGGGCACTGCTGATTCACGGTCACCTCGACGTGGTGCCCGCCGTGGCCGCCGATTGGAGCGTTCACCCGTTCTCGGGCGCGGTGTCGGATGGCTACGTGTGGGGACGCGGAGCGGTCGATATGAAGGACATGTGCGGGATGATGCTGGCCGTCGCGCGTCACCTCAAGCGGGCCGCCATCGTGCCGCCCCGGGATCTGGTGTTCGCGTTCGTCGCCGACGAGGAGAGTGGCGGTAAATACGGGGCACACTGGCTGGTCGGGAATCGGCCCGATCTTTTCGCCGGTGTCAGCGAGGCCGTCGGTGAGGTGGGCGGCTTCTCGGTCACCGTGCCGCGCCGCGACGGCGGGGAACGCCGGCTGTACCTGATCGAGACCGCCGAGAAGGGTCTGTTGTGGATGCGGCTGACGGCTCAGGGCCGGGCCGGGCACGGGTCGATGATCCACGACGGAAATGCCGTCACGGCAATCGCCTCGGCGGTCGCGAGGATCGGCAGCCACCAGTTCCCGTTGGTGATCACCGACTCCGTGGCGGAATTCCTCAGCGCGGTTGCCGAGGAGACCGGCTACACCTTCGATGCCGCGTCACCCGACCTCGAGGGGGCGATCGCCAAGCTGGGCCCGATCGCCCGGATCGTGAGTGCCACCCTGCGCGACACCGCCAACCCGACCATGCTCACGGCGGGCTACAAAGCCAACGTCATCCCGGCGACCGCCGAGGCGGTGATCGACTGCCGGGTGCTGCCCGGCCGTCGGGCAGCTTTCGAACGGGAGATCGACGAGCTCATTGGTCCTGACATCACCCGCGAGTGGATCACCGAGTTGGATTCCTACGAAACCACCTTCGACGGCGATCTGGTCGACTCGATGAATGCCGCACTGCTGGCCGCCGATCCCGAAGCGCGCACCGTGCCGTACATGCTCTCCGGCGGGACGGACGCGAAAGCCTTTGCTCACCTTGGGATTCGATGTTTCGGGTTCATTCCGCTTCGGCTTCCGCCGGAACTGGACTTTGCGGCACTGTTCCACGGTGTCGACGAGCGGGTGCCGGTGGAATCCCTGCGGTTCGGTACCCGGGTGCTCGAACACTTCTTGAGAAACTGCTGACCGAACCAGAGAGGGATTATCTGCCATGGCATTTCCGTACAACCCCTACGACTTCCTACCCAAGCTGCCCGGCTTCACCCTGACCAGCGCAGACCTCACCGACGGTGGAGCGCTGACGAAGGCCCAGGTCAGCGGCATCATGGGCGCCGGTGGCGAGGACCTCTCCCCGCAGCTGAGCTGGTCGGGTTTCCCGGAGGAGACCCGGAGTTTCGCCGTGACGGCCTTCGATCCGGATGCGCCGACGGCCTCGGGCTTCTGGCACTGGGCGGTGGCGAACCTGCCTGCCACCGTCAGCGAACTGCCGACGGGCGTGGGCGATGGTTCGTCGCTGCCCGGTGATGCGCTCACCCTGCGCAACGACGCGGGCATCCGCCGCTACGTGGGTGCTGCGCCGCCGGCCGGACACGGCGTCCACCGGTACTTCTTCGTGGTGCATGCGGTGGATCAGGAGAGGTTGGACATCGGCGAGGATGCCAGCGCAGCCTTCCTGGGCTTCAACCTCTTCATGCACTCGATCGCCCGTGCGGTCATCCACGGCACCTACGAACAGACGTAACCGTCAGCGCTGTTCTGAGCCCACCGCATCGCCCAGCGACGCGAAGCCGCCGGCGTGCAGTCGCGCCGCGATGCCGTCGTGGAGGTGTTTGGCCCACAGGCCTCCGCCGTAGACGAAACCGGTGTACCCCTGCAGCAGCGTTGCCCCCGCGGTGATGCGCTCCCAGGCGTCGTCGGCTGTCTCGATTCCGCCGACGCTGATCAGCACCTGAGATTCGCCGACGCGCGCATACAGTCGGCGCAGCACCTCGACGGCGCGCCTGGCCACCGGGGGACCGGAGATTCCACCCGGCCCGAGATCGTCGACGCCGGGGGTGCGAAGGCCGGCCCGCGACACGGTGGTGTTGGTGGCGACAATTCCGGCCAGGCCCATTTCCACGGCCAGGTCGGCGACCGCGTCGACGTCGGAGTCGGAGAGGTCGGGCGCGATCTTGACCAGCACCGGTGTGGAGGTCTCGGCCAGCACCGCGGCCAGGATTGGGCGCAACGACTCCACGGCCTGCAGATCGCGAAGGCCGGGGGTGTTGGGCGAGCTGACGTTGACCACCAGGTAGGCGGCCAGTGGGCCGAGCAGTCGAGCGCTGGCCGCGTAGTCCTGCGCCGCCTGCTCTGGCGGGGTGACTTTCGACTTGCCGATATTGACACCGATCGGGGTATCCGGACTACTGCGGGCCAGGCGCAGCGCCAACTGCCCGGCGCCGTGGTTGTTGAATCCCATTCGGTTGAGCAGGGCGCGGTCGGCCGGCAGCCGGAACAATCGGGGCTGCGGATTGCCTGGTTGCGGCTGCGCCGTTACCGTGCCGACCTCGGCGTAGCCGAATCCCAGTGCGCCCCAGGTATTCAGGCCATCGCCATCCTTGTCGAATCCGGCGGCCAGACCAACCGGTCCGCTGAACTTCACCCCGAATACCGTGCTGGCGAGAATGGGCTCATCCGGTGCCAGCGCTCGGCGCAGGGGCCCGCGGGAGATCTCGGTCGCGGTGACGCCGCGCAGCGCGGTGAACACCAGGGTGTGGATGCGCTCCGGGGGCGCGAGGAACAGCGCCCGCCGCACCGCCTCGTAAATCACAAGCCCGGCTGATCGGTCGGTTGCGGATTGTCATCCCGGGATTTCCTGCGCCGCAACAACACCCGTCTACTCCCGTCGGTATAGAGCCGGACCCGGGAAAGCTCCCATCCCCGATACTCGGCCTCGATGGACAGCCGGGTCGAGGCACTGATTCGGGTCACGTCGGGTGGCAGTCGCAGTGGTATCCACTCGTAGTCGTCGGAAAGTTCGCGCTCCCACGCTGCCGGCATCCGACTCCACTTCGGTGCGCTCACGGCGCACCTGCTGCGTTGCGAATCACCTGGATGCCGTCACCGGAACCGGACACCACATAAAGGGTGCCGGAAACATCATCGAAGGCGAGTGAGTTCGGTTGGCGGACAGTGGGGTAGCGCACTTTTTCCACCGGGATCCCGGTTCCGAGGTCGTAGCCGGCGACGGAGTTTATTCCGGTTTGGGAAACCCACACCAGCGTCTTCGAACCCGCGATTGCATAGGGCGATTCACCGATCGGATACCCCTGGCGCTGGATCAGCGGATCGACACTGAACACCAGCAGTTGCCCGCCGCGGGTGTCGGTCACCAATACCCGGCCGGCGGGGTCGGCGGCGATGGTGGTCGCTCCGAGTCCAGCCCGCAGGGCCTGCTGTGCGGCGCCCTGCTGATTCAGGGCGGTCACCGAGGTCTGACCGCGGTCCAGGACGACGGCGGTCTCGCCCTCGGTCACGATGGCGTCGACCCGGGAGAAGATCGTCGTCTCGGCGGTCACGCCCGTCTGAACCGAACCCGTCTGAACCGAACCCGTCTGGTCCGAATCCGTCTGGTCGGCCAGGACGTAGACCGCGCCGGCGGCGCTGCCGACCAGCAGGCGGCCGTCGGCGCGCCGGGCGAGGGCAGTGAAGTCGGTGGCCCCGTGGCCATCGATTGTCGTCTGGGTCAGTCGGCCGGTGGCCAGGTCGACCGTCACGAACCCGCCGCGAAGGGTTGCGTACACCGCGCCGTCGCCGTCGCCGGCGATCCCGGTGGCCCCGGCGGGCAGCATCACCGGGCGCGCCGCACCGGTGGGCCCGACGATTGTCAGGGAGCCGGGTGTCGGCGGGTCGGTGCCGGGCGTGAACACCACCAGTGATGACGTGGCCGTGTCGAATAACGCGGCGGTGGGCCGACCAGTGAGCGCCAGTACGTCGCCAACCGGCGGCCGCCCCGGTGGCGGGGACGCCGCGGCGCCGGCCGGTTCGATCGTGGCCGGGCCGGGATCAGTGAGTTTCGACGAGCATCCGGCGAGCAGCGATGCGGCCAGGAGCAGCGCCAGCGCCAGCGTCCCGGATGAGGTCGCCAGTATCCCGGATGAGGTCGTTCGTGCGACTCGGTGTGGGCGCTGCGGCACCAGATGGCCCCCGGATTCGATCGGTCACTCGACCAGTGGGCAGTGGTCGATGTCGTTGATCCTAGGCCCCGGCCGCCGTCGAGTCGGTGCCGGTATTGCCCACCCGCGGCCGTAACCGGGGTTATGGTGTCCCTATGACGTTGGCCGCCGCACCGCTTCCTGCGGGGGCCGAGTTCGTCATCGAGGACATCACCACCGGAGTGTCCGGGAGCGGCTTCGGTCACCTAGGTGACGGTCGCAGCTTCTCCTTCTGGGTTCACCGCGGGCTGCTGCGAGTCGAAATCTACCGCCCGCGACTCGCCGGACCGGTCCCACTTCCCGAGGACGTAATGGCCAGCGCGCGCCGGCCGTTGACCGATCTCGACGTCGACGACGTGCGCAGCCTGTCCGCTGCCGTGCGTGACGCGATCGCCGGGGCCACGGCGGTGCCGCGCCCGCCGCACTGAGGGCCGCCCAGGTACGGTCAGCGGCGTGGACGCCTCGCCGATGTCGTGGTTGCAGGTGGTGGTGCTGTCAATCGTCCAGGGGCTGACCGAGTTTTTGCCCGTGTCGTCCTCGGCGCACCTGGCGATCGTCTCCCGGTTCTTTTTCAATGACGATGCCGGCGCGTCCTTCACCGCCGTCTCCCAACTCGGCACCGAGGCTGCCGTCGTGGTCTACTTCGCTCGCGATATCGCCCGCATTTCCACCGCGTGGCTGCGCGGGATCTTTGTGCCCGCCCGGCGTGACGACCTGGACTACCGGATGGGCTGGTACGTGATCATCGGCACCATCCCGATCGCGGTGATGGGGTACGCATTCAAAGACGCCATCCGGTCCGAGGCGCGCAACCTGTGGGTGGTCGCCACCGCCATGCTGGTCTTCTCGGCCGTCATCGCGGCCGCCGAGTACTACGGCCGCCAGAATCGCCACGAAGCGCAGCTCACCTGGCGCGACGGACTGATCGTCGGTATCGCTCAGTGCCTGGCGCTGGTGCCCGGGGTATCGCGATCCGGGGCCACCATCAGCGCCGGGTTGTTCCTGGGGGTGGACCGGCCATTGGCGGCGAGATTCGGTTTCCTGCTTGCCATTCCGGCGGTGTTGGCCTCCGGATTGTTCTCGCTCCCGGACGCCTTTAATCCGGCTAGCGGGGGCATGAGCGCGACCGGCGCCCAACTGTTGGTCTCGGTGCTGATCACGTTCGTCGTCGGCCTGGCCGCTGTGGCCTGGCTGTTGCGCTTTCTGACGCACCACGGCATGTACTGGTTCGTCGGTTACCGTGTGGTCTTGGCGCTCATCGTGATGGCACTGCTCGCGACCGGAACAATGGCCGCCACATGAGGAGGGCGTGGTGACCGTAATCCTGCTGCGGCATGGTAGATCGGTGTCCAATACCGCGCACACGTTGGCCGGCCGGTCCGAGGGCGTGGAACTCGACGCCAAGGGTGTGAGCCAGGCCGATGCGCTGGCGGAGCGACTCGCCGGATTGCCGATCGCGGCGTTGGTGCGATCGCCACTGCTGCGCTGTCGGCTTACCCTCGAACCGCTGGCAGCCGCACTCGGACTCGAACCGCTCATCGACGAGCGACTCTCCGAAGTCGACTACGGCCAGTGGACCGGCCGTAACCTTGGCGACCTGGTCAAGGAACCGCTGTGGACGGTGGTCCAGCAGCAGCCCAGTGCAGCGGTCTTCCCGGACGGCGAGGGCCTGGCACAGGTGCAGGCTCGCGCGGTGGCCGCCGTCCGTGACCACGACCGCAGGCTCGCCGAGGAGCACGGAGCCGACGTTCTGTGGGTGGCCTGCACCCACGGCGACGTGATCAAGTCGGTGGTCGCCGACGCTCTCGGCGCTCACCTGGACAGCTTCCAGCGCATTACCGCGGATCCGGCGTCGATGAGCGTGATTCGTTACACGCCCGCGCGACCCTTCGTGGTGCACGTCAACCACACCGGTGCCGAACTTGCCTCCGCGCTGCGGACGCCACCGCCGGGTGATGCGGGCGGCGAAGTCACGGACGCCGTCGTCGGCGGATCGACCGATTGACCGGCGTGCCGCTACCGGTATTTTGGGACTGATCATGGCCCGCGCAATCCACGTGTTCCGCACACCCGACAGATTCGTCGCCGGGACCGTTGGTGAGCCCGGAAGTCGGACCTTCTACCTGCAGGCCGTTCACGACACCCGGGTGATCTCGGTCATGCTGGAAAAGCAGCAGGTCGAGATGCTCGCGGAGCGGATCGATGCACTGCTGGTCGAGATCAACCGCCGGTTCGGCACACCGTTGCCGCCCGAGGGCGAGGTCGAGGATCTCGATCCGCTGGCGATGCCGGTCGACGCCGAGTTCCGGGTGGGCACCATGGGCCTGGGCTGGGATGCCGAGGCGCAGAACGTTGTGGTCGAACTGCTCGAGGCCACCGATACCGAACTCGACGCGTCGGTCATCCTCGATGATGCCGAGGACGGCCCCGACGCGGTGCGGGTGTTCCTCTCCCCGGAGTCGGCACGGAAGTTCGCCACTCGATCCCAGCGGGTCATCTCGGCTGGGCGCCCGCCGTGCCCGCTGTGTGTCGAACCACTCGATCCGGACGGGCATGTGTGCGTGCGCACGAACGGCTATCGCCGAGGCGGCCCGCTCGCGGCCGGAGATGATTCCGAGCCATGACCGAGACCGACGAACGCCTCGAGACTTTGCGCACCGGTGAACTGAAGGTTCACGGTCGGATCCGCGCGGCCAGCAACGCGACATTCATCTGCGAGGCACAGCGGGGCGGCGACAGCGTTCCCTGCGTCTATAAACCCGTCGCCGGCGAGCAGCCGCTGTGGGATTTTCCGGACGGCACGCTGGCCGGCCGGGAGTTCGGCGCCTTCGCGATCTCGGCCGCGCTGGGCTGGGACATTGTGCCGCACACAATCATTCGAGATGGTCCGGCCGGGCCCGGCATGCTCCAACTGTGGGTCGAGCAGCCCGATGCCGACGATCCCGACGGAGCGGACCGCGACCCCGAATTGGTGGACCTGTGGCCGGCCGACTCCGTTCCGGCCGGATATCTCTCGGTGATCCGCGCCTTTGATTACACCGGCGGCGAGGTGACGCTGATCCATGCTGATGATTCGCGACTGCACCGAATGGCGGTATTCGACGTGATCGTGAACAACGCCGATCGAAAGGGTGGCCATATCCTGACCGGCCTGGATGGTCGGGTGTACGGCGTCGATCACGGAATCTCCTTTCACGTTCAGGACAAGCTGCGGACGGTGCTGTGGGGCTGGGCCGGCAAGCCGATTGACGACGAGACACTCGAGGGGATCGCCGCCTTGGAGACCAGCATCGGCGGACCGCTCGGTTCTGAGTTGCGCGAGCACATCACCGCCGCGGAACTGGCCGCCCTGCGCCGCCGGGTGCGAGCACTGCTCGACAATCCGGTGATGCCCGATCCGAATCGGCGCAGCCCACTTCCCTGGCCGGCGTTCTAGCCGGTCGATTCTTCGTCGTCGTCATTGGCGACGGGGTCCTCGGTCGGCAGCATCCGTTCGGGGTGGTGGAAGTCGTTGGTGCCCCCAGGTAGGGGGAGGTGCGGTGGCGGTATCCATTCGGTTCGGCCGTCTTTGCGTTTTCGGGTTCGCCAGCCACCGGGTTTGATGGTGCCGTGATCTGTTTTGCAGGCGAGGGTGAGCCTGTCGATGTCGGTGTTGCCGCCGTTGGCCCACTCATCGATGTGGTGGATTTCGGTGTGGTAGCCGGGGACGTCGCAGCCGGGCGCGGTGCAACCCCTGGCGAGGGCGTGGAGGACGAGTCGTTGATCGCCGGTGGCGATGCGTTTGGACCGGCCTAGGTAAAGGGGGCGCTGGGTGTGCTTTTCGTAGACGCAGAGGTAGTGGTAGGCGTGGGAGCTCATCGCGATGAGGTCGCGCATCGGGATCAGGACGGCGCCTCCGGTGACGGCGCTGCCGGCGGCGGTCTGTAGTTGTTCGAGGGTGGCGGTGACGATCACGGTGACGGGTAGGCC
>CAMDFY010000078.1 GCA_945897705.1 Bifidobacterium breve | reverse complement strand
AGCACCACCACGGTCGGATCGCTCTCATTGGTCGCCGCGGCATTGCGCAGTGCCCGCAGCAGATGCGACGGATAGTCGTCGACCGACCGCACCCGGTGGGTGCCGAACAGGTTGGGGAATACGCGGGTCATCACCCGGCGGTTCTCCATCACGTAGGACACGCCCGACGGCGAGCGCAGGTTGTCCTCGAGCACCCGGAAAGTGCCCTGTGCGTCCCGGACGAGGTCGATACCGGCGACATGGATGCGCACGCCGTTGGCCGGGCTGATGCCGGCCGCCTCCCGGTGGAAGTGCTCGCAGGAGGTGACCAGCCGACGGGGGATGACGCCGTCGCGAAGGATCTCCTGATCGCCGTAGATGTCGTCGAGGAAGCGCTCCAGGGCGATCACCCGTTGGGTGATCCCAGCCTCCAGGCGCGCCCACTCGGCCGCCGAAATCACCCTGGGCACCAGATCCAGCGGGAAGGGACGCTCCTGTCCGGACAGCGAAAAGGTGATGCCCTGATCAACGAAGGCCCGGCCCAGTGCGTCCGCCCGCGCGCCCAGTTCCTCGGTGCCGGTCGGAGCCAACTCGGCGTAAATGCCCTTGTAGGGCCCGCGAGCATTACCCCGGCGGTCGAACATCTCGTCGAAGGCGGCCCCGTACGTGCCCAGGTCGCGGTAGCCGCCGAAGATGCGGTCGGCAACGGCCGTCCGCCCGGCGGCCTCGCCGGTACCGACCGGCTCACTCGGTGGGGTCACGCGTCCCATGCTGCATGACAACTCGCGTTTCCGCAGGCTGAGAGGTTCCACTTTGGGACTATCCGGCCGATCCTGGTATTCTCGCCCTGCGCCGTTCTTGCACTGCGCCGCGAGGGCACCTGTCCCGGCGAAGTACAGATCGAACCCCTGATAGACCGAACCCTAGAACTGTGTGAAGGAATCAACGCGTGGCCAACATCAAGTCGCAGCAGAAGCGCAATATCACCAACGAGCGCCGCAGGCTGCGCAACAAATCGGTGAAGTCGTCGCTGCACACGGCGATCCGCGCGTTCCGTTCGGCTGCCGCTGACGGCGACAAGGACAAGGCCTCCGAACTCCTGGTGTCCACCAGCCGAAAGCTGGACAAGGCCGCCAGCAAAGGCGTCATCCACAAGAACCAGGCCGCCAACAAGAAGTCGGCGCTGGCCCAGGCGCTGCAGAAGCTCTGATCACCGTCGGCCGCCATCTGCGGCGAGTTGCGCAACCTTGCGCACCGTGTTTTCCAGTGCGTAGTTGGGGTCGGCTGCGGCGCCCTTGACGTCTGCGTTGAGGGAGGCCACCAATCGGATCGCGGTGGCGATCCGGTCCGGCGTCCACCGTCGCGCCTGTTTCTGCGCCTTCTCGATCCGCCACGGCGGCATCCCGAGTTCACCGGCCAACCGATGAGCGCCGCCGGACAGCGGCCGCACCCGCGCGATCGTGTGCACCGCCTCGGCCAGCGCATCGGCGATCAGGACATGGGCCACCCCGCGTAACATCGCCCAGCGCAGCGCTTCCGTCGAGCCGGCGATATCGCCCACAACGGCTTTGTCGGCGATGTCGAAGCCGGTGACCTCGGCTTTGCCGCTGTGGTAGCGGCGTACGGCATTGGCGTCGACGGCACCTCCGGTATCGGCCACCAATTGCGAACAGGCCGACGCGAGTTCGCGGATATCGGAGCCCACCGCGTCGAGCAGCGCACCGACGGTCTCGTCATCGGCTTTGATGTTCAGTGCACGGAACTCGGCCCGAACGAACGCCGCACGCTCGCCGGCCTTGGCGATCTTGGCGCACTGGTGAGTGTGGGCGCCCCGCTCTCGCAGTTGGGCGGCCAGCGCCTTGGCCCGCCCACCACCGGAATGCACCACCACCAACACCGTGCCGGGCGGTAGGTCTGCCGCCGCCGAGTCGATCAGCGCGGCGGCGTCCTTTCCGGCCTCGTCCGCAGCTTCCAACACGACCACGCGTTCGTCGGCGAAGAGCGAGGGACTCAGCAGTTCGGCAAGCTCATTGGTGGACACGTCGCCGGCCCGCAGATGATCGACCGGCACGTCGTCGGTGCCGGCGCAGGCGCGGGCCGCCCGGACGATCTCTGCTACCGCCCGGTCGATGAGGAGGTCCTCGCCGCCGAGTATCAGATGCAGGGGCTCCACCGGCACGCTCACCCGACGATCGTGTCACGGACCGCCGACGACCCCTGCCACCGACCATGCGACGGCACAGAGCAGGCCACCCGCGGCGCTGAGGCGGAACCACCGCCACCGCCACGCCACGACTGCCCCCACCGCCACGGCACCCACCGTCGCCAGACCCGGCCACCCCGAGGGGACCGGGATCGCCGCGCCCGGCAACGCCGCGGCGCAGTGCGCGACCCGCAGCAGCCACCACAGCTCGGGTCCGGTAAAGCGAATCAACAGATCCCCTGCTTCCGGCCAGAGCGGGCACAGCGCCGCCGCGGCGGTACCCAACACGGTGATCGGTGGGATCATCGGGCTCACAACGAGGTTGGCGATCACGCCGACCACACTCAACTGTCCGGAGATCGCGGCGACCAGCGGAGCGGTCGCCAGTTGCGCCGTCAGCGCGATACACATCGCGTCGGCGACCGGCTTGGGATAACCCCGCGCTGTCAGTCTCGCTGAGAGAAACGGTGCCACCACGATCAGGGCTGCGGTGGCCGATACCGACAGCATAAATCCGGCATCGACGGCCAGTTGTGGCGCGAACACCATCAGCACGATCACGGTGGCCGCAAGCGCCGGGACACCCTGGCGGTGACGGGCCGAGAGCACGGCCATCAGTGCGATGGCTCCCATCACCGCGGCGCGCAGCACGCTGGCGGTGGGCTGCACCACGAATACGAACACCACCAGCGCCAGGGCGGCCAGCAGCACGGCCGCCCGGGGGCCGATCAGCCCGGCCAAGAGCAGCACGGCGCCGCAGACGATGGTGACGTTGGCGCCCGAGACGGCGGTCAGGTGTGTGAGCCCGGCGGTGCGGAACTCCGCGACGGTGGCGGCGGGCACGGCGGTGGTGTCGCCGAGCACCAAGCCGGGCAGCATCGAGGCCTGATCGGCCGGCAGGGCATCACGGCTGGCGGCGGCGAACCGGGCCCGCACGCCCTGGGCAAACCGCTGGACCACTGAGGCCTCACCGAGCACGGGCGGGCCGACGACGGTCAGCGTGGCCACAGTGAGATCCCGGCGTGCGGGTCGGGCGATGCGGGCCCGGAACCGCGCGGGCTGGCCGGCGGTCAGATCTGCGCCGTCGACGGCGGATGCGAAAACCACGACGCGTCCGGCGATATCGTCGTGGGCGACGGTAACCAGAGCGGCGCGAAACATCAACCGTCCGCTACCAATTGCGCGCGGGCTCTCCTCGGGCGTCAGCGTCACCTCTGCCGTTGCGCCGAAGAGTCGGACAACAGCATGATGATCGACGGCGTGGCTGCGCAGCGCCACGGCGAGCCCGAAGCCGGCACCGACGACCGCAACACCCAGTACGCCGGCACCGCCAGCGCCCAGTACGCCGGCACCGGCAGCGCGTAGCGCCGGCCGCGCGGCCGGCGTTCCGCGGCGACTCAGTGCCCCGACGATTGCACCGGCGGCGCAGACCATCGCGATCACCGGGCCGACTCCCCAGGCGATTCCCGCTGCGGTGACCGACCAGGCAGTAACCGCGGCCGGCACGAGCCGAACATCCAACCGAGTGGCCGTCGGCGGGATCATTGCACCATGTCGACCCGCACCCGGGGCCGCAGCTTCTCCAATCGAGCCGGACCGATGCCGTCGACCTCACCGAGTTGGTCGATGGTGGCGAACCTGCCATTGGCCTGCCGCCAGGTGACGATCGCCGCTGCGGTCACCGGTCCTACCCCGGGCAGGGTGTCCAGTTCCTCGACAGTGGCGGTGTTCAGGTCGACCGGGCTGGACGGTGCGGGGGCGGCGACGCTGGCGGCCGCCGGACCGACGTTGCCGGTTGCCGGTGAGCCGGGTCCGACCGAACTGCCCAGCACCACCGGATGCCCGGCGGGGGTGGCGATGCCGACGACGATCTGCTCGCCGTCGGCGACGCGCCGGGCCAGGTTCAGGCCCACGGTGTCGGCCCCCTTCAGCGGACCGCCGGCCGCGGACACCGCGTCGGCGATCCGGGCGCCCGGCGCCAGCGTGACCAGTCCGGGCTGGTGAACCAACCCGACGACGCTGACCACCACCGACTGATCCGGCGCTGTTGGCGGGACCGGTGCGGGCGTTCCCGGCTGCGGAGCAGCCGAGGAGACCATCGCCACCGGTGGCAACTTCGCCGAGGTGACCGGAGCCGGACTCTGGCGGATCAGGGTGAACACCGTGACTAAGACGGCCAGCACGCCGAGGACGCCCAGAGCCAGCACGCCGGCCCGGCCGGGGTCGGCGCGGATCGTCGACAACCAGGGGAGTCCGCGCGACCTCCGCTCGTCGGGGATCCAGCTCGGTGCGGGCGCACCGTCGTCCTCGCCGTCCGGATCGTCGGGGTCATCGGGGTCGTCGTCCGCGTCCGAGGCGGTGATCGGCTCGGCACGCCCGCTCAGGCGGCGGTGCAGGTTGGCCAACGGCTGCTCGGTTCGCATGCGACGACCGTAAAGTCGACAACTGACCCGCAGCCGTACGGTGCCACCGTGCCAGGCGGTGGGCTGTGGACCAATCCAGGACTGTGAAATCAGGAGGATGATATGAGCCCAACGACTGACCAGCCGCTACGGGTGATCCAGTGGACCACCGGCAATATCGGTCGCCGGTCCCTGCACGCGATCATCGGCAGGCCGGACATGGAACTCGTTGGTGTCTACGCCCACGGCGACGACAAGGTCGGAATGGACGCGGCCGAACTGGCCGGCTGGCCGCTGGGACCGGGAAAACCAACCGGGGTCACGGCCACCCGTGATATCGATGCGCTGCTGGCGACCAGACCGGACGCCTGCTGCTACAACCCGCTGTGGCCCAGCATCGACGAACTCGAACGCCTCCTGGAATCCGGTGTGAACGTGTGCACATCGGCGGCCTGGATCACCGGTGGCAAGCAGAGCGCCGCCGACCTCACGCGGATCCGAAACGCCTGCGCACGAGGAAATTCCACCATCTTCGGCAACGGCGCCCACCCGGGAATGACCAATATGGTCGCCATGGTGCTCTCCGGGTCCTGCGAACGAGTCGACGAAATCAGGATCACCGAGTCGGTGGACTGCTCCACCTACGAGTCGGCCGCGACTCAGACCTCGATGGGGTTCTCCTGCGATCCGCACACACCGGGACTCGCCGAGAGCGTGGCGCAGGAGAGCGCAGTCTTCGCCGAGTCAGCCGCCATGATGGCCGACGCCATCGGCGCGGAACTGGACCGGATGAGCTTCGACGTCACCTTCACGCCGGCCACCGGCGACACCGACCTGGGCTTCATGACCATCCCGGAAGGCACCGTGGCCGGGGTGCACGGCTACCACCGCGGCTGGGTGGGCGAGCACAACGTCGTCAGCGTCGGGTTCAACTGGATCATGGGCGACCACGTCGTGCCGCCCAAACCTCTTGAGCACGGCCACGTGATCCAGGTATTCGGGGTGCCCAACATGCGCACCGTCCTGCACTGCCTACCGCCGAAGGACTGGACCGAACCGGGGTTCATGGGGCTGGGAATGATCTACACCGCCATGCCGGTGACCAACGCAGTGCCGATGGTGGTGGCTGCACCACCGGGCATCGCGACACTGAAAGACCTGCCGCCGGTCACCGGCCGATTCGCTTCTCCGTGACGATTCGCTTCTCACATATTTGAGCCGGCCGAAGCGGGCTCAAGAGCCACAACCACACCCACTGCTCCCGGGCCGAGGTGCACCCCGAGCACCGGACCGAGATCGGTGACGATCACCGGACCGCACCCCGGCAGCGCACCGGCCAAGGTTGCCGCGACCTCGGCGGCGCCGGCGGGATTGTCGACGTGGTGCACTGCCAGTGCGGCGCGACGCTCCCCCACCACGGCGAGCACCTGTTCGACCATCGCCACGGTGGCCTTCGAGGTGGTCCGTACCCGCTGTGCCAGCACCAACGTGCCGTCATCGATGCGCAGCAGTGGCTTAACCGCCAGCGCAGTACCCAGCCAGGACGCAGCGGCGGTGATCCGGCCGCTGCGGCGCAGGTTCTCCAGACGTTGCACCACCAGGAAGGCATGCACCCGCGAGACCGTCGATTCCGCTTGCGCGGCAACGGTATCGAGATCAGCACCCTCCGATGCCGCACGCGCGGCGGCCATCGCGACGAAACCGGTACCCATGCCCGCCGACTTCGAGTCGACCACCCGCACCGCACCACCGAACTCACGTGCCGCGTGCTCAGCAGCGCCAAGTGTGCTCGATAGTTCCGCGGAGATGTGAACTGCCACGACACCGTCACCACGAGAGTCCGACAGTGCCTGTTGATACACCGCGGCCAGTTCGGTCGGACTGGCCCCGGCGGTGGTGACGTTTCGCTGGTAGAGGTCAGGCGGCGCCACGTCGATACCGTCGCGCAGGTCGTCGCCGTCGACCAGGACATGCAGTGGCACTACCCGGATCTCCCCTTCGGCGATCGCATCGGCGGGCAGTCGGGCCGAGGAGTCGGTCACCACGATCACCGGCACCGCTCACGCCCGATCGTCTTCAGGCGTTACACCCGTTTCGGCGAGCGCTCTGAGCATCAACTCGGCGACTGCGGAGTGTGCCTCGAAGTTCCAGTGGATCCCGTCCGGATTACCCCGGCCACCGAGGATGTGCGGTTCGACGGCTTTTTTGAGGTCCACCAACGGGATACCGTGCTTCGCTGCCCACGGCGTGATCGCCTCGACAGTTCCCGGGCGGCCGCGATGCGAGTGGCCGTAGGTCGGCGCGATATGGACCGACGGTAAACACGCCACAATCGGAATACCGGGACGGTTGAAGTCGATTGCGCCACGGGTCATCTCGAGGTACTCGACGCTCAGACGCGGAGGAAGTGCCGATCGGGCCACCGGCGAAAGCCGCGGTTGTAGCCAGCCGTAGGAGTCGCGTACCCAACGGCGTAACCGCGGTGGACGCACGTAGCGGATTGACTCCCGGATCGCGGTCGGCAACGGCGACGGCAACGAGTCCATGCCACTGGTCGCGAAGATCACCGCGCCCGCGCGCGGCACGGCTGCCCAGGACCTCGGGTCCTGGGTGGCCGCCCACCACACATCACGACAGGTCCAACCAATTCGGCCGATGAGTTCAAGATCCCAACCCAGATGGGAGGCAACGATAGTGGGCCAGATGCGGGGATCGTCGGCGGGCAGGCCGCCCTGCGGTCCGTAATAGGACAGCGAGTCCGCAAACACCAGCAGAGTGCGGCGACTCGGGATTGGAACAGGCTCAGAGGACATCGTTGGCGACCTGAGCGGATGCGTTCCAGACATCGAGGCGCCAGCGCAGGTCGGCGAACCCCGCGTCCGCGCCGCCGTGACCGGATAACTGCGCCCAACTGGCATTGCCCATCCCGCCCAGCACCGGCCAGTTGGCCACCGGCAGGTCGAGAAGCGCGGCGCACAGTGCGGCGATCAATCCGCCGTGCGCCACCAGCACGACGGGCCGGTCGGCGTCATCGCTCCCCCAGTCCGGTTCCCCGGCGACCAATTCGGCAACCAGTGGCACGCTGCGATCGGCGACGTCGACGCGACTCTCCCCGCCGTGCGGCGCCCAGTTCGCGTCATCGCGCCAGGCCGTCCGCGCTCCCGGTGCGCCGGCGTCGACCTGTTCATGAGTCAGTCCCTGCCAGTCCCCCAGGTGGGTCTCCCGCAACCGGGCGTCGGTGCGGACCTGCAGTTCGCAACATCGCGCCAACGTCGCGGCGGTGTCGTACGCCCGGCGCAGATCCGAGGAGACAACGAGCAACGGCTGCCGGGTCGCGAGCACCTCCGCGGCGGCCAGGGCCTGGGCCCGGCCGAGGTCGGTCAGATCAGTGTCGATCTGACCCTGCATCCTGCTGTCGGCATTGAACTCGGTCTGGCCGTGACGCAACATCACCAACCGCCGCACGCTCACGGCGACTCGCCGGCGGGAGTCTGTGCGTCGAGGTCCACGTGGAGGATCGGGCAGTCTCGCCACAGCCGGTCCAGGGCATAGAAATTGCGCTCGTCGGTGTGCTGAACGTGCACGACGATGTCGAAGAAGTCCAGCAGCACCCAGCGGCCCTCCCGGGTGCCCTCCCGGCGGGCCGGTTTGTGTCCGGCCAGACGCATCTTCTCCTCGACCTCATCGACAATCGCGTTGGCCTGCCGTTCGTTGGACGCCGAGGCGATGACGAAGCAGTCGGTGATCACCAGTTGACCCGACACGTCGATCACGACGATGTCCTCTGCGAGCTTGGCGGCGGCGGCTCGCGCTGCCACGGTCGCCATCGCAACCGCTTCCGGGGATGCCGTCACAGTCCCCGCCGATACAGGTTGCGCTTGGTGACGTACTGCACGACGCCGTCGGGCACCAGGTACCAGATCGGCCGCGAGTCGGCCGCCCGCGCCCGACACTCACTGGATGAAATGGCCAACGCCGGTATCTCGACGAGGCTGAGCGCGTCATCGGGAAGCCGTTCCACGGCGTCGGTGATGTGGGAGTCGGTGAGCTCGTAGCCGGGCCGGCTCACCCCGACGAACCTGGCCAGCCCGAACAGTTCCTCCCAGCCCTGCCAGGTCAGGATCGAAGCCAGCGCATCCGCACCGGTGATGAAGTACAGGTCGCAATTCGGGTGCGACGCGGCAAGATCGCGCAGGGTGTCGGTCGTGTACGTCGGCCCACCCCGGTCGATGTCGACCCGACTGACCGAGAACCGCGGGTTGGATGCGGTGGCGATGACGGTCATCAGGTAGCGGTCCTCGGCCGCGGTGACATGACGCGTCTTCTGCCAGGGTTGACCGGTCGGAACGAACACCACCTCATCAAGATCGAAGAGGTCAGCGACCTCACTGGCCGCGACCAGGTGGCCGTTGTGGATGGGATCGAAGGTCCCACCCATCACGCCGAGTCTGCGCCGAACCGTCACGATGAGAGAGCCTACTTCTGATATCGGCAGCAACTTCTCACACCGGCAGCAACTGGTCGATCACCGTGGCCAACTGCTTGGCCGACCGGCATTCGTGCATGGTGATGACGTCGGCATAACGGGGTACCGCCGAATCACCGCTGCCCCACAGGTGCCTGGGTTCGGGGTTGAGCCAGTGCGCGTGACGACTGGCAGTCACCATGTGCGCCAGAACGTCGACGGCGGGATTACGGTAGTTGGTGCGGCCGTCACCCAGAACCAGCAGCGAACTCCGCGGCGAGAGCACATTGTGGAAGTTCTCGGTGAACGAGACGAAAGCGTTGCCGTAATCGGAATGCCCGTCACGGGTGTAGACGCCGGCCTCACGGGTGATGCGCTGAACCGCCACCGCCAGATCGGCATCCGGACCGAACAGGTGCGTCACCTCGTCGGTGGTGTCGATGAACGCGAAGACGCGAACGCGCGAGAATTGCTGGCGCAACGCGTGCACGAGCAGGAGGGTGAAGTGACTGAACCCGGCCACCGAACCGGACACATCGCAGAGCACCACCAGTTCCGGCCGCGCCGGCCGCGGCTTGCGCAGCACCAGATCGATCGGCACGCCGCCGGTCGACATCGACTTCCGCAGCGTCTTGCGCAAGTCGATCGCACCGGCCCGGGACCGGCGCCGCCGGGCCGCGAGCCGAGTGGCCAGGGTGCGGGCCAGCGGGGCCACCACCCGGCGCATCTGCCGCATCTGATCGCCCGAAGCACGCAGGAACTCGACGTTCTCGGCCAATTGCGGAATCCCGTAGGTCTGGACGTGTTCGCGGCCTAGTTGCTCGGCGGTGCGCCGCTTGGTCTCACCCTCAACCATCCTTCGCAGTTGCGCAATCTTCTGCGCTGCAACGGCTTTGGCGATCTGCTCCTGCGTGGGAGAGGGGTCGTCGCCGTAGGGTGCCAACAACCCGGCCAGCAGTCGACCCTCGAGTTGATCCAGTCCCATCGCCTTGAGTGCCTGATACGACGAGTAGGACGGGCCCCGACTGGAGGCGTAACGACCGTGCGCCTCGACGATCGCCGCGATCATGGCCACCAGTCGCTCGTCGAGGTCGCCGATATCAGGATTGTCGGCAAGCAGATCCAGCAGCATCGACCGCATCGCCTCAAGGTCCTCCGGCGACATTTCCTCCGGTCCCGGCGCACCCTCGGAGTCCTCGTCGGTCAGCACCGTGCGATCGCCGAGGGCGGCCGGCCACCACAGGTCGAACAGGGCGTCGTAGGTAACCCGGTGATCGGACCGGCGCAGCACCGCACAGGCCAGGCCTTCGCGCAACACCTCACGGTCACCCAGGCCGAGCACCGTCATCACCCGGCCAGCGTCAACAGTTTCCGAGGGTCCCACCGAGATGCCGTGGGAACGCAGGGCTTCGACGAATCCGACAAGGTGGCCGGGCAGGCCGTGCGGAGCCAGCGGTTG
>CAMDFY010000077.1 GCA_945897705.1 Bifidobacterium breve | reverse complement strand
GGCGGTGCTCCACGAAGGCGTTGCACCGCAACGCATTTTGTGGTGGCTTGGGGGCGGGGTCGAACCGCCGACCCTCCGATATTCAGTCGGTGGCACTAGCGTCACTGTGCTACATGGCGAACCAGTGTGTACAGCGTCCAATTTCTGTCGGCTGTTGTCGTTATTCGTAGTGACTCCACATTGCAAGAACTCGAACGATTCGGTCAGATTCCAACACCTCGTAGACGAGACGATGTTGAATATTGATGCGCCGTGAGTAACAGCCCCTGAGGTCTCCGACAAGCTTTTCGTACGGCGGTGGATTGCTGAATGGGTTGTCGGCAATAACGTCAAGGAGTCGTTGAGCCTGTGGCTGTAGCCCGCTGCTTGCGAGCTTCTTTGCATCTTTTCGGGCACGAGTGGTGAAGGCCAGTTCGTAGGTCACCAGGTCAACGGGGTGGTATCGATCGGCTCGTCTCGTCCGGAGTTGATGTCTTCCACAAGGCCTGGAACGGAGTGCAATGCCACTGTTTCCATCACGGCGTTCCAGTCGTCTTCGGAGACCAAGACCGCATTACCGGACTTGCCGGTAATCGTGATAGGGCTATGACTGGTGTTGACTTCGGTCAATAAGGTGTAGAGCTTTGCTCGGGCGTCTGTCGCTGTGATCGTGGTGGACATGAAACAAGCGTACGGAATAACGTACGAGAATGAAAGTCCTATGCGACTGAGCAGAGGACTGCCAGGCACGTCACACATCCCACAGGTGCGGTGGCCAGGGGCGGGGTCGAACCGCCGACCTTCCGATTTTCAGTCGGACGCTCGTACCAACTGAGCTACCTGGCCTTGTGCAGCAGGCAGGGCGAGCTGCCCGCTGCAAAGGCCCGGAGCGAACTCCGAGCCTCGCGACCCCGACCGGGCTCGAACCGGCGACCTTCGCCGTGACAGGGCGACGCGCTAACCAACTGCGCTACGGGGCCTAACTGTGGTGCGTATCCCCAACGGGGTTCGAACCCGTGTACCCGCCGTGAAAGGGCGGTGTCCTAGGCCACTAGACGAAGGGGGCCTGAGCCGAATCTCTCCGGGGAACTCACATCGCTGCAAGTTGGAGCATGGACAGCTTAGGACACGGTCACCGCAAACCCCAAACCACCTCGCGAGCACGCGATCAGTATCCTCATCCCTGCGCCCCTATAGCTCAGTTGGTAGAGCTACGGACTTTTAATCCGCAGGTCCTAGGTTCGAGTCCTAGTGGGGGCACTTCGAGTCCGAGTGGGGCACTTCGCTAAGAATCCGGCTTCTGCACGGCCCCCAGGTAGTGAATTCCCTTCTCCCACTCCCCGACCGGCGGCAGGTGCCGGGCAGGGGTCTGCGGCAGGGGCGCGTTGGCGGCGATCCGGTGCTCTGCCCGGTCCCAGCCCGCACGCGCCCGCGGATGCATCCGCCGCCGCCGCGGCAGACATCGGAAGGCCGCGTTGACCGCACGCCCAAACAGCGTGTGCAGGCGCTCGTCGCGAGTCGACCACGAGTATCCCATCAATTCCCTGACCGGTGCGTCGTAGAGGCCCACCGTCACCCACACCACCACAGGCTCCAATACGCGCAGAGAAAACGACCACAACCAGTCGGGGATCCATTGCGCGGTAGGCGGTTTCGGCATGGACGACAGGTCGAGTACTTCCCGCGCAGCCCACGTGTTCTCCAGCACCTCGCGGCACATTCGATCCCAGTATCGTTCGAACTCCTCCCAGCTCGCCGGTACGGGCCGCATGCTCATGCCGTACATCGCGTACCAGTTGACGTGCTCGTCGAACAACTGCCGCTTGTCCGCCTCGGTCAACCCAGCACCGAAGTGCTCGGCGGTGCGGATGGTGCCCATGAAGAATGTGGCATGTGCCCAGTAGAAGACGTCAGGGTTCAGCGCGCTGTAGCGCCGGCCCTGTTCGTCGACGCCCTTGATCGAGAGGTGGTAGTCGCGCACCTCGGCACCCGTGGCGGGTGCGCGATCGCCGTCGAACACCACACCACCGATCGGGTAGAGCGAACGGAACAGCCGGGGAATGCGTTCGGCGAAGAAGATCGAATGATCTCTGACCGCCGCACCTAACTGCGGATGCATGTTCTGCATCGATCCCGCCCACGGACCCTGCAGCAATCCCCGCCAGTCGCCAAAAAGCTTCCAGGTCAGCGAGTCAGGTCCCAGTGGAGTTGGCGGCGAGTCGAACCGACTGCCGCTGACAGGGCAGCCGGCGGACATCCCCTGAGCCTGAAAACCCGACGGGCTATCCGCCTTCAGGAAGATCCTTCTGCTCCGCAGCCTGGGCCTCGCCCTCGGCTTCGGCCTTGAGCTTCGCCTGTTCCTCGGCGTATTGCTGCTCGGCCGCCGACCGGGCGGTCCGGCCCGCCACGCCGCCCACCGAGTTGCCCGGAACCCCGGGCACGGCGAACAGGTAATTGCAGTTGAGGTGCAAGTTCACCTTACCGCTGCGAGCCCCGCTGAAGTCCAGAGAACTTGAGGTGCTCGACGAAGCGACGATGCAGGCCCCGGTCGGAAGAAAGGTTCCGAACCTCGTAGCGATGACGGGGGTCTGCCCGTTCGAGGCGATCGCATTGGCCGCGTCGTTGTAGGTCTGCCCCACGTACTCGTTGGAGGCGACCGCCAGACCCGTACCGAACGCGGCAGTGAGCGCTACCGCGGCACCGATGATGCCGACGCCGCGAGCAAGTGTCGTATGCACCGCGCCCACCTTCCACGTCAGTCCCAGGACTGGAAACTCTGGGGTCTGGGAAACTCTGGGGAAAATATACCGCCCCGACGGTGCCCGCGCAGAACCGATCGACATGCCGAATGCTCATGCACTTGAATGTCACCGGCCGACACAGATATATTGGTGCGACCACGAGATACAGATAACCGGAGGGGCCATGTCAGCAGACCTGCCCAATATCGAACTCCTGCGCGCGCTCGAACCGGTCGCGGAGAAGCTCATCAATCGCCATTTGTCGATGACCAAGGACTGGAACCCGCACGACTACATTCCCTGGTCGGACGGCAAGAACTATTACGCCCTCGGCGGCCAGGACTGGGATCCCGACCAGGCCAAGCTCTCCGAGGTGGCCCGAGTCGCGATGGTGCAGAATCTGCTGACCGAGGACAACCTGCCGGCGTATCACCGCGAGATCGCCATGAACTTCTCGATGGACAGTGCATGGGGGTTCTGGGTCAACCGGTGGACCGCCGAGGAGAACCGCCACGGCATCTCGATCCGCGACTACCTGGTGGTTACCCGCAACTGCGACCCGGTCGAACTCGAGGAGTTGCGGATGGAACAGATGACCCGGGGGTTCAGTCCCGGCCAGAACGCCCAGGGCGACCTGTTCGCCGAGAGCCTGTTCGACGCGGTGATGTACGTCAGCTTCCAAGAACTGGCGACCCGCGTCTCGCACCGAAACACCGGCAAAGCGTGCAACGATCCGGTGGCCGAGCAACTCCTGGCGCGGATCTCCAACGACGAGAACCTGCACATGATCTTCTACCGCGACGTCAGCGCCGCCGGATTGGACATCGCCCCCAACCAGGCGATCAAGTCGGTGCACCGGATCCTGCACAACTTCAAAATGCCCGGCTACACGGTTCCGGAGTTCCGCCGCAAGGCCGTGATCATCGCCACCGGCGGGGTGTACGACCCGCGGATCCACCTCGAGGACGTGGTGATGCCGATACTCAAGAAGTGGCGGATTTTCGAGCGCGACGACTTCACTGGCGAGGGCGCCCGGATGCGCGACGAACTCGGCACGTTAGTCGAAGACCTCGAGCAGACGTGCGTGAAGTTCGAAGAAGCTAAGGCGCGGAAGCTGGACCGGGACGCGAAGCTGGCGGAGAAGCGAGCCGCCAAGTCCGTACTGGCCGGCGCCGCGCCCTAGTCGGCGCATGATGAATGCTGCCGCCACGGCGCCAGCTGCCGCCGGGCTGCGGATCGGTTCGCTGTCGCTGCGCAGCCCGGTAGTCCTAGCGCCCATGGCCGGGGTCACCAACGTCGCGTTTCGAACCCTGTGCCGCGAACTCGAGGAGCAACGGGCCGGCACGGTCAGCGGGCTCTATGTCTGCGAGATGGTCACCGCGCGCGCATTAGTTGAACGCCATCCCGTCACCATGCACATGACGACGTTCTCCCCCGACGAGTCTCCTCGGTCGCTACAGCTGTACGCGGTCGATCCGGCGAACACCTACGAGGCGGTCAGGATGATCGCCGAGGACGGCCTCGCCGACCACGTCGACATGAACTTCGGCTGCCCGGTGCCCAAGGTGACCCGTCGCGGCGGCGGTGCCGCCCTGCCCTACAAACGCCGACTGTTCGCCCAGATCGTCGCCGCCGCAGTACGAGCAACCGCGGGAACCTTGATCCCGGTGACAGTCAAGTTTCGTGTCGGCATTGACGAGGCGCACCACACTCACCTCGATGCCGGGCGGATCGCCGAGCACGAGGGCGCGGCGGCGGTGGCCCTGCATGCGCGGACCGCCGCTCAGCGCTACTCCGGGTCGGCGGATTGGAGTCGGATCGGCGAACTCAAGGCAGCCGTCACCTCGATCCCGGTGCTGGGCAACGGTGACATCTTCGAGGCCGCGGACGCCGGCACCATGATGGCCGCCACCGGTTGCGACGGCGTCGTCATCGGCCGGGGATGCCTGGGCCGGCCGTGGCTGTTCGCCGAGTTGTCCGCGGAGTTCACCGGCGCTCCGGCACCGTCGCCGCCCACCCTGGGAGAGGTCGCCGACATCATCCGCCGCCACGGCGCGTTGCTGGCCGCCCATTTCGGCGAGGACAGGGGCATGCGGGACATCCGTAAGCACGTCGCCTGGTACCTGCACGGCTTCCCGGCCGGGTCGGACCTGCGACGGTCGTTGGCGCTGGTCAGCACGCTGGATGAACTCGATCTGCTGCTGGACCAACTGGACCGCTCGGTCGCGTTTCCGGCTGCCGCGGGCGGGCCCCGCGGACGGCAGGGCTCGGCCGCTGCGGTCGCTCTGCCGCAGGGATGGCTCGACGACCCCGACGATCCCACGGTGCCGGTCGGCGCCGACGTCATGAACTCCGGCGGCTAAGCCACCTGCCGGATCCCGGGATGGCCACGAATACGACGATGACCTCGCACTCTCTCAGGTTCACTTAGTACGATGGGGTCTCTGTTGTGAATCTGGGTCGTCGGGGTTCCCCGGGGTCTACGGATTGGCAACCCGGATGCCGGGGGATCCCGCATCGCGGTTGCGGGACGCACTGGCGCGTCCGCGACACCCTGAAAGCCGGAGGCTGCCTGCAATATGAGTGACGGCGAGAACGCCACTCCGGGCCGCCCTGACGACGCGGCCGTCCCCGGCACGACCGGACATCACACCGAGGGCGTTGCGGTTGCCGATGTGCTCGCTAAAGTCACCGGCAGTAGTCGCCTCGCCCCAATCACCCGGCACCGCGCACATCCCCCCGGCGCCGATCCGCCCGACGCCGGGGCCGACGCGACCGTCCCGATCTCGGTGGCGGCACGCGCGCGCAACCGCCGCCCGGCGTTGCTGGCCGCCCGGTCGGCGGCCGTGCTCATCGCGGTATCGACGCTGGCTGTCACCGGTGCGGCATGGCAGTGGCAGAGCGCAAAAAACAGCCTGCTGAACACCATCGCGGCACTGGACCCGAACTCCAGTGACATTCGCGATCGCAACGCCCAGAACGGCGACGAAAACTTCTTGATCATCGGCGTCGACAGCCGCATCGGCGCCAACGGTGAGATCGGGGCAGGCGATACCAGCATCGCCGAGGGGGCCCGTTCCGACACCATCATGTTGGTCAACATCCCCGCCAATCGCAGCCGCGTGGTGGCTGTCTCCTTCCCCCGCGACCTGGGGATCACACCGATCAACTGCCAGGCGTGGGATCCCGAAACCGGCAGATACGGACCGGTGTACGACAGGAACACCGGCGAGTGGAGCGACAACGAGCGGCTCACTACCAGCAAGCTCAACTCGGCCTATGCCCTTGGTGGCCCCAAGTGTCTGGTCAAGGCGATCCAAAAGATCTCCGGACTTGCCATCAATCGTTTCATGGCAGTCGATTTCGCCGGTTTCTCAGCGATGGTAGACGCCCTCGGCGGGGTCGAGGTGTGCACCACCACACCATTGGAGGACACCGAACTGGGCACCGTCCTGGCCACCGCCGGCCGGCAGAAACTTGACGGCCCGACCGCCCTGAATTACGTCCGCGCGCGATCCATCACCACCGAGGACAACGGTGACTATGGTCGCATCAAACGCCAGCAGCTCTTCCTGTCCTCGCTGCTGCGGTCGATGATCTCCACCGAGACGCTCTTCGACGTCAGCAGGCTCAACGAGGTGGTCAACACATTCATCGACGACAGCTTCGTCGACAACATCCAAACCCGGGACCTGGTGCGGCTTGGTCAGTCGCTGCAGGGCATGAACGCCGGGCGCATCACCTTCGTCACGGTTCCCACCACCGGACTCGCCGACGAAGAGGGCAACGAGCAGCCCCGCACGGAGGACATCCAGGCTCTCTTCGATGCGATCATTGAAGATGAGCCGTTGCCCGGCGAAAATGACAACAACGAGACCTTGAGTCCGCTGACCGTCGCGACGATGGCGACCCAGATCACGACAAGCCCGACCACCACGACCACGTCCCCATCGCAGACCGAGTCCGGCTACCCGACATCGACTACCGCGGCGGACTCTGTCGCTGACAGCGCCGAAACCACCGTGACCGAGGAGGTCACCGAAACCACCGTGACCGAGGAGGTCAAGACGGTGGCGGCCGAACCACGCGACGTCACGGTGCAGGTCGGCAACGCCACCGAAATCGTTGGCCTGGCCACCGCGACCTCCGGCGAACTCGACCTGTACGGCTTCAACGTGCTAGAGCCCGACTACTCCTGGGACTACGGTTCGGTCACCGAGACCACCGTCTTCTACTCCCTGGGCAACGAGCAAGCCGCCGCCACCGTGGCCGCGACCCTGCCGGGCGCCCGCATCGAGCGGATCAGCGACCTCGGCGAAACAGTCATGGTGGTGCTCGCGCCGGATTTCGCCGATCTTCGGTACCCGCAAGCCAGTGGAACGCCGCTGACTGTCTCGGTCACCCATGCCGGTAGTAGCACGCCCACGAAACTGCCGTCGGATCTGATTGTGACCAACGGCGCCGACGTCACCTGCGAGTAGCTGGCATTCACCCGGCGTTCAGTTTCGTCAGGCCGCGGATCGAACCCGCGGGACGTAGGCTTAACCGATGAGAACCGCGTACCACGAGCAACTGGATGCGCTCACGCACCAGCTCGCCGAAATGTGCCGGATGGCGGGAATCGCGATGGAGCGCGCGACCCAGGCCCTGCTGCAGGCAGACCTGGCGCTCGCCGAGCAGGTGATCGGCGATCACGAGAACATCATCGCCGCCAGCGCCCGGGCCGAGGAGGCTGCCTTCGTCCTGCTGGCACTGCAAGCCCCGGTGGCCGGGGACCTGCGGGCCATCGTCGGCTCCATCCAGATCGTCGCGGATGTCGAACGTATGGGGGCTCTGGCCCTGCATGTCGCCAAGATCGCACGTCGGCGCCATCCCCGACACGCCCTGCCCGAGGAGGTCAACGGCTACTTCGCCGAGATGGGCCGGATCGCCGTCGAACTGGGCAACAGCGCGCGCGAAGTCCTGTTGTCCCGCGATCCGGACCAGGCACGGCTGATCCGCGAAGAGGACGACGCCATGGACGATCTGCATCGCCACCTGTTCAGCGTGATGATGGACCGGGAGTGGAAGCACGGCGTCGCCGCCGCGGTGGACGTCACGTTGCTCGGACGTTTCTACGAGCGCTTCGCCGACCACGCCGTCGAGATCTCGCGGCGGGTCATCTTCCAGGTCACCGGCCGCCTGCCCGAGGAAGAAGACGTCGCGACCTACTAGCCGCCGTCAGCCGAACCGGCCGGAGATGTAATCCTCGGTCGATTTCTGACTGGGGTTGGAGAAGATCTTTCCGGTTTCGTCGAACTCGACAAGCCGGCCCGGCCTCCCTGTTGCCTCAAGATTGAAGAAGGCTGTGTGATCGCTCACCCGGGCCGCCTGCTGCATGTTGTGAGTGACGATGACGATGGTGTAGTCCCGCTTCAGTTCAGCGATTAGATCCTCGATGGCCAGCGTCGAGATCGGATCCAGCGCCGAGCACGGCTCGTCCATCAGCAGGACATCAGGTTGCACGGCAATGGCACGCGCGATGCACAGGCGCTGCTGCTGGCCCCCGGATAGACCGCCACCGGGCTTGTCGAGGCGATCCTTGACCTCGTTCCACAGGTTGGCCCCCCGCAGGGACCGCTCCGCCGTCTCGTCGAGAAGCTTGCCGTTGCGCACACCCTGCAGTTTCAGACCCGCGACCACATTGTCGCGAATCGACATGGTGGGAAAGGGATTCGGCCGCTGAAACACCATCCCGATGGTTTTGCGAACACTCACCGGATCCACCCCGGCACCGTAGATATCTTCGCCGTCGAGCAAAATCGAGCCCTCGACGCGACCCCCGGGAATGACTTCGTGCATCCGATTCAACGCTCGCAGCACGGTGGACTTACCGCAACCGGACGGTCCGATGAACGCCGTGACATGAAAGGGCTGTACCGCCATCGTCACATCGGCGACGGCGTGGAAAGAGCCGTAGTAGATGTTGACGTCCTTGAGATCGATGCGTTTGGCCATGTTGTCCTCCTCTGCCCCTGCTCGGTCTCAGGTGCGGTTTCGGGTCAGGTAGCGGTTCACGAACGCGGCCGCCACGTACAGCGCCCCGACGATCAGAATGAGGGTCAGGGCGGCACCCCAGACCCGCGCGCGGCCGGCCGACTCGGGGTTGGTCAATTCGGTGTAGATCAGCAGCGGCAGCGAAGCCATATTGCCGTCGAACGGGTCGTAATTGATTGACCTGGCGTAGCCCACCAGCACCAGTACCGGCGCGGTCTCGCCCATCACTCTGGCCAGCGCCAGCAGCAGACCGCTGATCATGCCGGGCAGCGCAGTCGGCACGACGACCCGGGCGATGGTTTTCCACTTCGGGATTCCCAGCGCGTAGGAGGCCTCGCGCAGTTCGTCGGGGACGAGTTTGAGCATCTCCTCGGTGTTGCGCACAACGACCGGCAACATCAGCAGCACCAGCGCCAGCGATACCGCGAAGGCGCTCTGCGGGAATCCCAGGGTCGAAATCCACAGGGCGAAAACGAACAGCGCGGCCACGATCGAGGGCACCCCGGCGAGGATGTCGACCATGAAGGTGGTCACCTTCGCAAACGTGCCGCGGCCGTACTCGACGAGATAGATCGCGGCCATGACACCCAGTGGCACCGACATCAGCGCGGCGATCCCGGCCTGCACCACGGTGCCGTAGATCGCGTGATACACGCCGCCGGCGAACTGGTCGGGCAGCACCCCGGCCAGCGACTTCGACCACCATCCAGGCCCGGTCACCGCCGTCAATCCGCGTTCGACGACGGTGAAGAGCAACCAGAGCAACGGAATTGTGGCGATCGCGAAGGCAGCCGTGAAGCCGGTCGCGGCGAGTTTGTTCTTGACTTTGCGGGCTCGGCTGATCGGATGGAAGGTGGGGGCCGCGGCGGGTGTTTCGACAGCGGGCGTCTCGGCGGCGGTCATCCGCCACTCACCCTTCCGCCGGCCGCGATACGTGCCAGGGCGTTGACGACGAAGGTCAGGATGAACAGCACCAGTCCGGCCGCGATGTAGGCCCCGGTCGGGAGCTTCGCGCTGAATTCCGCTGCCGCCGAGGCGATCTTGGACGCGAAGGTGTAACCACCGTCGAACAGCGACCAATGCCCGGCCTGCGCGGCTGACCGCAAAATGATCAGGACCGCGACCGTCTCACCGAGGGCTCGGCCCAGGCCGAGCATGGAACCGGCGATCATGCCACTTCGGCCGTAGGGGAAGACGGTCATGCGGATGACCTCCCACTTGGTGGCTCCGAGGGCCTGCGCGGCCTCGACCTGTCCCCGCGGCGTGAGGCTGAACACCTCACGGGTCACCGAGGTGATGATCGGCAGGATCATCACCGCGAGGACGATCCCGGCGGTGAAGATCGTTCCGCCACCGGCGAGGGAGACGTTGCCCTTGCTGAACAGGAAAAGCCATCCGAGATTGTCGTTGAGGAAACGCGCGAGCGGTTCCAACCACGGCGCCAGGACGAAGATGCCCCACAGTCCGAACACGATCGACGGCACCGCGGCGAGCATGTCGATCAAGACCGCGAAGGGTCGGGCCAGCCGCTGCGGCGCGTAATTCGTCAGGAAGGCCGCGATACCGATTGCGATCGGCACCGCGACCATCAGCGCGAACAGTGAGCTGAGGATGGTCACCTGGAACAGTTCGGCGATGCCGAACCGGAGGTTGTCGGAGTCGGTCGTACTGAACTCCGAACTGGTGATGAAGTTGGCGTTGTTCGCCTGCAACGACGGCACCGCCCTGATGATCAGGAACAACGCCATGAGCGCGATCGCGGCGATGATCGTCGCTCCCGCGGCCAGAGCCAGGGAGCCGAA
>CAMDFY010000076.1 GCA_945897705.1 Bifidobacterium breve | reverse complement strand
CGTACTGCCGAATAGTCAACTCTCCCAAGACTTTGCGCTCACCGACTGCCCGCGGTGGATGGTCATCGACCGCGATGATTTCCCGTCCATGGTTGCCCGGATCCGCGATGTCGCGCACAACCAGAAGCAGAATCTTCCGCTGCTGTCGGCAACCGGTGTCGAACAGCTTCAGGCCGGGCTGGGCGGGCGCGGACTGCCGCAGCGCGATGTCGTGGCCCGCGCGTTGGCGAACGAGGACGCCGCGGACGTCCTCACCGACCAACAGGCGGTGATCCTCAACGCCACCCGGCTGCTCAACCGCGTTGAGGTTCGCGGTGGCGCGGGCAGCGGCAAGACCTTCATGGCTGTCGAGCAGGCCCGCCGGCTGGCCAACAGCGGACAGCGTGTCGCACTGATCTGCTATTCCCACGGACTGGCCTCCTACCTCAAGCGCATCACCGCCGGCTGGAGTCGGCGCCAGCGACCCGGCTATGTCGGCGAGTTCCACGATCTTGGCATTGATTGGGGTGCCGAGAAGGGTCCGGACGAGTCCGAGCGCAACGCCGCCACCGAACAGTATTTCGAGCACGACTTGCCCGCCCGGATGCTGGAACTGGCCGCGACGTTGCCCGATGGCCGGCGTTTCGACTCGATCGTGATCGACGAGGCCCAGGATTTCGCCGACAGTTGGTGGGATCCGATCCTGGCGGCGCTGCGTGACCTCGACACCGGCGGGATCTACCTCTACAGCGACGAGGGTCAGCGCGTCTTCGACCGCAAGGGCACACCGCCGGTCCCTCTGGTGCCACTAATCCTCGACCACAACATCCGCAATACCCGCCAGATCGCCACCGCCTTCGGGCCGCTCGTCGACCATCCGATGCGCTTTCTCGGCGGGGAGGGACCCGAGGTCCGGTTCGTTGCCTGCGAACGCGACCAGGCACACGAGGTCGGCGACGACCAGGTCGACGTGCTGCTGGAGCGAGGTTGGCGCCCCGAGGACGTGGCCCTGCTGACCACCGGCAGTCGACACCAGGAACAGAAGAACCGCCAGGCCGAGGGCAACGCGGCCTACTGGGACAGCTTCTGGGATGTTGATCAGGTGTTCTACGGGCACGTGCTGGGCTTCAAGGGCCTGGAGCGCCGCGCGGTGGTGTTGGTGGTCGATGACGAGAAGGTCGTGGAACGTTCCTCGGAGCGGTTGTACGTCGGGTTGTCCCGGGCCCGCGAGCAACTCGTGGTCTGCGGGGACCCGGCGATGATCGTCGAGATCGGCGGCCCGGACCTGGCGCGCCGCCTCGGCATCGGCGGCTAACGCAACTTCACCAGCCGCGTCGTCGAACTCTCATCAAGTTCCACCGCGTCGGTCCGCGAGCGCAGAAAATCGCTGAATGACTTGAACCCCAACGACTTTTCGGAGAACGACGGATCCATCCGCTTCATCTGTGCCTTCACCGTCGAGTTGTGCAGCCACTCGTCGTCATCTTTTTCCAGGCCGATCTGCAGCGCGCGGGTGAGCAGGGCGGTGGCCGCGGCCTGCGGGTCGGACGTCTCGGCGTCGGCGGGTTCGGGGGGTTCGGCGGGTTCGCCCTTTGCGGCGGCACGCTTCCTGGGTGCCTCGGCGGGCACCGGCGCGACGGCCGGAACGCCGGGCAGGGCGTCGTAGATGACGAACTCGTCGCACGCCGCGGCCAAGGACTTACTCGAGGACCCGGCTACCCCGATGCCCACCACGTAGCGGCCGAGTCGCTTGCACCGCTGCGCCAACGGGATGTAGTCCGAATCCCCGGCGACGATCACCACGTGCGTCAGATCCGGTAGCCGGAACATGTCCTCGACGGCGTCGACCGCCAACCGGATGTCGGCGGCGTTCTTGCCGTAGGCCGCCGCCGGAAACAGTTGCACCAGATCCACCGCCCGGCCCACCAATTGCCCGCGGTAGCCGGCGTTGATGTCGGCCGACCAGTCCGCATAGGCGCGGGTGAGCACGAGGGTGCCGAACGACGACGCGAAGTCCAGCACCGCGCCCACGTCGACGATCGCACGGGTCAACTTGACCGCGTCGAGGCCCTTGGGCTTGTCGCGCTGAAATGAATTGCGCCCGTGCACCTGGTCGTAGCGCGACAGCACGATGTTGTCGAAGTCGAGATACACCGCGACGCGGGCCGCACCAGGTTCGGTCATAGCCGCAAGTCAAGCACTAACACGTCGGCGGGGAGCAGGTCACGGAAGTTCGCTGCCCGGCCGCGCTGGCGGGGGCCCGGCCGGGTGCCGTTCAGGCGGGGTTTGAGGCTATGATTTCGGAGTCAATGGTGACGTCTGACCCCTCGACACTGCCTTGGAGTGAATCGGTGAGCTTTTCCCGCCGCGCCCGCGCCGCGAGCGTCGTCTTTGCGGCGTTGCTGGCTGTGGTGTTGACCGGCGACGTCGCCGGCATTCCGGGCTGCCGGGACGCGTGCAAGGCCGTCACCGCCACCGCCCAGGCGCAGTTGCTGCCGCCGGTGCCGAAACCCCCGGTTGTGGGTATGGCGCCGTTCGACGGCGCCGAGGAGGTCAACCCGCTGACCACACCGTCGGTCGAGGTCCTCGATGGCCGGATCCGGGCGGTGTCCCTCGTCGATGACTGGGGCAACACCGTGCCGGGCGAACTCTCGCCGGATCGCACCTCCTGGCGGCCCACCGAGCGGCTGAACTTCGCCCGCAGTTACTCCATGACCGTCGACAGCGTGAGCGCCAGTGGTGTGGAACTGTCGCGGGCCAGCACCTTCGACACCCTCTCGCCCTACAACTACGTGCATCCGTACCTGGAGGTTCAGGGCGGCTTCGGCATCAACGAGAAGCTGAAGTACGGCGTCGGCACCGTGCTGCGGGCCCACTTCGACGAGCCGATCGCCGATAGGGCACTTGCCGAACGGAACATGACGGTCACCACCGATCCGCCGGTGTCCGGTTCGTGGTTCTGGGTGGACGACTACGTCGCGCACTGGCGACCGCAGCACTACTACCCGGCCGGCACCCGGGTCTCGGTGGCGCTGAACATGTTCGGACTCAAACTCGGCGAGGGCCTTTATGGTCAGGAAGACGCCACCGCGAACTTCACCATCGGGGACTCCCACATCACCGTCGCTAACGACATCACCAAACAGATCAGCGTCTTCGACAACGGCAAACTGGTTCGCACGATGCCCACCTCCATGGGCCGCGGCGGCACCTCGACGGTCGGTAACAAGACGTTCTCCTGGTGGACCCCGCCGGGGGTGTACTCCCTGCTCGACAAGTCGGAGACGGTCGTCATGGACTCCTCCACCTACGGGGTGCCGGCGGGGTCGGCGGTCAGTTACCGGCGCAACGTCGCCTGGGCCACCCGAATCAGCACCGACGGCATCTATCTGCACCAGCTTGACGACACCCTGTGGGCGCAGGGCAACACCAACCTCTCCAGCGGTTGCCTGAACCTCAACGGCGAGAACGCGAAGTGGTTCCACGACTTCTCCCAACCGGGTGACATCGTCGAGGTCCGATTCACCGGTGGTCCGCCGCTGTCGCTCAATCAGGGCGGCGACTGGTCCATTCCCTGGGCGGACTGGCTCAAGGGCAGTGCGCTGAGGCCCAAGGACACGCCGCCACCCCCGCCGCCGGCGCCCACCGCCGAGACGCTCACCGCGCCCGGACCCTAATCCGCCGCTGCGACTCGCTCGGCCAGTTCGGTGAGCACCCGTTCCAGTTCATCCACGAGCCAACTGTCGGTCCTGGACTGGTAGGCCGCCAGCAGGCTGGTGTAGTACCACAGGTGTAGCTGCGGATCGTTCTGAGTGAACCGCTGCCACAGCGCCGGTCCATCGGAGCGGAAGTCCCGCAGCAGTGCGCGGGCGTTGTCGAGTTTGTCGGCCAGCGAGACCAAGATCGTCCCGCCGGATGCCCCCGGAAGGTGCTCGAGGTAGGCCTTTTTGCGTGCCTGCCACGGCGGCTTCGGCGTTTCGAAGGTGTCGCTGCATTCCCTGACGATCCCGGCGACGCCGGCACCGAAGCGTTCCTCGATCTCGGCGAGGGTGGCCTCGCCGCCCTGATCCTCGGCGGCATCGTGCAGAAGCGCCGCGATGGCCTGCTCCTCGGTGCCACCCGCTTCGATCACCAGACCGGCCACCGAGAGCAGGTGGCCGAGGTAGGGAATATCCCCGCCCTTGCGCAACTGGGCCTTGTGCTTGTCGTGTGCGAATCCCAGGGCGTCGGCGAACCGCGCCGTCAGACGTGGGCCGTTGGCGGCCTCCGACTTGTCAATCTTGGACATCCGGCACCTCCTTGCTTATTAATCATGTTGTGCAGCTTGATAATTCAATGTGAGTCGATCATCCCTGCGGGACACTCTCACTCTAACGCCGGGGTCTGACACTGCTTGGCCGACCGAGTTGGACGTCGCGACATCGATCCGCGGCGACGCGGACGAAGGTCACTGTTTAAATGACTCATGGACTTTCTGCGCACACCGGACTCCCGATTCGCCCGCCTGGAGGGGTATCCGTTCGAACCGCACTACCTCGATGTCACCGCCACCGGCACCAAAGCGTTGCGGATGCACTTCCTCGACGAGGGCCCGCGTGACGGCGCCCCGGTGGTGCTGTTACACGGCGAACCGACGTGGAGTTACCTCTACCGCACCATGATTCCGCCACTGGTGGCCGCCGGCCACCGGGTGTTGGCACCGGATCTGATCGGCTTCGGCCGCTCCGACAAGCCCACCCGCGCCGAGGACTACACATATCTGCGTCATGTCGAGTGGATGACGTCCTGGCTCACCACTTTGGATCTGCAAGACGTGACCGTGGTGGTTCAGGACTGGGGGTCACTGATCGGTCTGCGGGTGGCCGCAGAAAATCCTGACCGATTCTCAAAGTTGTTCATCGCCAACGGATTTCTGCCGATCGGCGACAGGCCCGCCTCACCGGCCTTCCGGCTCTGGCGTGCCTTCGCGAAGTACTCGCCGCGGCTGCCGTCCGGCCGGATTGTCGATGTCGGCACGGTCGGAAAACTTTCGGCCGCGGTGCGCGCCGGGTACGACGCCCCGTTCCCCGACAAGAGCTACCAGGCCGGCTCCCGACGCTTCCCGCAACTGGTTCCCACCTCCGCGGCGGATCCGGCGATAGGTGCCAACCGCGCGGCATGGGAGGTGCTGGGCGCCTGGACCAAGCCGGTGCTGTGCGTCTTCGGCGCCAACGATCCGATCCTCGGTAAGGGCGACAAGCCCCTGATCGCCCATATCCCCGGCGCGGCCGGCCAACCGCACGCCCGGATCCGCGCCGGGCATTTCATTCAGGAGGACGCCGGGCCGGAGTTGGCGCGGCGACTGCTGGACTGGGAAGCCTCGCTGTAGAAGACCGGCGCGCGACAGCCCGTTCGTACCGGACGTCCTGCTTGGCCAGACCGAACGCCATGATGGTGACGACGAGTTGAACCAGATCCCGGTGCTTCCTGATCCGGGCGCCCGGACCGACGGCCCACACGTGTGAGCCGTCGGCCTGCTGCATCTGCCGCAGCAGCAGCAGCGAAACCGGTTCTTCGAACACGGGATTGCGTGATGAATGGCCGTCCAGGCGACGGTGCAGAATGTGGGCCTGCAGTGGCCGACCGTCGCTGCGCCGCACCGACATCGTGGTGGGTGTCTTGTCGACCTCGATGGTCCCGATTGCCAGAGTGCCTTCGGCGCCAACCTGAATGGCGTCGTCCAGGAGCGGAACGCTGAGACGCAGCGTTCCGGTGTGCATGTCGCTGACGGCGCCCCCGACGCGTGCGGGCAGTGAGATCATCGCCCCGGATCTGCTCATGCGTGACGGCGGAGGGGATCTCGTAGCCGAGCGGGTAGGAGGTCGGGGTTCCAACGGCCCTCCTGTACCCATGCGCTGAGCTCAGTGGCGTCTTTGGCGTCGCGGATCGGGCCGAGGATGTGAGCGCACCTGGTCGGAGCCCGCCCAGTAGTGCACGGCTGTAGTGCCGCGACCACGCCCTCGACGGTCCGACCCGAACACAGGGAGGGCCCCAGCAGGCAGGGCACAGCCACCAGCATCCCGTGTGGGCATCGGCGCACGACCGTACGCAGTGCGCTGAACGTCGCCTCGGCCGGGGATCTATTCGGCGCCGTGGTGCAGCCGTTGCAGACCACGACGGTGAACGCACGCGGGGTCGGCTGCGAGCGGTCGGTGTTCATCGCGACCGCGTCGTCGTCAGCATCCCGCAACCTCCTCGTGCGCTGACCGCACACTATTGGAAATCGTTGTCAATAGGTCTTCGGCCCACCGTACCCCGGTAGTGGCCTTAATAGAAATCATTACCAATAGACGGTGCGGTGCGGACTCCGTGCGCCTCGGAGCAGGGCAGCGACCTGGGATCTGAATCCCGGCCGCCGACCGCTACAGGCCGAACTCGGTGTGCAGGTTGTCGATGCCGGCCCGAATCGCGTCGAGGGTTTCCTGGCGGGCCCGCATCTTGCAGGCGTAGTGGGCTTTGGCGTGCAGGGTGGTGGCGAAGTCCTTGCCCGCCTCCACCCCGCGTGCGAGCACCATGTCGCCCATGGCGATCTCGTCGACCCAGCCGCCGGCCAACGCGGTGTCCCCGAAGAAGGTCCGGGCCAGGCCGACCGCCTGCTGATACGCCGACCGGGTCAGCCGCAGCTTCATGATCTCCAGCGCCGGGTACGGCAACACCATCCCGATTGCCACCTCGTTAGCCACAAAGTTGTAGCCCGGGGCGGCAATCCGGTGATCGGTGCTGCACGCCAGGAACGAGCCCATCGCGATCGCATGCCCGGTGCAGGCCGCGACCACCGGTTTGGGGAAGGACAGCAGTCGGTGCGACAGCGTGAAACCGGCGGCGAGCATCTCGATCGAGGCCGCCACGTCTCCGGACCGGAACACCTTGAGGTCGAATCCGCCGCTGAACACCCGATCGTTGCCGGCGATCACCACCGCACCGGCGTCGTCGGCCTCGGCGGTGTCCAGTGCTGTGTTGATCTCGCTGAGCATGGCCGGTCCAAGTGCGTTGACCTTGCCGTCGTCCATCGTGATCACCGCAACCGACTCGTCCCGGCGATAGCTGACGCTCATGGGTGCTCCTTGCATTCGTGTGTGGTCTCGAGATTACCGACGAGGGTTCAGCCGCCCATCAGCGAGCGCCACTGTTCGAGGTTGGACGCCCGGTAGACGTAGTTGTCCCTCTTGACCTCCGAAAGGCTGGCGCTGGGTTCGGTGGAGTACCAGTGGCCCGGGAACACCACCGGGTCGCCGGACAGTCTGGCCAACTGCTGCAGGCTGCGGAACATCTCATCGACGTCGCCGCCGGGGAAGTCGGTGCGGCCGCACCCGTCGAGGAACAGGGTGTCGCCGGCAACCAGGCGGCCGTCGAGCAGGAAGCACTGACTTCCCGGCGTGTGGCCGGGGGTGTGCAGCAGTTCGATGTCGATGGCACCGACGTTGACCGTATCGCCGTGATGATGTTCGGTGAGATCACTCATCGGGATCCCGGTGATCTGTGAAACCCACTGTGCTTCATGGGTATTGACGTGAACCGGGACGCTGACCCGTTCCAGCAACTCGGCCAGGCCCTTGAGTTCGAAGCCCATCATCGACCCACCGATATGGTCGGGATGATGGTGGGTGACCAACACCCCCGACAGTGTCATGTCGTCAGCGGCGAGGGTGTCGAGTAAGTCACCGGCGGCGTAGGCCGGATCGACGATGACCGCCTCGGAAGATTCCCGGTCACCGATGAGGTAGGCGAAGTTACGCATCTGCTCGGCGATGGGATCGCCGGCGGCGAAGTCACGGCCGGAGAGCAGTTGTCGGAAGTAGAGACGGTCGTCGGATGCCATGGCCTAAACCCTAGAGCCTGATGGCTCTCGGCGGAATCCTGTTTCCCCACAATCACTTTGCTGCCGAAAACAAGTGCTGCGCCCAACCTGCAATGAAGGCGTAATCAGATGTTTATCTGCTTTGCCACCGACTCGGTTCGGTGTCATCATGGGCTCAACGCTGAACATCTTCAGGAGGAAATAGTGAGTGTCTCACTTCGCTCGACGCTGGTCTCCGGTGCCGCATTTGCAACCGCCGGCGTTTTGGCTCTGGGCTCGAATATCGTTGCGCCGCCGGTGATTACGCTGGCACAACCGGTGGTGCAGTTGCCTACGGTTCATGTCGCGGAAGTGGCCCTGACGGGCTTTGCGCTCGATCTCTACGGCGCCCTGAACGGCTGGGTGGAGTTCGGCGTGCAGGTGCTCCAGGACTTCTTCTTCTGGAATCCGGCCATCGCCGCCGGCATCGGAAACCTCTACACGATGTTCGAACCGGTTATCACCGCGGTGGTGACGATCATTGACGGCCTGGTGGCGGCGCCGACCGATTTTCTGGGGACGCTGACCACCATCGTCAACACACTGCTGCCCGCGTTCGGCCTCGGAGTGCCGACACTGGCCGCGGCGGTCGGCACGTCGGCGGCGTCCCTGACCGCCGCGCGCACCGCGGACGGGCCCCGCGCGGCCGCGTCACAACTGCCCGAACCGGTCGCGGTCGAACTCCCCGCCGTGGTCAAGGAAATTCCCCGGGTCATGTGTTGCTCGCCGCAACCGGAGGTGACCGCGGAGTTGCCTGTCGCCGAGGTGCCCGCCCTCGTCGAGGGTCCCGTTCTCGAGGCTCTCGTTGTGGAAGCTCCTGTCATCGAGGCTCCTGTCGTCGAGGCTCCTGTTGTCGAGGCTTCCGCCGCGGCCGCTGCGCCGCCGGCCCGGGCGGTCCGGTCCGCACTGCGCGCGGCGGTCACGGCGAGCGCCCCCGGGGTCGATTCCGCCGAGTCCAATTCCCCCGAGTCCAATTCTCCCGGGGTCGATTCTCCCGGGGTCGATTCTGTAGCCCCGAGCAGTACTGGGGCGGTTCGCACGCCCGCCCGGGCTACCCGCGGTACCGCGCCTCGGTAACGGCGGCCGCCGACGCGGCGAATTAACCCGTAACGGGCACGCGGACGCGCGGCCCGACTACGGGTTGAGGAGTAGATGGTGAGCGTTTCGATGCGGTCGATGCTGTCCCCGGGAGTGGCCTTGGTCACCGTCGGTGCAGTCGCCCTGGGTCCGACCTTCGCCGCGTCGCCGCCGCTGGCCGCGCCCGCGGCGGCACCGATCCCGGCGGTCTACGTCGCCGACGTCGCCCTCGCGGGCATCGGCCGAGACATCTACAACTCGCTGAGCGCCACGGTGCAGGGGTTGGTGCAGTGGGCGGAGTTCGCCGTCGGGCTTATCCCGTTCCTCGGGGGCGGGATCCGGGGGCAGATCGACATCAACTACTTCGGCCTCATCCAGCCCCTGATCGCCAACACCGTCTACGCACTGTCGAACATCATCGCCGACCCACTCGGGATCCTGACCACGGTCGGCTCCTACCTCAGCAACCAGGTCTACGTCGGCTATACCTGGGTGACCGACCAGATCGCCTTCTTCGGTCTGCCGCCGCTGCTCGGCCCGATCCCGGCCCCGCCCCGGTTGGCGTCAGTGGGCGGATCCGCCGACGCGCCGGCCGTCGCCCGCGCCCTCGGCCCGCGGGCGGCAGCGGCCCTCGCGGCCTTGCCGGCCACTCCCGCTGAAACCACTCCCGTTGAAACGGTCCTCGCTGAAACGGCCCTCGCTGAAACGACCCCCGTCGAGTCCGCCCCCGCGGAGACCGGCCCGGCACAGGTCGGCACCCCCGCCAAGTCAGTCAGGGCTCAGGCGCGCCGCGTCGCCGTCGACGCCCGCCAGAGCACTCAGACCAGCCAGGCCAGCCAGCCCAGCCAGGGCACCCAGGGCACCGACGCTCTGGAGGCCCCCGTAGCCCCGGCCGAGGCCGCTGCTGTCGCTCCGGCGCGGGTTCCCACCAGGGCCACCCGCGGCGCGCCCGACCGGGCCGACGGACCGTCTCGCGATGCCGCGAAACCCGTTGCCAGCGCCACTGGCTGACGACGGATTCGCGATCGGTTAAACTGTCCTCAGTTGCGCCGACAAGTCCGAGGAGACATGGTGAGCATTTCCGTCCGTTCTTTGCTGGTTCCCTCCGCCGCCCTGGTCACCGCCGGTGCGATCGCCCTCGGCCCGGCGCTGGTCGCCCCGCCCGCCGCGACGGTGGCAGTGCCGGCCGTGCCGATCCCGACCGTGCACATCGCCGACGTCCAGTTGGCCGGCATCGGTCAGGACATCTATTACTCCATCCAGCCGTGGGTGGCGTACGGGGTCGAGGTGGCCCAGTACGCCGTGTCCTGGATTCCGCCGCTGTCCTCGCAGATCGGCATCCTGTACTTCCAGGGCATCCAACCAGTGGTCGAGGCCACGGTGAACGCGCTGGCCGGGATCGTGCAGAACCCGTTCAACATCGTGGGGGTGCTCAACGCCTACGGCACGTCGTTGTTCTACACCGGCTTCAATTTCGTTTCCGCTGAACTGGACTGGCTCGGTTTTCCGCCGCTGCCGCCGTTGCCGCCACTGGCCTCGGTCGCGTCGTCAACCCCGGCCGCAGCCAGCACCGCGAAGGGCCCGCGCGCTGCCGCCACCGTGGTTGAGGTGGAGTTGCCGGCCGGTTCGGATGCCGCCGAGGTCGCCGCTGAGGTGGCCGCCGGTGCGACTGCCGCCCCCGCCGCGCCCGCCAGGGCCGTCCGCGGCGAACTGGGCCGCGCGGTCAGGGCCGCCGCCCGTGCATCGCAGGT
>CAMDFY010000075.1 GCA_945897705.1 Bifidobacterium breve | reverse complement strand
GATCGTGCGGTGGCCCGGCCCGATCCTGGTCGCCACCGTGGCGCTGGCACTGGTCGGTCTGCTGACGCTGCCCGGTTACCGCACCAACTACAACGACCGCAACTATCTGCCGGCCGACACCCCGGCCAACGAGGGCTACGCCGCCGCCGACCGGCATTTCTCGCAGGCCCGGATGAACCCGGAAGTGCTCATGGTCGAAAGCGATCATGACCTACGCAACTCGGCGGACTTCCTGGTCATCAACAAGATCGCGAAAGCGATCTTCGCGGTGGACGGCATCTCCCGGGTACAGGCCATCACCCGGCCCGAGGGCACCCCGATTGAGCACACCTCGATCCCGTTCATGATCGGGATGCAGGGCACCACCCAGAAGTTGACGCAGAAGTACAGCGAAGATCTCACGGCCGGCATGCTCAAACAGGCCGAGGACATGCAGACCACGATCGATCAGATGCAGCGGATGCAGAACCTCACCCAGCAGATGTCCGACGTCACCCACGGCATGGTGGTGCAGATGCGGGTGATGGTCGGCGACATCAAGGACCTGCGGGACAACATCGCCAACTTCGACGACTTCTTCCGGCCCATCCGAAACTACTTCTACTGGGAACCGCACTGCTTCGACATCCCGGTCTGCTCGGCACTGCGGTCGGTGTTCGACACCATCGACGGCGTCGACACCATGACCGACTCCATCCAGACACTGCTGCCGTTGATGGAACGACTCGACTCGCTCATGCCCCAGTTGGTGGCGATGATGCCCGAGATGATCGAGACCATGAAGGGCATGAAGGCCATGATGCTCGGCATGCATTCCACCCAGAAGGGGATGCAGGACCAGATGGCGGCAATGCAGCAGGACTCCGCAGCCATGGGCGAGGCCTTCGATGCGTCGATGAACGACGACTCGTTCTACCTGCCTCCGGAAGTGTTCGAAAACCCTGACTTCCAACGCGGAATGGAGCAGTTCATCTCGCCCAACGGGCATGCGGTGCGGTTCATCATCTCCCACGAAGGCGATCCGATGTCCACCGACGGGATCGCGCGCATCGATGCGATCAAGAACGCGGCGAAGGAAGCCATCAAGGGCACTCCATTGGAGGGGTCGACGATTTATCTCGGCGGTACCGCGTCGATGTTCAAAGACCTTTCCGTCGGCAACGCCTACGACTTGATGATTGCCGGCATCGCGGCGATCGCCCTGATCTTCGCCATCATGCTGATCATCACCCGCAGTGTGGTGGCGTCGGCGGTCATCGTGGGCACGGTGCTGCTGTCGCTGGGTGCATCCTTCGGACTCTCGGTGCTCATCTGGCAACACATCCTCGGCATTGAGTTGCACTGGATGGTTCTGGCCATGGCGGTCATCATCTTGCTGGCCGTCGGTGCCGACTACAACCTGCTGCTGGTCGCCAGGCTCAAAGAGGAGATTCCCGCCGGGATCAACACCGGCATCATCCGTGCCATGGGTGGCAGTGGGTCGGTGGTGACCTCCGCCGGTCTGGTGTTCGCCTTCACGATGATGTCCTTTGCGATCAGCGAATTGACCGTGCTCGCCCAGGTCGGCACCACGATCGGGCTGGGCTTGCTGTTCGACACCCTGGTGGTCCGGGCCTTCATGACCCCGGCGATCGCAGCCCTGCTGGGACGGTGGTTCTGGTGGCCACAGAACGTCCGGCCTCGGCCGGTGCCGCAACCCTGGCCCGCGCCTGCCGCGCCTGCCGCGCCGGCCGCGCCCGCCGCGCCTGTCGGCCAGCAGCAGGTCGCGCCAGTGGATGCAATGGTCTGAGCGGGTCTGAGTGCGCGACCGGCCGGGCTGGCCGGTTTTTAGTTGATCGGCGCGTTCAGCCAGCGCAGATCCTCGATAATCCCGCGCGCCGCGATCAGGCCCTGACCGCTCTGCCACACCTCGTTGTTGACGACGAAAACACGGTTGTCGCGGTTGGCCGAGAGTTTTCGCCACGCCTCGCTCTCCAGCACCGTCGGCGCGCGATCTTTGGCGCCGGCAGAGGTGAACGACAGGTACACGATGTCGCCGTCGGCGGCTGACAGATCCGGTGAGCCTGCGAGGTCGGCGTCGGTGATGCTGATCTCCAGATAGGGCTTGTCGGAGAAGCGTTGTGCCGCAGGGCGATCCACGCCAACCTCGGCCAGAACGCTCGCCGGGAAATTGTCGGCACCCCACACTCGCAGCACCGATTCGGTGAGCTGGACGATCGAGGCCTGGAAGTGGGTGGCGTCGTTTGCCGCGCCGGCCTGCTTGGCCCGGGCGTCGAATCCGGCGATCAAGTCCGCGGCGGCAGTGCCGCGCGCGGTGGCGGCGCCCACGATCCGGAAGTTGTCTTGCCACCGCGCACCGGATGCGGCCGTGAACACCGTCGGGGCGATCGCCGACAGCGCGCCGAAGGCCTCCGGCGTCAATGCCTGCGAAGCGAGGATCAGGTCCGGTTTGCTCGCGGCGATGGCGGCCAGATCCGGTGCGCTGCGACTGCCTACCCCGGGCAGGTTGTGCACCACCGTGCCCAGATACGACGGCTGGGCAGTCGAACCGTCCGGCAGTGCGGCCGCCACGATGCGCGATTGCAGGCCCAGCGCGCACAGGGAGTCGAGTTGGTCATCGCCGAGTGCGACGATGCGCTGCGGGTCAGCCACGACAGTGGTCTGCCCGGCCGCATGGCGCACCGGATCTGGCGGCGCCGCGTCGAGCCGGGCGGGTTCGGGCGCGCAGGATTCATCGGGCCGGCGTTGGTTGCCCAAGACCCCGGCAGAGGCGATCTTGGTGGTGCTGGTCACGACGCTGCTTCCGGATCCGGCCGGCGGTGCGTCAGCCGGGGTGGAACATCCGCCGGTCGCCGCCACCGTCACCATCGCGGCGAGTCCGGCCAGGCGGGTGCGGATGGGCACGTCGCGACGGTAACACCCGGCCACCCATACTGCTGCTGACCAGCCCCGGAACCGCTGCCCGATGGGTGGTGCGACGCGAATACGACAGAATGTAGGACCCGGGCCCCGCGGGGGCTGTATCGGGGATAGAATCCGCTATAGCATCGTCGGAGAACGTCCCACTGGATGGTTGGAGAGCCTCGTGACAGCCGTTGTGCCAGCGCGCGGAGAACTGGAAGTCGGCCGCCCCTTGGCGCCCAGTACGGGCCCCAAGGGCAACCTGATCTACAAAATGATCACCACCACCGATCACAAGTTGATCGGGATCATGTACGTGGTCACCTGCTTCGTCTTCTTCGCGCTCGGTGGGTTGATGGCGCTGTTCATGCGGGCCGAGCTGACGGTGCCCGGCCTGCAGTTCCTGTCCAATGAGCAGTACAACCAACTGTTCACCATGCACGGCACCGCGATGCTGCTGTTCTACGCCACCCCGATCGTGTTCGGATTCGCCAACCTGGTGCTGCCGTTGCAGATCGGCGCCCCCGACGTCGCCTTCCCCCGCCTCAACGCGCTGTCGTTCTGGTTGTTCGTCTTCGGCGCGACGATCGCGCTGGCCGGGTTCATCACCCCCGGTGGCGCAGCCGACTTCGGCTGGACGGCCTACACCCCGCTCTCCGACGCCGCACACACCCCCGGCGCCGGCGGCGACCTGTGGATCCTGGGTCTCGCGGTCGGTGGTCTGGGCACCATCCTGGGCGCGGTCAACATGATCACCACGGTGGTCTGCATGCGCTGCCCGGGCATGACCATGTTCCGGATGCCCATCTTCACCTGGAATATTTTCGTCACCTCCATCCTCGTGCTGCTGGTGTTCCCGCTGCTGACCGCGGCGCTGTTCGGCCTCGCCGCCGACCGGCGGCTCGGGGCGCACGTCTATGACCCGGCGAACGGCGGTTTGGCTCTCTTCCAGCACCTGTTCTGGTACTTCGGCCACCCGGAGGTCTACATCATTGCGCTGCCGTTCTTCGGCATCGTCTCGGAGATCTTCCCGGTGTTCTCCCGCAAGCCGATATTCGGCTACTCGACGCTGGTCTACGCCACCATCTCGATCGCCGCGCTGTCCATGGCCGTGTGGGCGCACCACATGTACGTGACCGGCGTGGTGCTGCTGCCGTTCTTCTCGTTCATGACGTTCCTCATCGCGGTGCCCACCGGGATCAAGTTCTTCAACTGGATCGGCACCATGTGGAAGGGCCAATTGACATTCGAAACGCCGATGCTGTTCGCCTTCGGCTTCCTGGTGACCTTCCTGTGCGGCGGCTTGTCCGGCGTGCTGCTGGCCAGCCCGCCGTTGGACTTCCACGTGTCGGACACCTACTTCGTGGTCGCGCACTTCCACTACGTGCTGTTTGGCGTGATCGTGTTCGCCACCTACGCCGGCGTCTACTTCTGGTTCCCCAAGATGACCGGTCGCCTGCTCGATGAGCGGCTGGGCAAATTGCACTTCTGGCTCACCATGATCGGGTTCAACTTGGCGTTCCTGGTTCAGCACTGGGTGGGTAATGAGGGCATGCCGCGGCGCTACGCGGACTACCTGCCCAGCGACGGGTTCACCGCCCTGAATATCGCCTCCTCTCTCGGGGCTCTGATACTCGGTCTGTCGATGCTGCCCTTCTTCTGGAACGTGTTCAAGAGTTGGCGCTACGGCGAGGTCGTCACCGTCGACGATCCGTGGGGACACGGCAACTCGTTGGAATGGGCGACCTCCTGCCCTCCGCCGCGGCACAACTTCACCGAATTGCCCAACGTCCGCTCGGAGCGCCCGGCTTTCGAACTGCACTACCCGCACATGAGCGAGCGGATGCGCACCGAAGCCCACGTCGGCTTGGGCCATCACGAGCCCCCGAGGCCGGTGGCGGACAAGCTGGGCTTCGGAGCGCCCGCCGCCGGACGTCTGCACGAGCGCTCATCGCGGAGTCCCGACCAGGAGTGAGCGCATCCAAGGTGTCGGTGTTGATCACCGTCACCGGCGTCGACCAACCGGGTGTGACGTCAGCGCTCTTCGAAGTGCTCTCCCAGCACGCCGTGGACCTGTTGAACGTCGAGCAGGTGGTCATCCGGGGGCGGCTGACTCTGGGCGTACTGGTCTGTGGCCATCCGGACGTCGCCGCCGGTAAGGCATTGCACGACGGCGTGACCGAGGCCATCCGCCGGGTAGGTCTCGACGTCTCCATCGAACGCAGCGACGATGTCCCGGTGATCGGCGAGCCCTCGACCCACACCATTGTCGTGCTCGGCCGGCCGATCACGGCCGCCGCGTTCGGAGCAGTGGCCCGGGCAGCCGCCGCTCTGGGCGTCAACATCGACGTCATCCGCGGGGTGTCGGACTATCCGGTCACCGGCCTTGAACTCCGGGTGTCGGTACCCGCCGGATCGGAAAGCCGATTGCGGACCGACCTGGCCGGTGTCGGCGCCGAGCAGTGCGTCGATATCGCCGTGGAGAATTACAGCCTGGAGCGACGGGCCAAGCGGCTCATCGTCTTCGATGTGGACTCCACCCTGATTCAGGGTGAAGTCATCGAGATGCTGGCTGAGCGCGCTGGTGCCGGTGAGGCGGTGGCCGCGATCACCGGAGCGGCGATGCGCGGCGAGATTGACTTCGCCGAGTCGCTGCACCAGCGGGTGGCAACCCTGGCGGGGTTGCCGGTCGAGGTGCTCGACGAGGTCGCCGATCAGGTGGAGCTGACGCCGGGAGCGCGAACGACGATCAGGACATTGCGGCGCTTGGGATTTCACTGCGGGGTGGTCTCCGGGGGTTTCCGTCAGGTCATTGAGCCGCTGGCACACGAGCTGATGCTTGACTTCGTCGCCGCCAATGAATTGGAGATCGTCGACGGACACCTCACCGGCCGGGTGGTGGGTCCGATTGTCGACCGCGCAGGAAAAGCCAAGGCGCTGCGGGACTTCGCCAACCAGGTCGGGGTGCCGATGGAGCAGACGGTGGCAGTGGGCGACGGCGCCAACGACATCGACATGCTCAACGCCGCCGGTCTCGGCGTGGCGTTCAATGCCAAACCTGCGCTGCGCGAGGTCGCCGACGCCTCACTGAGCCATCCCTACCTCGACACCGTGCTGTTCATCCTCGGGATCACCCGCGCCGAGATCGAGGCCGCCGACGCCGTCGACGGTGTGGTGCGCCGGGTCGAGATCCCGCTCGATTAGCGGGGATGTGGGTACGGCACGATGGGCGAGTGGCTGATGCGCAAGACGACCCGGTGATCGATGATGATCTGCTGGTCGACCTCCGCCGTGTGACGCTGCGGCGTGGCGGCCGGGTGCTGGTCGGGCCGGTCGACTGGCAGGTCGAACTCGATGAACGCTGGGTGGTGATCGGTCCCAACGGCGCCGGCAAGACCTCGCTGCTGCGGATGGCCGCTGCGATGGAATACCCGTCCTCGGGTGTGGCGATGGTCCTGGGGGAGCGGCTCGGCCGGGTGGATATGGCCGAATTGCGTCAGCGGGTTGGGTTGAGCAGTTCGGCGCTGGCGCAGCGGATTCCGGACGATGAACTGGTTCGGGATCTGGTGGTTTCGGCCGGCTACGCGGTGCTGGGCCGTTGGCGTGAGCGTTACGACGACATGGATTATCTGCGGGCGGTGGACACTCTCGAGAGCGTCGGCGCCGAGCACCTGGCGGACCGCACCTATGGCACGCTCTCGGAGGGCGAGCGCAAGCGGGTGCTGATCGCGCGGTCGTTGATGACCGATCCCGAACTTCTGCTGCTCGACGAGCCCGCCGCCGGCCTGGACCTCGGTGGCCGGGAGGATCTGGTCGCCCGCCTGGCCGATCTGGCCGCCGACCCCGATTCGCCGGCTTTGGTGCTGGTCACCCATCACGTCGAGGAGATTCCCCCGGGGTTCAGTCACTGTCTGATCCTCGCCGAGGGACAGGTGCTGGCGGCGGGATTGCTGGCTGACACCCTGACGGCGGAGAACCTTTCGGCTGCCTTCGGGCAGTCCATTGCCGTCGACAGCATCGACGGCCGCTATTTCGCGCGCCGTGTGCGAACCCGCCCGGCCCACAGGAGGCGCTCGTGAGTGACAGCGACGAGCCCACGCCGGTCCGGCCGGCGGCGACGGTGATGCTGGTCCGGGAAGCCCTTGTCGATAGCCTCGCTCCTTCTCCGCCGCCGGGGGCGGCGGCATCGTCGACTCGGCGGGCCGTCGATAGCCTCGAGGTGTTCCTGATGCGCCGCCACGCCGCAATGGAATTCGCGGCCGGTATGACGGTGTTCCCCGGCGGCGGCGTCGACGAACGCGACCGGGAGGCCGGTCTGGCGGGTAACCGGGCCTGGTATGGGCCCGAACCCGGTTGGTGGGCAGCGCGTTTCGGCATCGCGACCGACCTCGCGGAGGCACTGGTGTGCGCGGCCGCTCGGGAGACCTTCGAGGAGTCGGGCGTGCTGTTCGCCGGCCCGGCCGACGACCCCGACGGCATCATCAGCGACGCATCGGTGTATCACCAGGCTCGTGCCGCACTGGAAGACCGCAGCCTGTCGTTTGCCGACTTTCTGCGCGGTGAGGGCCTCGTGCTGCGCGCGGACCTGTTGCGACCGTGGTCGAACTGGGTCACGCCGAAGGAAGAGCGCACCCGTCGCTACGACACCTACTTCTTTGTCGGCGCGCTGCCGAAGGGCCAACGCGCCGATGGCGAGAACACCGAGTCCGATCGCGTCGGTTGGTCCAGTCCAGAGTCGGCGATCGAGGATTTCGCCGAGGGCCGTTCGCTGTTGCTGCCGCCGACCTGGAGTCAACTCGACTCGTTGACCGGTCGGACCGTGGATGAGGTGCTCGCACTGGACCGACAGATCGCTAGGGTGCAGCCCACGCTCACCGTGGTTCAGGACAACTGGGAGATCGAATTCTTCGACAGTGAGCGCTATAACGAGGCCCGCCGGCGCACTAACAAGCTGGAGGGCTGACAGTGCGAGAGTTCGTCAGCGTCCACGTCGGCGAAAGTCATCCCGGGATCGGCACGGTGGTGCTGAACCGGGTGCCCACCAACATGCTGAGCCGACAGGCCTACCGGGAATTGACTTCCGCAGCCATCGAGGTAGGCCAGCGCAGCGAGATCGCTGCGGTGATTCTCTTCGGGGGCCACGAGACCTTCTGCGCCGGCGACGACATGGACGAGTTGCGCACGCTGGATCGCGCCGAGGCCGAGACGGCCGACCGGGTTCGTCGGGACGCTTTCGACGCCGTTGCGGCCATCCCCAAGCCGACCGTCGCGGCGGTCACCGGCTACGCCCTCGGTGCCGGTTTGACCCTTGCGCTGGCCGCGGACTGGCGAGTGTGCGGCGATAACGCCAAACTTGGCGCGACCGAAATCCTGTCGGCGCTGATACCCGGCGGCGGTGGATGCGTGCGACTGGCCCGCGCGGTGGGAGCCTCGCGGGCCAAGGAACTGATCTTCAGCGGGCGCTTCGTCGGAGCACAGGAGGCTCTGGAAATGGGCCTGGCGGATGAATTGGTGGCTCCCGACGGCGTCTACGACGCTGCCGTGGCCTGGGCCGGACGCTTCGCCGACACGTCCACAGCCGCGATTGCCCTGGCAAAGACGCTCGTCGACGCGGCCCCCGGCACCGGAGTCGATGCCGGACTTGATGTTGGACTTGATGCCGATACTCAGACTCGACGCTACGGCGAGGTTTTCGGCGCTGCAGGCGGACAGTTAGGCTGCCCTCTATGACCGATCCGGCCCCGAATCCGCACGCCACCGAAGAACAGGTCGCGGCTGCGCTCAAGGACTCCAAGCTGGCCCAGGTGCTCTATCACGACTGGGAGGCGGAGAGTTACGACGACAAATGGTCGATCTCCTATGACCAGCGCTGCATCGATTACGCGCGCGGTCGCTTCGACGCGGTCGTCGGTGCTGACGCCAGCCGCCACCTGCCCTACGACCATGCCCTCGAGCTCGGCTGCGGGACCGGATTCTTCCTGCTAAATCTCATTCAGGCCGGGGTCGCACGGCGTGGATCGGTGACTGATCTGTCTCCGGGCATGGTCAAGGTCGCCACCCGAAACGGGAAGTCGCTGGGCCTCGACGTCGACGGCCGGGTGGCTGATGCCGAAGGCATTCCCTACGACGACGACACCTTCGATCTGGTGGTGGGACATGCCGTGTTGCACCACATCCCCGATGTCGAGAAGTCGCTGCGTGAAGTGGTGCGGGTGCTCAAGCCCGGCGGCAGATTCGTTTTCGCGGGCGAACCGACCACGGTGGGCAATGCCTACGCGCGCCGGTTGGCGAACCTGACCTGGAACACCACCGTGCGTGCGATGAAGCTGCCCGGCCTGCAGAGTTGGCGACGTCCGCAGGCCGAACTCGACGAGAACTCGCGCGCCGCAGCCCTGGAGTGGATCGTCGACCTGCACACGTTCGACCCCGCCGACCTGGAACGGATGGCCGTCAACGCCGGCGCAGAGCAGGTGCGCACCGCCAGCGAGGAGTTCACCGCCGCGATGTTGGGTTGGCCGGTGCGCACATTCGAGTCGACGGTGCCGCCCGGAAAGCTCGGTTGGGGTTGGGCACAATTCGCGTTCAAGAGTTGGACGGCGCTGTCCTGGGTCGATGCCAACGTCTGGCGCCATGTGGTGCCCAAGGGCTGGTTCTACAACGTGATGATCACCGGAGTTAAGCCGTCCTGAGCTTCACTCGCGGCGATGTCGACTACCTGACCAGTGCGGCGGGGGCCGAGGCGCTGGCCGAAGTGTCCCGATTCGGGCTCACCGACTCAAGTCTGCTGGCTGACGTGGCCGCGCTCCGTGAGCGGTTCGGGCAGCGATCCGCCGCTCTTGTCGAGACCATTCGTTTGCGCCGCAGGGCGGTGGTGAAGTTCGACTCGCTGGCCGACGTGTCGGACTGGTTGTTCACTGACGAAGCGTTGCAGCAGGCCACCACCGCTGTTGTGGCGCGGCATCGGGCGCGTCGACTCGCTGGTGCGGGTGTCCACGACGCGACGTGTTCAATCGGCACCGAACTTGCTGCCTTGCGCGACACCGCGGAGTTCGTCGTGGGTAGCGATATCGATGAGGTGCGTCTGGCGATGGCACGTCACAATGTCCCCGGAGTTGCTCTGGTCCGGGCTGACGCGCTGCGGCCGATAACGTGCGGCGCGATCAATCGCGACACGATCGTGCTGCTGGATCCGGCCCGCCGCGGCGGCGGTCGCCGCCGATTCGACCCGCGGGCCTACGCGCCCCCCCTGGACGAAGTGTTCGAGGTCTACCGCGACCGCCCGACGGTGGTGAAGTGCGCTCCCGGTATTGACTTTGATGCGGTGCGGGGCTTGGGCTTTGACGGAGAGATTGAGGTGACCTCAGCGGGTGGTTCGGTCCGGGAGACTTGCCTCTGGTCGCATGCCCTGGCCGAACCTGGTGTGCGCCGCCGGGCCACCGTCCTGGATCGCGACGAGGTGCTCACCGATGCCGATCCCGACGAGTGTCGGGTCAGTGCGCCGGGCCGATGGATCATCGACCCCGATGGCGCTGTCGTGCGCGCCGGACTGGTTCGTCAGTACGCCACCCGGCACGGTTTGTGGCAGCTTGATCCCGATATCGCCTATCTCAGCGGTGACGAGGTTCCCGACGGCGTGCGCGGGTTCGAAGTGCTCGAGCAATTGCCCCTGCGGGAAAAGCCTCTGCGACAGGTACTTTCGGCACGCGACTGTGGCGCGCTGGAAATACTGATTCGCGGCGTCGACGTCGACCCCGACGCCCTACGCCAGCGATTGCGCCCCGGCGGTAGTCAACCGCTGTCACTGGTGATCACCCGGATCGGCACCGGGACGGACTCCCGCGCGGTGGTGTTCGTGTGCCGGGCGACCCGATAGCTGCCTCGCGGCCCGGGCTGCCTCGGGGGCTAGCCGGCGCCGCGTTTGCGGAGTTGTCGTAGTAGTCGGTCGGGGTGGTGGTGGTTGTTGGTTCCGCCTTTGAGGGGTAGGTGTGGCGGGGGTATCCATTCGCAGGTGCCGTCGGGGTTTTTGCGGGTGTGCCAGCCGCCTTTTTTGA
>CAMDFY010000074.1 GCA_945897705.1 Bifidobacterium breve | reverse complement strand
CGGCCAGTGGAGCCAGCACCACGATGAAGTGCACCAGCAGGGGATGGGCAGGCAGACCGCTGATCATGGACACCTGCTCACACTAGCCGGGTGCATGCTAGGGCGGTGACTGAACATCGCCCGCCATGACGTGGCTGACCCGCAACGTCAGGGTGCTCTCCGCGGTGTCGTTCCTGCAGGACACCGCCAGTGAGTTGCTCTACCCGCTGCTGCCGATCTACCTGACCACGGTGCTCGGCGCCCCGCCCGCCGTGGTGGGGGCGATCGAGGGTGTCGCAGAAGGTGCCGCGTCGGTGACCAAACTTGCCGTCGGGCCCCTCGGGGACCGATATGCCAAACGGCCCCTGATCGCCACCGGATACGGGATGGCGGCGCTGGGCAAGGTGATCGTCGCCGCCGCCGGTGCCTGGCCCGGTGTGCTCACCGGTCGGGTGGTCGATCGGCTGGGAAAGGGAATCCGGGGCGCGCCCCGGGATGCGCTGTTGGTGGACGGTATCGAATCCACCGAGCGCGGAAGGGTTTTCGGGTTTCACCGGGCCATGGACACCCTCGGTGCGGTGGTCGGCCCGCTTCTCGGCCTCGCCGGTTACGAACTACTGGATCATCAGATCGCACCACTGCTCTACATCGCGATCATTCCGGCGGTGCTCTCGGTGCTGCTGATCTTCCTGGTGCGGGAGAAGCCGCGGACCGGACCGCGACCACCGCGACAACCCCTCTTCAGTGGTTTCCGGAACCTGCCGCGACGGTTCTGGCGGGTGACCGCTGTCGTCATCGGGTTCGGTCTGGTCAACTTCCCCGACGCACTGCTGTTGTTGCGGCTCAACGAGATCGGGTTCGGCGTCGCCGAGGTGATCCTGGCCTACGTCGCCTACAACGTGGTGTACGCGCTCGCGAGTTTCCCGGCTGGTGCACTGGCCGACCGGTTGCCGCACTCCGTGGTGTTCGGCGTCGGTCTGCTGTTCTTCGCCGTCGCGTACCTGGGCCTCGGACTGACCACCGACCCGGTGTGGGCGTGGATACTGATCGGCGTCTACGGGATCTTCACCGCCTGCACCGATGGGGTGGGAAAGGCGTGGGTGTCCTCGCTCGTCGGCTCCGGACGGCAGACCACCGCACAGGGGGTATTCCAGGGCGGCAGCGGACTGGCGATCCTCGTCGCCGGGGTGTGGGCCGGGTTGCTGTGGGGCGCCGACGGACGGCTGCCGCTGCTGATCTCGGGTGTGGTGGGCGGGTGCTTCGCGGCGGTGCTGATCGGCCGATGGGCGCTGCGGCGGGCTGGATAGGCTCACCGGCATGCGCACGATCCACGTCATCGGTATCGGGGTGGGCGACCCGGACTTCGTGACGACGCAGGCGATTCGCGCGCTTAACGACACCGACGTCTTCTTCGCAATGGACAAGCGCGAAGCAACCGGCGACCTTCTCGCTCTACGCCACGAGGTCTGCCGCCGCTTCATCACCGAGCCGCAGTACCGCTTCGTGGAGCTACCCGATCCGGTTCGTGCCAACGATTCCGACTACGCCAGTGCCGTCGGCGACTGGCACATGGCCCGAGCGCGGTTGTGGGCAGGCGCAATCGAGACCGAACTCGGCCCCAATGACGTCGGCGCCTTTCTGGCATGGGGTGACCCGTCGCTCTATGACAGCACCCTGCGGATTCTCGACGAGGTGGCTCGTCACGTCGACTTGCGCTACGACGTCATCCCCGGGATCACCGCCATCCAGGTACTAACTGCCCGGCATCGCATCCCGCTCAACGACATCGGCGAACCGGTGCTGATCACCACCGGCCGGCAATTGCGCCGTCAGGGTTTGTCGGGTTCGGCGGTGGTAATGCTCGACGGGGACTGCGCCTTCCTGGATTGTCCACCGCAGACCCGGATCTGGTGGGGCGCTTACCTCGGTACCGCAGACGAGATCCTCGTCTGCGGTGAGGTCGGCGAGGTCGGTGAGCGGATCGCCGCTCTGCGCGCCGACGCCCGGGCGCGGATCGGTTGGATCATGGACACCTATCTGCTGCGGGCGTGACATGATCGGCCGATGAGTTTTCTGCTGCGGGTCGGTCTCACCGGGCTGGCACTGTGGGTGGTCACCCTGATCGTGCCGGGGATTGACTTCGTCGGCGGTTCCAGCACCATTGAAAAAGTCGGCATCGTCGCGGTGGTGGCGTTGATCTTCGGTCTGGTCAATGCGGTGATCAAACCGATCGTTCAGGTGCTCTCGATCCCGCTTTACATCCTGACCCTGGGGCTTTTCCACGTCGTGATCAACGCGCTGATGCTGTGGATCACCGCGTGGATCACCGAGCACACCACCCATTGGGGTTTGCAGATCGACCACTTCTGGTGGACAGCCATCTGGGCGGCGATCCTGCTGTCGCTGGTGGGTTGGGCACTGTCGCTGCCGTTCCGCAGCGCGGAGCGCGCCATCGGCGGCTGACCCGCGCGGTCTTACCCGGCCCGGCCGCGTTCCTGGCGATACCGGCGAACCAGTGCATCGGTGGAGCCATCCGACTGCGGTGCGGGTGAGGCGTCGCCGGTGAGCACCGGAAGCAGTGCCATGGCCTGGGTCTTGCCCAGTTCCACCCCCCACTGGTCGAAGGAGTCGATTCCCCAGATCACTCCCTCGGTGAACACCTGATGCTCATAGAGCGCGATCAACTGACCCAGCACCGACGGCGTCAGCCGCGTGGCCAGGATCGACGTCGACGGCTTGTTGCCCGGCATCACCTTGTGTGGCACCACGGCGGGCGGCGTTCCCTCCGCGGCGATCTCCGCAGCGGTCTTGCCGAAGGCCAGCACCTGGGTTTGGGCGAAGAAATTGCTCATCAGCAGGTCATGCATGCTTCCGGTGCCGTCGGCGGTCGGCAGGTCGTCGGTCGGCTGGGAAAACCCGATGAAGTCGGCCGGCACCAGTCGGGTGCCCTGATGCAGCAGTTGGTAGAACGCATGCTGGCCATTGGTTCCCGGCTCACCCCAGAAGATCTCACCCGTGGCCGCGGTCACCGGCGTGCCGTCGGCGCGCACCGACTTTCCGTTGGACTCCATCGTCAGCTGTTGCAGGTAGGCGGCGAAGCGGGCCAAATCATTGGAGTACGGCAGCACCGCGCGGGTCTCGGCGCCGAAGAAATCGGAGTACCACAGGCCGATCAGGCCCAGCACCACCGGTGCGTTGGATTCCAGTGGTGCGGTGGCGAAATGTCGGTCGACGATGTGGAACCCGGACAGGAAGTCGGCGAAGCCCTCGCGGCCGATCACCGCCATCAGCGACAGCCCGATCGCCGAGTCCACCGAGTACCGCCCACCCACCCAGTCCCAGAAACCGAACATGTTGGCCGAATCGATGCCGAATTTCTCAACCAGCGACTTGTTCGTCGACACCGCCACGAAATGTTTAGCCACCGCGTCCTCGCCGAGCGCATCGGTGAGCCAGCGCCGCGCCGCCGTTGCATTGGTCAGGGTCTCCAGAGTGGTGAAGGTCTTGGAGGCGACGACGAAAAGCGTTGTGGCAGGGTCAAGTCCGTCGAGTTTGGCGACCACGTCTGCCGGGTCGACGTTGGAGACGAAGCGCGCCGAGATTCCGGCATCGGCATAGTGCCGCAGCGCCTGGTACGCCATCGCCGGCCCGAGGTCCGAGCCGCCGATGCCGATGTTGACAACGCAGGTGATCCGCTTGCCGGTGGCCCCGGTCCACTCGCCGTTGCGCAACCGGTCGGTGAAGTCGCCCATCGCATCGAGTACCGAGTGCACGTCAGCCACCACGTCCTGGCCGTCGACGGACAACGTCGTATTGCGCGGCAGGCGCAGCGCGGTGTGCAGCACGGCGCGGTCCTCCGAGGTGTTGATGTGCTCACCGGCGTACATCGCATCGCGGCGCGACTCCAGTCCCGCCGTGCGGGCCAGATCCACCAGCAGTGCCAGCGTCTCTCGGGTCACCCGGTGCTTGCTGTAGTCGATGTAGAGGTCGCCGACGGTCAGGGTCAGATCGCGGCCGCGGTCGGGGTCCTCGGCGAACAACTCCCGCAGGGTCGTGTCCGCGATCTGGTTATGGTGGTGACGCAAGGCTTGCCAGGCGGCACCGGCGGAGGAATTTGCGCTCATTCAACCGACCCTATGCGCACCGCGCCCGCACGGTGTAGATGATTGACCTATGGCTACGTCAGATATTCACCGGTTGTTGGCCTCGGTTCCGACCGGGCTGTGGATCGGTGGCGAGGAGCGACCCGCGTCGTCCACCTTCGATGTCCTCAACCCGGCAACCGACGAGATACTGGTCTCGGTCGGCAATGCCACCGCCGCCGATGCGCTGGCCGCCATGGACGCGGCCTGTGCGGTGCAGGCCACCTGGGCGGGCACCCCTGCTCGCGAGCGCGGCGAGATCCTGCGGTCGGTGTTCGAAATGATTATCGACCGCGCCGAGGACTTCGCCACCCTGATGACGCTGGAGATGGGCAAGGTGCTGCCCGAGAGCATGGGCGAGGTCAAATACGGAGCTGAGTTCTTCCGGTGGTTCGCCGAGGAGGCGGTCCGCATTGGCGGCCGGTACACCCCGAGTCCGGCCGGGACCGGACGCATCGTCGTCACCAAAGCGCCGGTCGGCCCGTGCTTCGCGATCACGCCGTGGAACTTCCCGCTGGCGATGGGCACCCGCAAGATCGGCCCTGCGCTGGCGGCCGGTTGCACCATGATCGTCAAGCCGGCCCAGGAGACTCCGCTGACCATGCTGCTGCTGGCCAAGCTGATGACCGAGGCAGGCCTGCCCGCCGGAGTGCTCTCGGTGCTCGCGACCGACAAGCCTCGCGAGGTCACCACCGCGCTGATCGACGACGGCCGACTGCGCAAGCTGACCTTCACCGGCTCCACCGGGGTAGGTAAGGCGCTGGTGAAGCAGTCGGCGGACAAGCTGCTGCGGACCTCGATGGAACTCGGCGGCAATGCCCCGTTCGTGGTGTTCGATGACGCCGATGTCGACGCCGCCGTCGACGGGGCGATGCTGGCCAAGATGCGCAACGGCGGTGAGGCCTGCACGGCGGCGAACCGTCTGTATGTGGCCACACCGCTGCTCGAGGAGTTCACCGACAAGTTCGTCAAACGGATGGGCGATATGAACCTCGGCAACGGCCTGGATCCCTCAGCGAAGCTGGGCCCGTTGATCAACCCCAACCAACTCGCCACGGTCCAGGAACTCGTCGACGACGCCGTCGAGAAGGGCGCGACGGTGGCCGTCGGAGGGCAGGCGCCGGGCGGGCCGGGCAATTTCTACCCGGCGACCGTGCTCGTCGACGTGCCGGCCGATGCTCGGATCCTCAAGGAAGAGGTGTTCGGGCCGGTCGCCCCGATCGTCGGGTTCGACACCGAGGAGCAGGGCGTTGCCGCGGCCAACGACACCGAGTACGGGCTGGCGGCCTACATCTTCACCGCCTCGCTTGATCGCGCGCTGCGGGTGGCCGAGGCCCTCGAGGCCGGCATGGTGGGGGTCAACCGTGGCGTGATCTCCGACCCCGCCGCGCCGTTCGGCGGCGTTAAGGAGTCCGGCTTCGGCCGCGAAGGCGGCTACGAGGGCATCGAGGAGTACCTCGACATTAAGTACATCGCGCTGACGCCGTAGGCCTCAACCGGCCCGCCGAGGTCGACGAGGGTGCGCGAACGTCACGCTCTGGCGGCGTGTCGGCGTACCGACACGCACGCTCGCGCAGATTGGCGTCAGTGCCCGAGCCGGCCGCGGCCCATACGCAGCAGCAGCATCGCCAAGTCCTTGCCGTCGGCACCGAGCTCGCCGTAGCGCTCGATGACCTTCATCTCCCGGCTGTGCACCAGGCGGGTTCCGCCGGAAGCCATCCTGACCTTGCCGATCACCTGCGAGACCTCGGTCCGCCGTTTCACCGCCGCCAAGATCTCGGCGTCGAGCCGGTCGATCTCGATGCGCAGGGCGTCGATGTCGGGTTCCGCCTCGACGGGCATCGCACTCTCCTCGGGCGGGGCGTTCTCCCCGGGCGGAGTCTCTGGTGTCATCTCGAGAAACCCGCCTGCACCAGCGAAGTGTGCCACTCCGACCGGCGCGTGCGCAAAATCACCGTCGCCGAACGGCGGTAGGTTGGTGCTGACATGAGCGTTCACGAGGCGGCCGGTCTGCTGGACGGTCTCAATGACCAACAGTGCCGGGCCGTGCTGCACCAGGGTGCCCCGCTGCTGATCGTGGCCGGCGCCGGTTCGGGCAAGACCGCGGTGCTCACCCGCCGGATCGCCCACCTGCTTGCCGTCCGGGGCGTCGGCGCGGGTGAGGTTCTGGCCATCACCTTTACCAACAAGGCCGCCGCCGAGATGCGCGACCGGGTGGCCGAACTCATCGGCCCGCGAGCGCGAACCATGTGGGTGTCGACGTTCCACTCCACCTGCGTGCGGATACTGCGTCAGCAGGCCGCACTGCTGCCCGGGCGCAACTCGAACTTTTCGATCTACGACGCTGACGACTCCCGGCGGCTGTTGCTGATGATCGGCCGCGATATGGGTATTGATGTCAAGCGTTACTCGCCACGACTGCTGTCCAACTCGATTTCCAATCTGAAAAACGAGCTGATCAGTCCGGAGCAGGCGGTGCTGGACCTGGTGTCGGACGGCGACGACCTGGCGCGCATCGTTGCCGAGGTCTACGGCGAGTATCAGCGCCGCCTGCGCTCGGCAAATGCATTCGACTTCGATGATCTGATCGGCGAGACGGTGGCGGTGCTGCAGAGCCACCCGCAGGTCGCGCAGCACTATCGGCGCCGATTCCGGCATGTCCTGGTCGACGAATACCAGGACACCAATCACGCCCAGTACGTCTTGGTCCGTGAACTCGTCGGGGCAGCGGACTGCGATGAGGTGTCGCCCGCGGAACTGTGCGTGGTGGGTGATGCCGATCAATCCATCTACGCTTTTCGCGGCGCCACCATCCGCAATATTGAGGACTTTGAGCGTGACTTCCCCACCGCCACAACGATTCTGCTTGAGCAGAACTACCGTTCGACTCAAAACATCCTGTCGGCCGCCAATGCGGTGATCGCGCGCAACAGTGGCCGCCGCGAGAAGAGACTGTGGACGGATGCCGGCGACGGTGACCCCATCGTCGGCTACGTCGCCGACAACGAGCACGACGAGGCCCGATTCGTCGCCGGGGAGATCGACGCCCTTGCCGACCGCGGTGAGATCGGTTACAACGACGTGGCGGTGTTCTACCGCACCAATAACTCCTCCCGATCGGTCGAGGAGGTGTTCATCCGCGCCGGCATCCCGTACAAGGTGGTCGGCGGCGTCCGGTTCTACGAGCGCAGGGAGATTCGTGACGTCGTCGCCTATCTGAGGGTGCTGGATAATCCCGACGACGCGGTGAGCATGCGGCGGATTCTGAACACCCCGCGCCGCGGTATCGGCGACCGCGCCGAGGCGTGCGTGGCCGTCTACGCCGAGAGTGCCGGTTGCACGTTCGCCGAGGCACTTGGCGCGGCGGCCGGGGGCATGGTGCCGATGCTCAACACCCGCGCCGAAAAGGCGATCGACGGCTTCGTGAAACTACTCGACGATCTGCGCGAACGCCGCAGCGACGAACTCGGGGATCTCGTCGAGGTCGTACTCGAACGGACCGGATATCGCGCCGAGTTGGAGTCCTCCAACGATCCACAGGATTTGGCCCGCCTGGACAACCTCAATGAACTAGTCAGCGTCGCCCATGAATTCAGTATCGACCGGGCTAACGCCGAAGCGCTGGAGACCGATCTCGACGTCGCCGACGACGTCGGCGATGACGACGCCGCACCGACCGGCGCGCTGGCCGAATTCCTGGAGCGGGTGTCGCTGGTCGCCGACTCCGACGAGTTGCCCGATGATGACACCGGGGTGGTCACGCTCATGACATTGCACACCGCCAAGGGCCTGGAATTCCCGGTGGTGTTCGTCACCGGCTGGGAGGACGGCATGTTCCCGCACATGCGGGCACTCGGTGATCCGGCGGAGTTGAACGAGGAGCGCCGCTTGGCTTACGTCGGCATCACCAGGGCGCGCAAGCGGTTGTATCTGAGTCGGGCCAAGGTGCGCTCGGCCTGGGGGCAACCCATGCTGAACCCGGAGTCGAGGTTCCTGCGGGAGATTCCCGAGGAGCTGATCGACTGGCGCCGCACCGACGAGGCGCCGCTACCGCGGGCCGGCGTCACCGGCCGCTCCGGTCCGGTGCGGCAGGCGTCGGCCGGCTCGGCGGGCAAGCGCGCGCCGCTGGCACTGGTGCCGGGCGATCGGGTCAATCACGACAAGTACGGGCTGGGTCGGGTCGAGGAGGTTTCCGGCACCGGAGAATCGGCGATGTCGCTGATCGACTTCGGAAGTGCCGGGCGGGTCAAGTTGATGCACAACTACGCACCGGTGCAGAAGCTGTAGCTCGCGAACCCAGGGCCGGGCCGGGCCGGCGGGATCAGCCGCCGAGTGACACCCCGCGGGCGGCCATCCAGGACACCGGATCGACCGGGTTGACGCCGTCGAGCAGGACGGTCAGGTGCAGGTGCGGCCCGGTGGAGTTGCCCCGGTTGCCGATGGTGGCAATCTGGTCGCCGGCGAAGACCCGCTGACCTGTTTGCACGTCCCAGCTGTTGATGTGGCCGTAGCGCGTCACGGTGCCGTCGGCGTGCCGGATCTTGACCCAGGCGCCGTATCCGGAGTTGGTGGGTCCGGCATCGATGACGACGCCGTCGGAGGCCGCGTAGATCGGGGTGCCCACCGGTCCGGCCAGGTCGACGCCGTCGTGCAGCGCGCCCCAGCGATATCCGAAGCCGGAGGTGAACAGACCCCGGGTGGGCAGCACGTACAGGGGGCGTTGGAGCCGGGCTTCGCGCTCGGCGCGCTCGGCGGCGTAGGCAACGCCGCGGGCGAGTTCCTCGGCGTCCACGGCGGCTCCCGCGACAGGTTTGACCGCGATGAGTTGTACGCCGCGGGCGGCCGGTGCGGTGTCGGTCAATGATGAGGCGAGGACGGTGCGCGTAGCGGGTTGCTGGGCCGGGGTCATCATGGTGTAGGCGGCTGCGGCGGCCGCGCCGGCGGCCATTGCGGCGAAGAGAACGCGTCCCCGGGCGGCGCTGGTGGGCTGCCGACGGTGCTGCGGGGTGCGCGGCAGAATGTCGGTGTCCTCGGTGCTGGAGAACATGGGACGGGCGTCCGCGACCGACGAGTCGACCTGCGCCGTGTCCAGGTCAAGCGGGGAAATCGATGAAAGCTGCGTCAAAACCAAGTCCTTGCGTCGTGACCAAAGCGTTATCTAGACGTCCGACGGTAACCAAAATGAGACCTAAACGGCAACCTGTGCTCGATTTAGGCCCGGATTTGTGACTTGTATCACCTCCAGGCCGTCCGCTGGTGGGCGACTCCGGCCCGACCGGCGGCGGTGGTTACAGTTCCCACGGAACGACTCCGGCGCAGATCAACAGACGGCGCATATCAACAGACGAGGCAGCCATGGACCTTTTCGAGTATCAGGCGAAGGAATTGTTCGCCAAACACCAGGTTCCGACGACTCCCGGACGGGTGACGACTACCGCCGCGGACGCCAAGGCCATCGCCACGGAGATCGGCCGGCCGGTGATGGTGAAGGCTCAGGTGAAAGCCGGTGGGCGCGGCAAAGCCGGTGGGGTGAAGTACGCGGCCACGCCCGAGGAAGCCTTCACCTACGCCTCGAACATCCTGGGTCTGGACATCAAGGGCCACATCGTGAAGAAGTTGTTGGTGGCCGAAGCCAGCGACATCGCCGAGGAGTACTACATCTCCTTTCTGCTCGACCGGGCCAACCGCACCTACCTGGCGATGTGCTCGGTTGAGGGTGGAATGGAAATCGAAGAGGTGGCCGCCACCAAGCCCGAGCGGCTGGCCAAGGTGCCGGTCGACGCGGTCACCGGCGTCGATCTGGCCTTCGCCCGATCCATCGCCGAGCAGGGCCACCTGCCCGCCGAGGTGCTCGACGCCGCGGCGGTGACCATCGCCAAGCTGTGGGAGGTCTTCGTCAAAGAGGACGCCACTTTGGTCGAGGTCAACCCGCTGGTTCGCACCCCCGACGATCAAATCCTGGCGCTGGACGGCAAGGTCACCCTGGACGGCAACGCCGACTTCCGGCACCCCGACCACGCCCAGTTCGAGGACCGGGACTCGACCGACCCGCTGGAACTCAAGGCCAAGCAGCACGACCTGAACTACGTCAAACTCGACGGCGCCGTCGGCGTCATTGGTAACGGCGCCGGCCTGGTGATGTCGACGCTGGACGTGGTGGCCTACGCCGGAGAACGTCATGGTGGCGTGAAGCCCGCGAACTTCCTCGATATCGGCGGCGGAGCCTCGGCCGAGGTGATGGCCGCCGGACTGGACGTCATCCTGGGAGACGAACAGGTAAAAAGTGTGTTCGTCAATGTGTTCGGAGGGATCACCGCCTGCGACGCGGTGGCCAACGGCATCGTGAAGGCCCTGGAGACCCTGGGTTCGGCGGCCAACAAACCATTGGTGGTGCGGTTGGACGGCAACAACGTCGAGGAGGGCCGCCGCATCCTGGCTGCGGCCAACCACCCCCTGGTCACTGTCGCGGACACCATGGACTCCGGTGCCGACAAGGCTGCCGAACTTGCGGCCGCCGCTGGAAAGGACGCTTAGTCATGTCGATCTTCCTCAACAAGGATTCCCGGGTCATTGTCCAGGGCATCACCGGCGGCGAGGGCACCAAACACACCGCGCTGATGCTCAAGGCCGGCACTTCTGTGGTCGGTGGCGTCAACGCACGCAAAGCGGGAACCTCGGTGTCGCACAAGGACTCCGAGGGAAAAGATGTCGAGTTGCCGGTCTTCGGTTCGGTCGCCGAAGCGATGGCGAAGACCGGCGCCGACACCTCGATCGCGTTCGTGCCGCCGCAGTTCGCCAAGGACGCCATCATCGAGGCCATCGACGCCGGAATCGGTCTCCTGGTGGTCATCACCGAGGGAATCCCGGT
>CAMDFY010000073.1 GCA_945897705.1 Bifidobacterium breve | reverse complement strand
GATCACTTCCGGAATCGGTGAAGTCAGCACCGCGGCATCGGCGTTCCGGGTCGTGCACGACCATGTCACCTCGGTGTTTCGTCATGACAGCCTCGCCGCCGCCCTGGCTGCCACCGAATTGACCGACGAAGACTTCCAGGCCTGAATTCCCATGCGCGGAATCATCCTGGCCGGTGGATCAGGCACCCGTCTCTACCCGATCACCCAGGGTGTCAGCAAGCAACTCCTGCCGGTCTACGACAAGCCGATGATCTACTACCCGCTGTCAACACTGATGATGGCCGGCATCCGCGATATCCTGGTGATCACCACACTCCAGGATCGCCCCGCCTTCGAGCGACTCCTCGGCGACGGTTCGCAGTTCGGGATCACCATCACCTACGCAGTACAGGATCGTCCCGAGGGATTGGCCCAGGCGTTTGTGATCGGCGCCGATCACATCGGTACCGGCCCGGTCGCCCTGATCCTCGGCGACAACATCTTCTACGGCCCGGGAGTGGGAACCAATCTCAAGCGCTTCGCGGAAGTCGAGGGCGGTGCCATCTTTGCCTACTGGGTTTCCAACCCATCGGAATACGGTGTCGTCGAATTCGATTCCGCTGGAAGAGCATTGGCCCTTGAGGAAAAACCCGCCACACCAAAGTCCAACTACGCGGTGCCGGGACTGTACTTCTACGACAACGACGTCATCGACATCGCCCGATCCCTGAAACCCTCGGCCCGAGGCGAACTGGAGATCACCGCCGTCAATCAGGCCTACCTCGAAAACGGCCGACTCAAAGTGGAGGTACTTCCCCGGGGCACGGCCTGGCTGGACACCGGCACCTTCGACTCACTGCTGGAGGCGAGCAATTTCGTGCGCACCATTTCATCTCGCCAAGGACTCAAGGTCGCCTGTCCGGAGGAGATCGCCTGGCGGATGGGATTCATCGATGAGGAACAACTCGCCGCGCGCGCCCAGCCCCTTCTCAAGTCGGGCTACGGCCACTATCTGCTGGATCTACTCCGGCGGCATTAGGTGTCGCGAGCACCGCGGCGATCGCCGTCGTCAACGGCACCGACAACGCCAGTGCGATACCGCCCACCGCGGACCGGGCGATCTCAATGGCCACGCTCTCTCCGGTAAGCACATCGGTCAGGGAACGGTTGGCCACGCTGAACAGCAGCAATAGCGGCAGAGCACTCCCGGCGTAAGCGAGGACGAGGGTGTAGACCGTGCTCGCGATGTGATCGCTACCCACTCGCATCGCGCGCTGAAAGATCTGTCCGCGAGTTCCGTGCCCGATGTGCGCGAGTTCGAACACCGTCGAGGCTTGGGTGATGGTCACGTCGTTGAGCACACCGAGTGAGCCGATGATGAACCCCGCCAGTAGAAGTCCGGTGATGGACACGTTCCCGAGGTATGCGGCCACCTCATTGTTCTGATCCTGGGAGAGCCCGGTCAGGTGGGTGAGTTCGATTGCGGCCCAGGACAGGACGGCAGCAAGGAGCATCGCCGTCAGAGTCCCCAGTAGCGCGGCGCTGGTGCGCAGGCTTACTCCGTGGGCCAGGTAGATCACCGCGTAAAGAATCGCTGAGGATGCCACCAGGGCGACTGGCAGCGCCGGCGCCCCGTCGCGAAGGGCCGGCAGCATGAAGACGACCAGCACCACGAAGGCGATCCCGATACCCACCAGCGCACGTAGTCCCCGCCACCGGGCCACCGCGACGATCACAATGGCGAAGAGCACCGCCAACATCGCCAACGGCCACGTGCGCTCGTAGTCGTAGAACCCGTAACTGGTGCCGCCCTGCTGGTCGATCTGGCGGAAGATGCGAATCTTGTCGCCGGCACTCAGATTCGGTTGGCCCGGTCCCGGGGCGAATTCCAGCAGCGTTTTGGCGCCGGTATTGGGTCCGGTGGCGACCGCGACCAGTGCCTGCACACAGGTGCTGCCACCGGCGGTTCCCGGAACGGGATTGCCGGTGATCACCTGACCGGCCGAGGCGCTGCCGCAGTCGGCCATGGCAGTTGAGATCACCTGTCCGCCTTCGGTGGTGACCGAACCGCCGGTGCCGTTTTGAAACGGCAGTGGAATATCGGGTTTGTCCCCGGAGGGCCACAGCAGTACCGCGCCAATAACCACGGCGAGTCCGATCAGCGCCAGTGCGGCTACCACGATCCGGGCGGCCACCGGACCCAGGGGGGTTGGACCCAGTTGAGTTGGACCGGTGTGGGAATGCGAGTGTGAGTGCGTCACCGGCTACTGCCGGTAACTCGCCAGGAAATTGCCAAGCCGTTCGATGGCGTTGGCCAGGTCGCGTGCCCAGGGCAGGGTCACGATACGAAGATGGTCCGGTGTGGGCCAGTTGAAACCGGTGCCCTGTGTGACCAGAATCTTCTCCTCGAGCAACAGGTCGAGGACGAGTTTCTCGTCATCGACGATGTCGTGGACCTCCGGATCGAGTCGGGGGAAGACATACAGCGCGCCTCGGGGCTTGACACAGGACACCCCTGGAATCGAATTGAGCTTCTCCCAGGCGAGATCGCGCTGCTCGAGTAACCGACCGCCCGGCAGAACGAGGTCATCGATGCTTTGATGCCCGCCGAGGGCTACCTGAATGGCATGTTGCGCAGGCACATTCGGACATAGTCGCATGTTGGCCAGCAAGCTGATGCCTTCGATGAAGCTGGTGGCGTGGTCGGTCGGGCCGGTGATGACCAGCCAACCGGAGCGATAGCCTGCCACCCGGTAAGCCTTGGACAGTCCGTTGAACGTCAGGCACAGCAGGTCCGGCGCCACCGATGCCAGCGGAACGTGGGACGCATCGTCGTAGAGAATCTTGTCGTAAATCTCATCGGCCAGCAGCAGCAACTGATGCTTGCGTGCCAGGGCCGCGATCCGGCCCAGTGTCTCGCGGCTGTAGACCGCACCGGTCGGGTTGTTGGGGTTAATCACCACCAGCGCCTTAGTCTGCGGCGTGATCTTCGACTCCATGTCGGCCAGGTCTGGTTGCCAGCCGTTGGTCTCATCACACAGGTAGTGCACCGGCGTGCCGCCGGCCAGTGCGGTCGAGGCGGTCCACAGCGGATAGTCGGGAGCCGGGATGAGGACCTGATCACCGTTGTCGAGCAGGGACTGCAGGGTCATCGTGATCAACTCGGAGACGCCGTTGCCGAGGAAGACCGCGTCGACGTCGAAACGCGGGAAGTCGGCGACAAGTTCGTAGCGGGTCACCACGGCGCGGCGCGCTGACAAAATGCCCTTGGAGTCGGAGTAGCCCTGTGCGTTCGGCAGGGCCTGAATCATGTCGCGCATGATCACATCCGGAGCCTCGAACCCGAACGGAGCAGGGTTTCCGATGTTCAGCTTCAGGATGCGGTGGCCCTCAGCCTCAAGCCTGGCGGCATGGTCGTGCACCGGTCCGCGGATCTCGTAGAGAACGTCCTGCAGCTTGGTCGACTGCGCGAACGTTCGTGGCCGCGGGTGCTCTCTGGTGGGATGCCACGGCATCTGATGGGTGGACACGTCGTTGATTCTCCCATGGCGGGCGGTGTGTTTTCCCAGTCACATCTCGGACTCGGTTTCATATCTGCCGGTGTGCGGGCGGTTTTCCCTGCTGAAACGCTGCTAACTTCCAGCCACAACAAGGAGGTGCAATGACACTCACCATCACTCGCGGGCTGGTGGCAGCCTGCTCACTGGCGGCACTGATCGCACTGGGCACCGCCGGACAGGTGGGCACCGCCGGTCAGGCTCACGCCGACCCCCCGTTACTCAATGGCACCTATGACATCGACGGAGGTGACGAGGATGCCTATTGGACGGCGACCTCGACCTGCGCCACCGATGGTTGTGTTGCCCGGGTTTCGAGCAACGTCGGGTGGAGCGGCAATGCCGTGATGAACGGCGGTCGGTGGAACCTCACCGTCACCAAGCCCGACGGCGTCGTCTGCAGTGACGGCAGCTATGCCCCCGTCGTCATCGCCTACTCGGTGGACGCCGTGACCGGGGCAGGTACCGTCACGGCCGACTCCAACGGCAACTGCCCGGGCGGCCAGGTCACCGCCGCGCAGTTCCAGATCCGCAAAATCGGCTAAGGGCTTTACTTCCGCTTGCCGGGCGGCCGCGCACCCTTGGCCATACCCAGACCCTTGACCGCAGGTGCGTCGGGCGTTCCGTTGCCGGACTCCGTCTCCGCTGTCGCCTCTGCCACCGACGTTGGCGCGGCCGGTGCGTCGGGCTTGGTTTCGGCTGCGGACTCCGACGGGGCCGCCGCCTTCTTGGCTCCGGGGCGCTTGGCGCCCGCCGCCATGCCCAGGCCCTTGACGGCCGGTGCCGGTGCTGACGCGGGTGCCGGCGTTGACGCGGGTGCTGGTGCTGACGCCTCGGCCGACGAGGGGGGCGCCTTCTTGGCTCCGGGGCGTTTGGCGCCTGCCGCCATGCCCAGGCCCTTGGCCGGCGCGGCCGGTGCGGCCGTAACTGCCGGTGCAGCCGTGGCCGCGGTCGGGGTCGCCGCCGGGGCAGCGGCGACCGGTACAGCGTGCGGTGCAGGCTTGGGCGGTGCTGCCGGGGCAGCGGCGGCGGCGAGCTTGGCTGCCGTGCCCTTCTCCGGCAGGCTCAGTGTGCTGCGGTCCAGCGAGGCCAGCAGCAGCTGGGCCACATCGACCACCTCGACCTGCTCGGCCTTGCCGCGATCGCCCACGCCGTCGCTGAGCATCACCCGGCAGAACGGGCAGCCGGTGGCGATCGTGGTCGGATCGAGGTTCAACGCCTCGTCAACGCGTTCGTGATTCACCCGCTTGCCGAGGTGTTCCTCCATCCACATCCGGGCGCCGCCGGCGCCGCAGCAGAAGCCGGTCTCGGCGTGCCGTGGCATCTCGGTGAGGGTCGCGCCGGAGGCGCCGATCAACTCGCGGGGCGCGTCGTAGACCTTGTTGTGCCGGCCGAGATAGCACGGGTCGTGGTAGGTGATCGTGCCGCCACCGCCATTCGATGAGTCGACCGGGATCAGCTTCTTGTCACGGACCAGCCGGTTGAGCAACTGGGTGTGGTGAAGCACGGTGTAGGTGCCGCCGACTTGCGGGTACTCCCGGCCCAGGGTGTTGAAGCAGTGCGGGCAGGTGGAGATGATCTTGCGGTCTACCCGCTCGACGCCTTCGAACACGCTGTTGATCGTCTCAACGTTTTGAGTTGCCAACTGTTGGAACAGGAACTCGTTACCGGAGCGCCGCGCCGAGTCGCCGGTGCAGGTCTCGCCGTCACCGAGGACGAGGAACTTCACTCCGGCGACCGAGAGCAACTCGGCGACGGCCTTGGTGGTCTTCTTCGCCCGGTCGTCGAGGGCCCCGGCGCAGCCCACCCAGAACAGATATTCGAAACCGGCGAACGAGTCGACGTCCTTGCCGAAGACCGGTACGTCGAAGTTGACCTCATCGATCCAGGTGAGCCGCTCCTTGGCGTTCTGGCCCCAGGGGTTGCCCTTGTTCTCGAGATTCTTGTAGAGCCCGGCGAGTTCGCTGGGGAATTCCGACTCCATCATCACCTGGTAGCGACGCATGTCGACGATGTGGTCGATGTGCTCGATGTCCACCGGGCACTGTTCCACGCACGCCCCGCAGGTTGTGCATGACCACAGCACGTCGGGGTCGATCACGCCGAGGGCTGCGGCGTCACCCACCAATGGGCGGGTGGCCTGCAGCGGAGAGTCGGCTGGCACTCGCTCGAATCCGGACTCGGGGACGTGGTGTTCGGCGTCGACCTTGAGTTCAACCCCGCCCTCGATGTCCATCGGCCCATTCTTCGTATCGAAGATATAGGGAGCTTTCGCGAACAGATGGTCGCGGAGGTTCATGATGATGATCTTGGGGGACAACGGCTTTCCGGTGTTCCAGGCCGGGCACTGCGATTGGCAGCGGCCGCACTCGGTACACGTGGTGAAGTCGAGGTACCCCTTCCAGGTGAAGTCCTCGATCTTGCCGCGGCCGAACACCGCATCCTCGGCGGGATCCTCGAAGTTGATCAACTCACCCTTGGACTCCATCGGCAGGAGCGGCCCGAGGGCATTGGGCAGGCGCTTGAACGTGACGTTCAACGGCGCTAAGCCGATGTGTAGGTGCTTGGAGTGCAGCACGATCAGCAGGAACACCAGCATCACACCGATATGCAACAGCAATGCGACGGTCTCGATGATCTCGTTGGCGTGGGCTCCCAAGGGATGCAGGAGGGCGGCGACGCCGTGGGAAAAGAAGGCCGCCGGGCCGTAGGGCAGGTTGCCGTTGTTGACCGCTGAACCGCGGAAGAGCGCGTAAGTCCAGATGACATTGAAGATCATGAAGAGAATCAGCCAGGCGCCGCCGGTGTGGGAACCGTAGAAGCGGGACGACCGGCCGTGCTCTTTGGGTTCGGCGCGAAGCCTGATGATCGCGAAGGTGATGATGCCGAGAAGGACGGCGACGGCGAAGAAGTCCTGGAGGAAGCCGAGGATGCCCCACGTGCCGACGACCGGAATGTGAAACTTCGGATCGAACAACACCCCGTAGGCCTCGAGGTAGACCGTGGCCAGTACGAAAAAGCCCCACATCGTGAAGAAGTGCGCGATGCCTGGAATCGACCAGCGCAGCAGTCGAGTCTGGCCGAAGACCTCCCGGATCTGGTTACCGATCCGCTCTCCGAGGTGGTTCTTGCGTCCGCGTTCATCCGATGTCGGCTGGCCCGAACTGATCAGCTTTTTCAGCCACAGCACTCGCTTTGCGGCGAGTGCGACCACGACGGCGGTCATGGCCAGGCCGATGATCAGCCGGATGAGAATCTGCGTATCCACGGCGTCCCTCTGCAGGTCTGGCAGTTACCCGTCGGTAACTCAGCGGTTGTTACCGGCCGGTAACTTGTACCAGCCGATACGCCATAGTCTCATCCCCGCGCGTTACTGCGGGGACCGGTCCCGAAAGCGTTATTCCTCAGGCGCCGGCTTGACCGTCGGCAGCGGTTCGTCGGGGATGATCGCCTGGGTCGTCGGTGGCAGCGGCTCCACCGTCGTGGTGGGGGGCGGGGCGACGGACGTGGTGGGAGGTTCGGCCGTCGTCGTGGGCGGCTCAATGCTGGTTGTGGGCGCCGCGGTGGTGGTGGTCGTGGTCGTTCGCGTGGTCGTCGGCGTCGTTGTGGTGGTCGTTGTTGTGGTGGTGGTCGTGGTAGTCGGACTGGTCGTTGTGGTGGTGGTTGTCGGCGAGGTGGTCGACGTGGTGGTGGTTGTCGGGCTGGTTGTTGTGGCGGCGGTGGTGGTCGCCGGTGTGGTGGTCGTGGGTGTGATCGTCGTGACCGTCGGCTGGCCGTTGCTGCCGGTGACGGTCACCGTCTGCGGAACCGGGGCGTTCGACGGAGCCTGCCCGGGCTTGGTGACGCGGGTCGTGGTGGTGGTCGGTGTGCTGTCGACGCTCGTCAGCTTGATGGCGAGTCCGCCGACGGTCAACGCGGCCAGTAGTGCCGCGATGCCGAACAGTAATGGCGGCTTGCGATACCAGGGAGCCGATATGACCTCTGGCGAGTCGCCGGGTTCGATTCGGACCGTCGGGCGCGAATCCGGCGGCGGGGCACCGTAATTCGGTTCACGGTAATCCGCACGCCCGTATTCCGCACCGGCGTATTCCGCACCGGTGTAGGGAACTGGCTCTTCGCCGGGGCCGTCGCCACGGGACCAGGCGAGTTCAGGTGCGGACTCGGTCGGTGCGGCCGGAGCCAGGCCGGTGGGTTCGTCCGCGGGTGTTGGCGCGATACCGGTCGGGTCATCGGGTGCGGCGCCGTAGTTGGCGTACTGGGTGGGGTCGCCGTCGGGATAACCATCCGGACCATCGGGAAAACCTTCGCGGGACACGGGTCGCAATTCTAGCCGGGATGGTGAATCTGGCGCATGACTGTCGCTGCGAAGAATTCAAGATGATCAAGGTCGGCGACATCCAGCAGTTGCAGGTACACCCGTTGCACACCGGCCTCGGCGAACTTCCCGAGTCGGTCGACGATCTCATCGGGCGTGCCGGCGAGAGGCGTGTTGGCTCGAAGCTCACCGACATCTCGACCGATCGCGTGGGCCCTCCGGGCGACTTGGGCGTCGTCGCGGCCAGCGCAGACCGCGAAGGCCGCGGAAAAGACCATGTCTGCGGTGCCGCGGCCGGCCGTCTCCAGGGCCGACCGCACGCGGCCGAACTGGATTGGTACGAATTCCAGCGCGGGGAAGGCGAGGTTGAACTCGTTGGCACAGCGTGCCGCGAGTGCGGGTGTGCGCTTGGCGCCGCCGCCGCCGATGATGATCGGCGGGTGTGGCTGCTGCACGGGCTTGGGCAACGCGGGCGAGTCGGTGACCGTGTAGTGCGTGCCGACGTAGTCGAAGGCTTCGCCGACCGGCGTCGCCCACATGCCGGTGATGATGTCCAACTGCTGTTCCAGCCTGTCGAAACGCTCACCCAGCCCGGGAAACGGGATCGCGTATGCCCGGTGCTCGGCCTCGAACCAGCCGGCGCCGATGCCGAATTCGACGCGACCGCCACTCATCGCATCGACTTGGGCCACCGATATCGCCAACGGCCCGGGATGGCGAAAGGTTGCCGACGTCACCAGGGTGCCCAGCCGGATCGAGGACGTCTCCCGCGCGATTCCGGCGAGGGTAATCCAGGAGTCGGTGGGGCCCGGAAGCCCGGCGCCGCTCATCGCCAGGTAGTGATCCGAGCGGAAAAATCCTGAGAAGCCCAACGATTCCGCGGCCTGGGCTACGGCGAGTTGTTGCTCGTAGGTCGAGCCTTGCTGTGGTTCGAGGAAGACGCGGAAATCCACGGCTCCAACCTTAGGGCTAGGCTTAGAAGAACTCGACTCCCTCGGTGCTGATGAACATGCCGTGCCCGGTCTGATCGTTGGTGAAGCGGGTTCCGCTGCTGTCGGCCTCGATCGTCCAGCCGACCGCCGCGTAGGTCGAATAGCCGATCGTGGTCGTCGGCATTGCGCCCAGATTACCCAGCACCCAGCGGTTGCTGCCGCCCGCGGATACCTCGACCCCGTTGGCCGGTTCGCCGTCGACGGTGGGGGGATCGGTGAAATCGGATTCGCATCCGACGTTATCGGCCGATAACTGACACCGGGTTTTGCCGGATTTCGTCTCGATGTAGACGTAGCCGGCGGAGTTAGGCGAGAGCGTTTCGCCGGTCGACGGTGGCAGTGGGACCGGGGTCGGCATCGACGTTGGTGCGCCCGGGCGAGCATTTCCGAACTCGGGTTCGGCGCCGTTGCCGCAACCGATACAGATGGCGGCGCCGTCGACGGTGGTGGCGCACCCAGCGGCCGATGCGAGGGCAACCAGTAGCCCGGCGACGAGGATCCGGGGTCTCGTTCCGGTGGACTTCCGCACTCGTTCAGAGTACTGACCAGGTGACTGAAGTGACGCCAGTGACTCGCAGAGGCTCAGTCGACCTTCACCTCCGCGGTAAACGTCCACGCATCCTTCTCCCCACCCGGCCAGGGCCGCCCGTAGGTGGTGGACACCGTGGTGGTGCCGGGTCCGATGGCCTGTAGTGCCCACACCTCCCGGCCCGCCGATCCAACTCGCCCGGCCACGGGACCGAGAACTTCGTGGCCCGCTTGCGCCATCACCGCTGCGTTGGTGATCTGCATGTCCGGTGTCCAGCGAAAACCGGTGGAGGGGTTGGACGCCAGGCTCACCTGAAGGGTGTCACCGACGTTCATGGTGACGGCCCGGGTGATGTTCACCTGGTTCAGCGCATCGTCGTAGGACACCTCGATCGTGGTGGTCTGCGGCCCCGATTCCGGGGCGTTGTCCGCGCAGCCCGCCACCGACAGCGCGACGGTCATCGCGGTCAGCAGGACACTCCATCGCCCGGTCATGGTCGGCTCCTCTGCGAGTACTGGCGGGTCCGGCGTAGATAGGACAGCAACCGGCGGGCCGGCACCGCCCGTGGCCAGTCGTCGGGCCGGAAGTAGGCATCTGAGCCGCCATCGACGAAAACCACGCTGCCACAGAGGAAGTCGGCTGCATCGGAGAGCATGAACACCACCCAGTCGGCGAGTTGTCCGGCGTCGCCGAATCCGCCGATCGGGATGGGGAATTCGCGGACGACTTTCGCCTCTGATGGCGTGGCCAACTGCTCCTCGAGCATCGGTGTCATGATCGCTCCCGGGGCGAGCGCGTTGAGTCGGATTCCAGCGCCGGCCCACTGCGCCGTCACAGCGTTCCGTCGCACCCAGCGGCTCAGCGCGATCTTCGACGCCGCGTACGCCACCGGTGGGCCGTAGCGCCCGAACATCCGGTAGGCGCGCAGGGCCTTCTCGGCATCGCCGGCCAGCATTGCCCTGATGGCCCGGCCGGGAACCGCCGGCACGGTGGTGGTCGAATTGCTGGCGAAGACAACCACTTTGGCCCGCTCGGTACAGGCCAATGCGGGTCGCCATGCCTGCAGGGGTTCGACCACCCCGAAGTAGTTGACCTCGGTAATCGCCCGTTCGGCACCTTTGGTTGGTCCGAGACCGGCGGCCATCACCGCACCGTCCAGCATGCCCGAACAGGCAGCGAGGACATCGGCCGCGGCGCCACGGCGACCCGACGGTGTCGACAGATCGGCAATGACGTCGGCACCGTGGATGTCGACTCCGATCACGGTGTGGCCGCGCTCGCGCAGTCTCGCGGCGACCGCGGCACCCATCCCCGATGCGGATCCAGTGACCGCGTAAGTGCCCATGGGGGAAGTATTGCTTAGGTACCGCCGATGGGGGGTATCACTGATGGGAGGTATCACCGATGCGACGCACCGATAAGGGGCAACCATGACATTCGACGCCTTCGCCGACTTCCGGATGGACGGCCATGTCGCCATCGTGACCGGGGGCGCGCAGAATATCGGCGAGGCCATTGCCCGCACATTCGCCGGTGCAGGCGCGCGCGTGGTGATCGCCGATCGCAACGGCGACAAAGCCGCGGAGACCGCCGCAACGATCGCCGCGGAGACCGGCGCGGATGTTTCGGGTATGGCGTGCGACGTCACCCAGGACGCCGACGTCGCCCGCGTCGTCGAGCGCACCGTCGCCACCTTCGGCGGCATCTCGACCCTGGTCAACAATGTCGGGTGGGGCAGGCGCTGTGAGGATCCCCTCGATATCGGAGTCGAGGATATGGTGGAGGAGTATAAAATCAATTGTGTTGCGGCGCTGAGGATGACCGCTGCCTGCAGGCCATATCTGCTCAAGGCCGACAATGCCACCGTCACCAACTCGGGGTCGATGGTCGCCGTGACGCCGGCGTTCGAGTTCCTCGCCTACTCCGCCGC
>CAMDFY010000072.1 GCA_945897705.1 Bifidobacterium breve | reverse complement strand
CGCCCCGGGTGAAGCTGGACATCGATATGGGCGAACGGCTCCAGCCGGGAGCCGAACTTGCTGCGGGTTCGGCGCACACCCTTGGCGACCGCGCGGACCAGGCCGTGGTCGCGGGTCAGCAGCGTGACGATGCGATCGGCCTCACCGAGCTTGTGCTGGCGCAGCACAACCGCCCGATCCCGATACAGCCGCATCCGGTCAGTCTGTCACCACCGCCGGTCATCGTGGTCGCCCCGCGCCGGTGTGCTCAGAAACCTAGCCGGCCGAGTAGTTTCGGATCTTGCTGCCAGTCCTTGGCGACCTTGACCCGCAGTTCGAGATAGATCTGAGTGCCCAGCAGCTTCTCGATCTGGCGCCGCGCGTTGCTGCCCACCTCTTTGAGCCGGGCACCACCCCGGCCGATGACGATCCCCTTTTGGCTGGGACGCTCGACGTAGAGGATGGCGCGCACATCGGTGAGGTCGCCCTGCTCAGCCGAGCGGTTCTGGCGGGCACTCACCTCGTCGATCACCACCGCCAACGAATGCGGTAGCTCGTCGCGTACGCCTTCTAGGGCCGCTTCCCGGATCAGCTCGGCCATCAGCACCTCTTCGGGCTCGTCGGTCAGCTCTCCGTCGGGATAGAACGCCGGCCCCGGGGACAGCTGGTCGACCAGCACGGCGATCAGCTCGTTCACCTGCTCGCCAGTGGTGGCCGACACCGGGATGATGGCCGCGGCGCGGGCACCCACAAGTTCGTCGACCGTCATCAACTGGGCGGCGAGGCGGTCCTTTGAGACCTTGTCCATCTTGGTCACGACGACCACCAGGGTGGTCTTTGGCGCGACCGTGCGGATCTGCTCGTAGATCCACCGGTCCCCCGGGCCGATCGTCTCATCGGCGGGGATGCACAGGCCGATCACATCGACCTCCGAATAGGTGCCACGCACCAGCTCATTGAGCCGCTTACCGAGCAGGGTGCGGGGCCGGTGCAGTCCCGGGGTATCGACAAGGATGATCTGAAACTCCGGGCGATGAACGATGCCTCGAATGGTGTGCCGGGTGGTCTGCGGCCGGCTGGATGTGATCGCCACCTTGCTGCCGACCAGTGCGTTGGTCAACGTCGACTTGCCGGTATTGGGCCGCCCGACCAGACAGACGAAACCAGACCGGAACTCAGCCATCTGCGGGGTCATCCGGTGCGGCCGGGCTGAGCAGGACAGTGCCGATACGCATCCGGCCACGCTGGTCGGGACCGCCTTCGGCCAGCAGGCTCAGCCCGTGCGACACCACCTCGGCGCCTGGCAGCGGAACCCGCCCCAGTTCCAGCGCCAGCAAGCCTCCCACCGTGTCGACCTCGAGGTCGGCATCGAACTCGATGTCGTACAACTCACCGACATCTTCAATGGGTAATCGCGCCGACACCCGGAACGTGTTGTCGCCCAAGTCTTCCACCGGGGCCACCTCATCGGTGTCGTACTCGTCGGCGATCTCGCCGACAATCTCCTCGAGCACGTCCTCGATGGTGACCAGACCCGCGGTCGCGCCGTACTCGTCGACCAGCAACGCCATGTGGATCCGGTCACGCTGCATTTCACGAAGCAGTTCATCGAGCGGTTTGGAATCCGGTATGAACACCGCGGGGCGCATCACGTCGAGGACCTTGACGCCGCGACTGGCGTCGTCGGAGTGATAGGTCCGTCCGACGAGGTCCTTGAGGTAGACGACGCCGACGATGTCATCGACGTTCTCGCCGGTCACCGGAATTCGGGAATGCCCGCTGCGAACGGCGAGTGACGTCGCCTGCCCGGCCGTCTTGCCGCTTTCGATCCACACCATCTCCGTTCGCGGCACCATCACCTCGCGGGCCGGGGTGTCGCCGAGTTCGAATACCGACTGGATCATCCGACGCTCGTCGTCGGCCACGACACCACGTTGCTGAGCCAGATCCACCACTTCGCGCAGTTCGATCTCGGAGGAGAACGGCCCATTACTGAAACCGCGGCCCGGGGTCAGCGCGTTGCCCAGCAACACCAGCAGTCGGCTGATCGGGGTCAGCAGAACGGAGATGAACTGCAGTGGCAGCGCGGCAAACAGCGCAATCGAGTAGGCGTTCTGTCGGCCGAGCGTGCGCGGCCCAACTCCCATCACGACGAAGTTGATCACCGTCATGATCGCTGCGGCCACGACCAGCCCCCAGGTCATCCCGAAGTCGTCGGAGATATAGGCCACCAGCAGGACGGTGGCGCTCACTTCGCAGGTAATCCGCAGTAGCACAACAAGATTGATGTAGCGCGGTCGCTCCCGAAGCAATCGGACCAGACGCGCAGCACCCGGTCTCTCGTTGCGCACCAGCTCTTCAACGCGGGCGATGGACACCGTGTTGATCGCGGCATCGACCGCGGCGAACAATCCGCCGACGGCGATCAGAGCGAACAAACCGACAAGCGGCGCCAGACCGGTCACGACTGGTCGAAATACCGCGATTTATCGAGCAGTCGCCGGTCCTTCTCGCTCTGGCGTTCCTGGTGGTAGGCCGCAACCTGCGCGGCGACCCACCCCTCGAGGAGTCGGCGCTGCAGGGCAAACATCTCCTTCTCCTCGTCGGGTTCGGCATGGTCGAAACCCAACAGGTGCAACACCCCGTGCACGGTCAGCAATGCCAACTCGTGGCCGAGGCTGTGGCCGGCCGTCGCGGCTTGCGACGCCGCGAACTGCGGACACAACACGATGTCGCCGAGCATCGCCTGTCCCGGTTCAGCCGCGTCGGGGCGACCACCGGGTTCGAGTTCGTCCATCGGGAAGCTCATCACGTCGGTGGGACCGGGCAGGTCCATCCACCGCATGTGCAGATCGGCCATCGCATCGGTGTCCAGCAGGACCATCGACAGTTCCGCCACCGGGTTGACCTTCATCTCGCGGATGACGAAGCGGGCGACGCTGATGAGTTCCTCTTCCGATACGTCCAGACCTGATTCGTTGGAGACTTCGATGCTCACCGGCGTCCCTACCGTCGCGCGGAGCGCCGTGGCGCCCGACTCGCCGTATCCGGCCGGTCCGCGGCTCTGGCATAGGCGTCGACGATTTCCGACACCAGACGGTGGCGCACCACATCGGCACTGGTGAGTTGACAGAAGTGGATGTCGTCGATGCCTTCGAGAACATCCATCGCCGCTCGCAACCCAGACCGAGCGCCGCCGGGCAGATCGACCTGGGTGATGTCACCGGTCACCACGATCTTGGACCCGAAGCCCAACCGGGTCAGGAACATCTTCATTTGCTCGGCGGTGGTGTTCTGCGCCTCGTCGAGGATGATGAACGCATCGTTGAGACTGCGGCCACGCATGTAGGCCAGCGGCGCGACCTCGATCACACCGGCGCTCAACAGCTTCGGGATCGCCTCGGCGTCCATCATGTCGTGCAACGCGTCGTAGAGCGGACGCAGGTACGGGTCGATTTTCTCGCTGAGCGTGCCGGGCAGGAAGCCGAGGCGCTCACCGGCTTCCACGGCCGGGCGGGTCAGGATGATCCGGGAGACCTGTTTGGTTTGCAGCGCGTTGACCGCCTTGGCCATGGCCAGGTAGGTCTTGCCGGTGCCGGCCGGCCCGATGCCGAAGACGATGGTGTTGGTGTCGATGGCGTCGACGTAGCGTTTCTGGTTCAGCGTTTTCGGCCGAATGGTCTTGCCGCGCCGCGACAGGATGTCCAGGCTCAGCACTTCGGCGGGTGAGGCGTCCTCGCCGCCGGACATCATCGCGATACTGCGGCGCACCGCATCCGGTGACAACGCCTGACCCCCGGCAACGACGGCGATGAGTTCGGCGATCACGCGTTCGGCCAGGGCCACGTCGTCGGCCGATCCGGAGAGGGTCACGGTGTCGCCGCGCACATGCACCTCGGCGGCCAGGCCGGATTCGATGGCGCGGAGGTTGGCGTCGGCCGAACCCAGCAGACCCATGACGAGGTCGGGCGGAACAGTCATGCTGCTGCGTGCCGGGCTGTTGCGGTCAGGGCGAGCAGCGGTCGTCTCGCGGGGCGTCACGTGGGCTTCGATGCCTGCTTTCTCAGTCTTCCCAGTCCGGGAATTCGGGGCTCGTCCCAGTGAGGGAATTCGGGCCGGTTAGTGAATTCGGGTCAGCGTACCGCTTCGGTGCGTCGACCGACCACCGTGAGGTCAACACACCCAGGGCGCCCAGGGCCACAGCCGCGGCCGTCGAGGTGCGCAGCACGGTGGGGCCCAGCCGGACAACAGCGGAACCCGCATCGGTCAGCGCGTCAACCTCCTCCTCGCTGATGCCGCCCTCGGGCCCGACCACCAGCACAATCGAGGTGGCTTCAGCCATCGACAACTGCGCCAGCGGCAGGTCCGCCGACTCGTGCAGCACCAGCACGGCGGCCCCGGCGGCGACCCGTTCACCGAGGACCTCGCACAACTGACGAGTCGACATCGGGCCTGCCACCCCGGGGATCCAGGCGCGCCGCGACTGCCGGGCAGCCGACCGGGCGACCGCACGCCAGCGCCGCAGTCCCTTCTCCGCGCGCTCACCCTCCCAGCGGGCCACGCACCGTGCGGCCTGCCAAGCGATGAACTCGTCAGCCCCGGCCTCGGTGGCGAGTTCGATCGCCAACTCGGAACGCTCCGACTTCGGGATCCCCTGCACGACAGTGACTGCCGGATTCGGTGCCGCGGCACTGCGGCGTTGTTCGACGCGCGCGGTCAGGCTGCGCTTGCCGACGCTCACCACCACGCAGTCGGCGACCGTTCCGGCGCCATCGGAGAGCACCAGCGACTCCCCGATCCGGATGCGGCGCACGGTCCCCGCGTGGAAACCTTCGTCACCGTCGACCACCGCGGTTTCGCCGGGCGTCGGAATGGCAGCGGCGTAGAACAGGGTCGCCGACACGCGGATCAGCGGCCGCTGAAGGTTTCCCGCAACCGGCTGAATAAGCCGCCCCCGGCAGAACCCGTGCCGGCGGTCCGGGTACCGCGCACCGCGGCGGTGTCGCTGCTGCGGGCCTTGAACTCGGCGAGCAGTTCGCCGGCGCGGGCGTCGAGTCGGGTCGGCACGGTGATCTCGATATGGGCGTAGAGATCACCGCGGGCTTCCGAGCGCAACCGCGGCATCCCGAGGCCGCGCAGGGTGATCACCGACGTCGGCTGGGTGCCCGCGGCGACGGTGATCTCGGTCGGGCCGTCAAGGATCGCCTCCACGCTGACCGAAGTGCCCAGCGCGGCGTCGACCATCGGCACCGAGAGCGTGCAGTGCAGGTCGTCGCCATCGCGCAGGAAAATCTCATGGGCCTGCTCATGGACTTCCACATACAGGTCGCCGGCCGGGCCACCGCCCGGGCCGACCTCGCCTTGAGCCGCCAGGCGCACCCGCATTCCGTCTCCGACGCCGGCCGGGATCTTGACGCTGATCTCGCGGCGGGACCGCACCCGACCATCGCCGCCGCAGCGGTGACAGGGGTCCGGGATGACCTCGCCGACGCCGGCGCAGGTGGGGCACGGCCGCGACGTCATCACCTGACCGAGCAGCGACCGCTGCACGCTTTGCACCTCGCCTCGGCCACCGCAGATGTCACAGGTGATCGGCGTCGAGTCGGCGTGGGTGCCCCGACCCTGGCACAGGTCGCACAGCACGGCGGTGTCGACGGTCACCCGCTTGGTCACTCCGGCAGCGCAATCCTCAAGTGTCAGCCGCATTCGCAGCAGCGAATCCGAGCCGGGCCGAACCCGGCCGATCGGCCCGCGTGAGCCACCCCCGCCGCCGAAGAACGCCTCGAAGACATCACCGAGACCGCCGAACCCGCCGAATCCGCCGCCGGCACCACCGGTGGCCAGCGGATCGCCGCCGAGATCGACGATGCGCCGCTTCTCCGGATCCGACAGCACCTCGTAGGCGGTGCTGATCTCCTTGAACATTTGCTGGGCTTGCTCGTCGGGGTTGATGTCGGGGTGCAGTTCGCGTGCCAGCTTGCGGTAGGCACGCTTGATGTCGGAATCGCTTGCGCCCCTGCTCACTCCGAGCAGCCCGTAGTAGTCACGTGCCACGCCTGGACCTCTTTCGTAATGGCGCCGGTGTTCAGCCGGCGCGGTTGCCCAGAACCTCGCCGATATACATCGCGACCGCCGCGACATTGGCCATCGTGCCCGGGTAGTCCATTCGGGTGGGACCCACAACGCCCATGCCGCCGAAGACGGTTCCGGCGCTGCCGTACGTGGTGGTGACCACGGACGTTCCGGCCATTTGTTCGGCCTCGGTTTCGTGGCCGATGCGCACCGTTACCTTACCGGCATCCTGCTGTGCGGCCAGCAGTCGCAGCACGACGACCTGTTCTTCGAGCGCCTCGAGCACCGACCGCAGCGATCCGCCGAAATCGGCGGTGTTGCGGGTCAGGTTGGCGGTGCCACCCATCAAAAGCCGTTCTTCGGTGTGGTCGACGAGGGACTCCAGCAGAACCGTGGCGGAACGGCCGACGGCGTCGTTGAGTGCGCCGCCCCGGCCGGTTCCGGTATTGAGTCGGTTGGCCAGATCGGCCACCGCCACCGAGGCCGCCGACAGCCGTTTGCCCTCCAGCGCCTGGCCGAGGAGTTCGCGCAACCGCGACAGTTGATGATCGTCGATGGTGTCGCCGAGTTCGACGATGCGTTGATCCACCCGGCCAGAATCGGTGATGACCACCATCAGCAGCCGGGCCGGCGTCAGCGCGACCACCTCGAGGTGGCGCACCGTCGACGCCGACAGCGTCGGGTACTGCACTATCGCCACCTGGCGAGTTAATTGCGCCAGCAACCGGACCGCGCGGCGCAGGACGTCGTCAAGATCGACGCCGCTTTCCAGGAACGACAGAATCGCACGCCGCTCTACCGACGACAGCGGCTTTACCTCGTCGATCCGGTCGACAAACTCCCGATACCCCTTCTCGGTGGGTATCCGGCCCGAACTGGTGTGGGGTGCGGCGATGTAACCCTCGGCTTCGAGCACCGCCATGTCGTTGCGGACCGTGGCGCTGGACACCCCGAGTCCGTGACGCTCCACCAGGGCCTTGGAACCGATCGGCTCCCGGGTGGCCACGAAGTCGTCGACGATGGCGCGCAGCACCTCGAACCGTCGATCGTCGGCGCTTCCCATGGCGCGAGTTTACCGGTCGGCTTTCCCTCGCCGACGTCGCGCAGTCAGTCGTCGAGCAAGTCGCGCACCACGGCGTCGGCAAGCAACCGACCGCGGTCGGTCAAGATCAACCGCTCGCCCGAGGCGACCAGCATGCCGTCCGCGACGGCCTGTTCGGCGCGGGCGCTCTCCGGGCCGGTCAGGGCCTCGACCGCCAGCCCGCTGCGCAGGCGGATGCCGAGCATGACCTCCTCGAGGTGGCGGGCGCGGGTGTCGAGCCGCTCGAATCCGGCCACTGCGGGTTGGCCCCGGCCGAGTCGGTCGGCGTAGCCGCTCGGGTGCTTGATGTTCCACCACCGGAGGTCTCCGACGAACCCGTGGGCGCCGGGGCCCGCTCCCCACCACTGCCCGCCGTTCCAGTAACCCAGGTTGTGCCGGCACTGTGCACCGGGCAGGCTCCAGTTGGCCACCTCGTACCACCTGAGCCCGGCGGCGGACAGCCGTTGGTCGATGAGTTCAAAACGGCGGGCCAGCACGTCGTCGTCCGGTGGCGGGAGTTCCCCGCGACGAACCCGCCGCGCGAGCGCGGTGCCCTCCTCGACGACCAACGCGTATGCCGAAATGTGGTCGACGCTGGCGGCCAGCGCGGCGTCGAGTGAGGCCAGGAGATCGTCGTCGGACTCACCGGGTGTGCCGTAGATGAGATCGATGCTGACGTTGCGCACACCGGCGGCGCGGGCTTCACGGGCGGCTGCGATCGCTCGGCCCGGTGCGTGGGAGCGCTCGAGGGTGGCCAAAACCCGGGGGGACGCCGACTGCATACCCAGTGAGACCCGGGTGTAGCCGGCGGCCCGGACATCCTCGAAGAACTCGCGGGAGGTCGATTCCGGATTGGCCTCGGTGGTGATCTCGGCGTCGGCGGACATAGGGAAGTTGCGCCGTATCCCGTCCAGGACCGCGGCAAGTCGCTCGGCACCGATCAGCGACGGCGTGCCCCCGCCGACGAACACGGTGTCGACACTGACCGGGCCGACGCGTTGAGCGGCCAGTGTCAGTTCGGTCTGCACCGCCGCCAGCCAGCCATCGACGGTCGCACCGCCCATTTCCGTGGGCGTGTAGGTGTTGAAATCGCAGTAACCGCAGCGGGTGGCGCAGAACGGCACGTGAACATAGAGACCGAACGCGGTACCCGGGGTGAGGCTGAGATCGGGCAGATCCGGGCCGGCCATCCTCGGTGATACCGGGATCGCACCGCGGACCGACATGTGATGAGTGTCGCAGAAAGCCGAGTTCCGGCCGGTAACGGTCATCATCGGGGCCGTGGCACAATAGCAATCATGACAGCCGCCGCGGGAATTATCCCAGCTCGCCGCTGTTGTTGTCCGGCCTGACCCTGTAGACCGCCCACCAGACCCCCAGCTGGCCGCCGGATCTGCGCCGCCGGAAGTCACGTCCACTGCCGCGGCCGCATTTCGCAAAGCCCTAGCAACAGGAGCACATTTCTGATGACTCAGCCCGGCAAGACCCGCAGCGAGGGCCAGTGGGCGCTCGGGGATCGGGAGCCGCTCAACGCCAACGAACAGTTGAAGTTCGATGACGCCCCGCTCAATGTGCGGGAACGGATCGAGAACATTTACGCCCGCGACGGATTCGACAGCATCGACAAGACCGACCTGCGTGGGCGATTCCGGTGGTGGGGTCTCTACACCCAGCGCCAGCAGGGTTACGACGGCACCTTCACCGGTGACGAGAACATCGATCTGTTGGAGGCGCCGTACTTCATGCTGCGGGTGCGCAGCGACGGCGGAGCGCTGAGCGCCGCGGCGTTGCGCACGCTCGGAACGCTCTCGACGCAGTTCGCGCGCGATACCGCTGACATCTCCGACCGCCAGAACGTGCAGTACCACTGGATCCGGGTCGAGGACATGCCGGAGATCTGGAATCGGCTCGACGCGGTCGGCCTGGGAACCACCGAGGCGTGCGGCGACTGTCCACGCGTTGTCCTCGGTTCGCCGTTGGCCGGTGAGTCTCTCGACGAGGTGCTCGACGCCACTCCGGCGATCGAGGAGATCGTGCGCCGCTATGTCGGAAAGCCGGAGTATGCGAATCTGCCGCGCAAATTCAAGACCGCCATCAGCGGTCTGCAGGATGTCGTGCACGAGGTCAATGACGTGGCCTTCATCGGGGTGAACCATCCCGAGCACGGTCCGGGTCTGGATCTATGGGTCGGCGGCGGGCTGTCCACCAATCCCATGCTTGCCCAACGCGTCGGCGTCTGGGTCCCACTGGATGAGGTTCCCGACGTGTGGGAGGCGGTGGTGAGCCTCTTCCGGGACTACGGCTATCGCCGACTGCGCTCCAAGGCGCGGCTGAAGTTTCTCATCAAGGACTGGGGTATCGAGAAATTCCGGCAGGTTCTGGAAACGGAGTACCTCAAGCGGCCGTTGATCGACGGCCCGGCACCCGAACCCGCTGTGCATCCGATCGACCACGTCGGTGTTCAGCGACTGCGCAACGGGCTCAACGCCATCGGGGTGGCGCCGATCGCCGGCCGGGTGTCGGGCACCATCCTGACTGCCGTCGCAGACCTCGCCGAACGCGTCGGGTCGGACCGCATCCGCTTCACCCCCTACCAGAAGCTGATCATCCTGGACGTGCCCGATGACCGGCTCGATGAACTGATCGCGGGCCTGGACGCCCTCGGTCTGCCCTCAACTCCGTCACACTGGCGACGAAACCTGATGGCCTGCAGCGGAATCGAGTTCTGCAAGCTGTCCTTCGCCGAAACCCGCACCCGCGCCCAGGTTCTGGTGCCCGAACTCGAAACGCGGCTCGCAGACCTCAACGCCGTTCTCGACGTCCCGGTCACCGTCAACCTCAACGGCTGCCCGAACTCATGCGCCCGGATCCAGGTTGCCGATATCGGGTTCAAGGGACAGGTCCTGGAAGACGGTGACGGCGGTAGTACCGAGGGCTTTCAAGTCCATCTCGGCGGCAGCCTGGGCCTGGACAGCAACTTCGGCCGTAAACTTCGCCAGCACAAGGTCAGCGGCGCCGAGGTGGGCGACTACATCGAGCGAGTAGTCCGCCGTTTCACCGAGAAGCGACTGCCCGGTGAGCGATTCGCCCAGTGGGCGGTACGCGCGGACGAGGACGATTTGCGATGAGCGCACGTGAAGCCGAATTGCGTGCCCTGGCTGATCGAGGTGCGGCCGAACTCGACGGCGCCACCGCCGCGGAGTTGCTGGCCTGGGTAGACACCCATTTCGCCGGCGATTACGTGGTGGCAGCCAATATGGCTGATGCGGTTCTGATCGACCTGGCAACCACGGTCCGCCCGGGTGTGGACGTGTTGTTCCTCGACACGGGCTACCACTTCGCCGAAACCATCGGCACCCGCGACGCGATCGGGACTGTCTACGGCGTCAACATCGTCAACGTGACACCGGAATTCAGCGTTGCCGAACAGGATCTGATGCTGGGCCGGGATCTGTTCGCGCGCGACCCCGAAGAATGCTGCCGACTTCGCAAGGTCGCCCCACTGGGTGCGGCCCTGCGTGATTATTCGGCGTGGGTCACCGGTATCCGACGAGTGGAGTCGGCGACGCGGGCCGGTTCACCGTTGATCACTTTTGATGAGGCCTTCAAGCTGGTCAAGGTGAACCCAATCGCCGCCTGGACCGATGAGGATATGCAGGACTACATCGAAGCCAACGGCATACTGGTCAATCCCCTTGTCCAGGAGGGCTATCCGTCGATCGGATGCGCCCCGTGCACCGCCAAGCCGGCAGAAGGTGCCGACCCGCGCAGCGGGCGATGGCAGGGCCTGACTAAGACCGAGTGCGGGCTGCACGTCTCATGAGGATGGTGCTGACCGCACACGGCAGTGCCGATCCACGATCGGCGGTGACAACCCATGCGGTAGCTGATCAGATCCGTCGGCAGCGGCCCGGTTTGGACGTGCGGGTAGCTTTTTGTGAGAATTCCACCCCGAACCTGCGGGACGTGTTGACCGGATTAGACGGCCCGGCGGTCGTCACTCCGCTGCTGCTGGCCAGTGCCTTCCATGCCCGCGTCGATATCCCCGCCATTATCGCCGCCGCTGGAGCCGACGTGCTGGTTGCCGACACCCTCGGTGAGGACCCGCGCCTGGTGCGCGTGCTGCGCCAGCGCCTCAGCGAAGCCGCGCCTGCGGGCGACCGCCGCGACACCGGCGTCCTGGTGGT
>CAMDFY010000071.1 GCA_945897705.1 Bifidobacterium breve | reverse complement strand
TCGTACGACGACGGATCCGGCGGATACCAGAGTCCTTGGGCCGCAACGGCTTTCTTCACTTCGACATTGAGCAGTCCAGGCTGTGCGACAGCAGTCCGGGTGACTGGGTCGACGGTGATCTCGCGCATCTTCTCCGTCGAGAGCACGATGCCGCCATCGACCGCCGTCGCCCCACCGGAGAGTCCGGTGCCCGCTCCGCGGGGCACCACTGGCACAAGGTGAGCGCTGGCCCAGCGCAGCACTGTCTGAACCTGCTCGGTTGAGGTTGGCCGAACCACCGCCAGCGGCATGCCGGCGTCCGGGTCCCTGGCCCAGTCGTACCGATAGGAGGCCAGGATCTCCGGGTCAGTGACGACAACGCCAGCGCCCAGTTCGTCGATCAGAGCTGATAACGCGCTCGTCGTCATGAGTTCTCCCTAGGGCGCGGTGCGCCGTTCTGCAAAGAGTAAAGCGCAGCGACGATCGCATCAACCGACTCCTCGGTGGCCCGTTGACCAGAGTCGCGACCGGTTCCGGCGCAGCGCCGTCGACTACGAGTTCGCCAAACCGGGGATGCGCTGTCACAGCCTAGGAGCGGTCGGCTCGGGCGGGGCGGGCGAATCCAACTCGCGAAGTGCCGGGACCCACGGGCACAGCAGCGCGATCACCAACACCGGCAGCGACAGGGCCAGGAACGCCGTTGTGAGTCCGAACGCGTCCACCAGGGGGCCGGCGATCATGAACCCCACCGGGCCTGCCGCGTAGGCCATCGACGTCATCACGCCGACCACCCGGCCGCGCATCTGGGGGGGTGTGCGGGTCTGCATCACCGAGTTGGTGATCGGGCCGATCGGCCCGTACATCAGGCCCACGATCGCCGACAGGATCAGGATCACCGGCAGCGGCGGCAGGAATGCGATCACCGTCGCCGCTGTCCCGAAGGTGGCGACCGCGGTCAGCACGGTGGTGCGCCGTCGTGCCACCCGGGACAGCATGGTCCAACTCAGCGCACCGACCAGACCGCCGATCGACAGCGCCATTAATACCCAGCCCAGGTGGGCGGGTTCGTTGCGGTCGGAGAAGTACTTGGGAAACAGCACACTCTCCATTGGCAGGTACAGACCGGTCACGGCGAGTTCGAGCAGACCCAGCGTTCGCAGCACCCGGTTGCCCCAGACGAAGCGCAGTCCCTCCAGGACGCCGGAGACCACACCGTCGGGGCGGTCGTCGGGCTCGGGACGGTCGGCACCGGGCAGTCGCAGCGCCGCCATCGCCACAATCGACATCGCGAACGCCCCGGCGGTCACCCACATGGTGTTGATCCCGCCGAGGGTGGCGATGAGCAGGCCGCCGATGCCCGGTCCGGTGATGTAGGCGAGGTTGAACGCCGCCTCGTAGACGCTGTTGGTGTGATCCAGCGTCCACCCGGCCCGGCGCCCCGCCTCGGGCAGCATTGACAGCCGCGCGGTCATCCCGGCCGGGTCGAAGAATGCACCGAGTGCGGCCAGGCCGGCCAGCAACGCGGTGTTGAGCACCCCGACACCCAGGGTCAGTGCCAACACCGGGATGGCTGCCACCGACAGCGCCGACATCGCGTCGGCCAGCATGGCGACCCGGCGTCGGCCCAGGAAGTCGACGCCCACGCCCGCGATCAGGGTTGCGAACAACAGGGGCAGGGTGCCCGCTCCGGCGACCACTGCCGCTTCGGTCGCGCTGCCGGTACGTTCCAGCACCAGCCACGGGAAGGCGACCAGCGAGATGCCGTTGCCCGCCGCGGCCAGGAATGCGGAGCCCAGGATCAGCAGCACCGGCCCGCGTGACGTCCTCACTTCACGCAGCATAGATTCGCGTCGTGAGCCTGCCGCATCCGCGCACCGGGGCGGAGTTCTGCTCGCCGGTCCCGCCCGGGTCCGGTTGGCCCGGTGACCCGGCCACTGTGCACACACCGGTCGCCGACGACGCCGCGCAGGTGGCAGCGCGCGCCGCGGAGATCAGCGAGATGGACGATCTTGACGCCGACATCAGCCGCTGTCGGGCCTGCCCCCGACTGGTCGACTGGCGTGAGGACGTCGCTGTGGCCAAGCGTAAAGCTTTCGCCGATCAGCCGTACTGGGGACGGCCGGTGCCCGGGTGGGGGTCGCAGCACCCCCGGATCCTGGTGCTCGGATTGGCCCCTGCCGCCCACGGCGCCAACCGCACCGGTCGGGTGTTCACCGGTGACCGTTCCGGCGATCAGTTGTTCGCCGCCCTGCATCGCGCCGGTTTGGTCAACTCACCGAACAGCGTCGACGCCGCAGACGGATTGGCGACCAACGAGATTCGGGTGGCGGCCGCGGTGCGATGCGCCCCGCCGGGCAATGCCCCGACGCCGGGCGAACGCGCGACGTGTGAACCGTGGCTGGACGCCGAGTGGCGGCTCATCGCGCCGCATGTGAAGGTGACTGTCGCGTTGGGCGGCTTCGCCTGGCAAGCCGCGCTGCGACTCATCGGCGAAAAGCTCACGCCCAAACCGAAATTCGGCCATGGGGCGGTTGCGGAGTTTGGGTCCGGTGTGGTTTTGCTGGGCTGCTACCACCCGAGCCAGCAGAACATGTTCACGCACCGCCTCACACCGGCGATGCTTGACGCGGTCTTCGCCGATGCCGCTCTGCGTGCCGGGATCAGGGCGTGAGCCGGATAATCGGTATCGGCCGATCGGTTTTCGCCTGATAGGCCTCATAGCGGTTGGCGTTGTTGGCGTTGACGATCCGCCACAGCCTCGCGTAGTCCGGGTCGCCGGCTCCGACGGTGACCGCGGTCGCCGCGAATCGGCGTGGGCCGACGTTGATCTCGACCCTGGGATCGGCGTTCAGATTGTGCAACCAGCCTGGGGAACGACGGTCCCCGCCGTTGGAGGCCACCACCAGGTAGCTGTCTTTGTCGCGGGCGTAGGACAGCGAATTCGTGCGCGGCAGGCCGGTCTTGGCGCCGACGGTGTGCAGCAGCAGGCTGTTGGGCGCGCCCGGGATCCGGTGCCCGATACGACCGCCGGTGCGCTGATAGAGCGTGTCGTGAACCCGCGCGAAGAGTCGCAAAGCCTGCTCGCCGGGCGAGGACTTCCGCTCGGCGCTCATGTCAGCCGGGCCACGGCATCGCGCAGGATCGCGCCGGTGGCCTCCCGATCGGGGTCTCGGCGCAGCAGCATCCCCTTCACGAAGGACACCCTGTCGCCGTCGCGGCGGGGGATCACGTGCAGGTGGATGTGGAATACCGACTGCATCGCCGACTTGCCGTCGTTGATGGCCACGTTGTTGCCGGTGGCGGCCAGGCCCGAGACACGGGTCGCCCGCGCGATGCGTTTCCCGAGTGCCATCATGCCGGCCAGCGTTTCCGCCGGGGTGTCGGTGAGGTCGACGCTGTGCGACTTCGGGATCACCAGGGTGTGGCCGCGGGTGAACGGCCGGATATCGAGAAAGCCGAGGAAGTCGTCGTCCTCATGAACCCGTATCGCCGGGGCGCGCCCGGCGACGATCTCACAGAACACACATGCCATCGCGTCAGGACCGGATCGAGTCCGCGATGAGGTCGATCGCGGGACGCACCAGCACGGTGTAGGTATCGGCGATCGCTTTCTCCCGGTGTTCGGCCTGCGCCCGCTGACGTTCCGGATCGGCGGCCAGCGCCAGGAACGCCCGCTTGCTCGGAAACTGGTTGAACCGCACCTGATGCCAGGCCCGGCCGTCACCGATGATGGTGCCCTCGACGGCGAACCAGCCCGCCACCCGGGCACCCTGTCGCGCCGCGATCGCGGCGATCGCCGACGCATAGGCCTCCATCTCGTCGGGAACGCTCAATGCCGCGGCGGCATCGGCGAATCGCATGACGTGCACCACGGTGATGGGACCGTCCTGGGCGGTCGGCGGATGTTCGACGTCGGCCCAGTCCGGGAACGCCACGTCGGGCGGAGCGGTCGGGTAGGGCAGCGGCAGGCAACCCATCACGATGGTCTCCGCCATCCCGGCATCCTTGTGCTCGTGTGCCAGGTGGAAATCCGGCCGGGACTGCATGTCAATGAACGAACGGCGGGTGGCGTACTTGACCACCGCGACCCGATCCCAGGTCGGCGAGCCGAGCAACTGCTGATCGACGTCCCCGAAGAACACCGGCGCGGCACCGATATCGCCGAGGATCTCCACCGGGGCGTAGCGGTCGTCGGCCTCGCGACCGCTGACCGTGGTCTCGCGGCCGTCGGCGTAGTCGGCGACCTCCCGGTACCGCATCAGGTTGACCATCCAGATCGGGCCGTCGTCCTCGGCGCTGGTACCGGCCAGTCGCAGCCCGTACTCGCCGTCGATGGTTCCGTATCGCGGATTGAGGGCGTCGCTCATGGCCACGACCGTACCCGCTGTCCTGACGGATCGGGCTACGCTCAATCCAGTGGACGCCACCGACATCGCCTTCGCCGGAGCAGCCGAGCAGGCTCGTTTGCTCGCAGCCGGAACCATCACTGCACCGGCACTGCTCGAGTTGTACCTCGAGCGCATCGGCCGACTCGACCGCGAGGTGCGCTCCTACCGGGTGGTGATGACCGACAGCGCCCGGCGGGAGGCGGCCGCCGCCCAGGAGCGACTCGACGCCGGCGAGCGGTTACCGATGCTCGGTGTTCCGATCGCGATCAAGGACGACGTCGATGTGGCCGGTGAGTTCACCTGTTACGGCAGTAGCGCCTATGACCTGCCCGCCACCGCCGACGCCGAGGTGGTGCGCCGGTTACGCGAGGCCGGGGCGGTGATCCTGGGAAAGACCGCGGTGCCGGAGATGATGCTGTGGCCGTTCACCGAGACGGTCTCCTTCGGTGCCACCCATAACCCGTGGGACCTGGCCTACACGCCGGGGGGCAGCAGCGGAGGCAGTGGCGCGGCGGTCGCCGCCGGTCTGGCGCCGATCGCACTGGGCTCCGACGGTGCGGGGTCGATCCGCATCCCGGCAAGTTGGTGTGGGCTCTTCGGCCTCAAGCCGCAACGAGACCGGGTGCCGATCGCTCCGCATGATGGCGCATGGCAAGGACTGAGTGTCAACGGCCCGCTGGCTCGTACGGTGGCCGACGCCGCGCTGTTCCTGGACGTCACCAACACCGGCAAGGCTCCCCGTGGGGGCTTCGTCAAAGCCGCTGCACGCAAACCGGGGAGATTGCGAATCGCGTTGAGCGCCAAGCTTCCTCCGACCATGGTCGGCCGGGTTGGCCGGGCGCAACAGCGGGCCCTGGACGGTGTGGAGAACTTGTTGCGGGATCTCGGCCACGAGGTGATCTGGCGTAACCCCGATTACCCGGCGTGGGCGCTGTACGGACATGTGCTGCCACGGATGTGGCGCGGGGTGTACGAGGATGTTCAGAAGCTGCCGTATCCGGAGCGACTCGAGCCGCGTACCCGGGCGATCGCCCGACTGGGCGGGCTGATCTCGGAAGCCAGGATAGACAAGGTGCGCGCCGCCGAGCCGGCACTGGCGGCGCGGGTGCTGTCGATCTTCGACGACGTCGACGTGGTGATCACCCCGGGCACGGCGACCGGGCCGTCCAGGGTCGGGCGCTACCAGCATCGGGGCGGCGTCGCCACGCTGGCACTGGTCGCATCCCGGGTGCCGTTCACCGCGATCTTCAACGCGACGGGTCAGCCGGCGGCGTCGGTGCCGTGGACCGTTGACGGTGAGGGTCTGCCGGTCTCGGTGCAACTCGTCGGCCGGCCGTCGGACGAGGCGACCCTGTTGTCGCTGAGCACCCAGATCGAAGCCGCCCGGCCGTGGGCGAACCGTCGCCCCCTGGTCTCATGAGCGGCTCCGGCGAAGGGATCTTCGACCCCGAAACCTCCGATCTCCTCGACGGATTGACCGGCCAGGTCCGCGCCGAACGGGCTGAGTTGATCTCGTGGCTATTCGAGCAGGGCATCACGGCCGAGGAGATCCGGGAGTCGTTTGCTCCGATGTTGCTCGCGGCCCGCAGGATCCTCGGCGACGACGGATCCCACATCTCGGCGCGGCAGATCAGCGAAGAGGTTGGCATCGAACTCGACCAGCTGTTGCGCTTCCAGCGAGCGAGCGGTCTGCCCCAGGTCGACGATCCCGACGCGGCCGTGTTCATGCGGCCCGACGGTGATACCGCCGTCCACATCAAACGCTTTCTCGACCTGGGCATCGACCCCGAACAGATGCTGACGGTCGTGCGGGTACTCGCCGAGGGCTTGTCCAATGCTGCGGAAGTTATGCGATCTGCTGCGCTCGGACCGGTGTTCCATCCCGGCGTTACCGAGCTTGAGATCGCTAAGGGCTCCCAGGCCTTGGTGAGTCAAGCCGCGCCGCTGCTCGGCCCGATGATCCAGGACATGCTGCTGCTGCAACTTCGGCATGTTGCCGAAACCGACGCGATCAACGCCAGCGAGCGCCGGGCCGGGGCACCGCTGCCCGGCGCACGGCTGGTGGCCTGTGCGTTCGCCGACCTCGTCGGCTTTACCCGCCTCGGCGAAGAGTTGCCGCCGGAGGGCATCGAGCTGCTGGCCAACCGATTGGCCGGGATTGCCCGCGAGGCCGTGGTGGCCCCGGTGCGTCTGATCAAGACCATCGGCGACGCGGTGATGTTCGTCTCGACCGACACCGCCGCACTGCTGGACGTGATGCTCGCGCTCATCGAGACCACCGAGGCCGACGAACTGCTGCCGCAGTTGCGGGTGGGGGTGGCCTTCGGGCCTGCGGTGAGTCGCGCCGGTGACTGGTTCGGCAGCCCGGTCAATCTGGCCAGCCGGGTGACGTCGGCAGCGCGGCCCGGCTCGGTGCTGGTCGCCGAATCCGCACGCGAACAGATCATCGACGACGACCGCTACCTGTTCTCCTTCGCCGGGTCCCGGCGACTGCGCGGCGTCATCTCCGACGTCAGGCTGTACCGGGCGCGTCCTGCACGGTGATGCCGCCGTCAGCGCTTGCGCAGTACCGCCCGGCCACCGATCACGGTCGCCCCGATCAGCAGCAGGATCGCCCAGAAGGGGTTTACCAGCCACCACACCAGTCCGACTCCGATGAGAACCGGTGACACGGCCATCAGCGACATCGCGGGATGCTGCCGAACCACATCGCGGGCGGCGCGGGCCCGCTGTGGGTCGAGTTCGTTACCTGCCATCGGGTCAGTATCCCATGCTCGCGTTGACCATTGACCAGTACGCCCCGCGCCGCTGCAGCAACTCGGCATGGCTGCCGGACTCGACAACGCGGCCGCCATCAATGACCACGATGAGGTCCGCATCGCGGATGGTGGACAGCCGGTGGGCGATGATCAGGCAGGTCCGGTCCCGGCGCAACCGGGCCATCGCCTGCTGCACCAGTAACTCGGTGCGGCTGTCCACCGAACTCGTCGCCTCGTCGAGGATCAACAGTTGCCGACGGGCGGCGAAGGCCCGGGCGATCGTGATCAACTGCTTCTCGCCGGCGCTGAGATTGCCCTCCCCGACGATCGTCTGATACCCGTCGGGAAGCGACCTGATGAAGCCGTCCGCGTGGGCGGCCCGCGCCGCCTCGGTCACCTCCTCGAGGGTCATGTCGGGGCTGCCATAGGCGATGTTGTCGGCGATCGTCGCGCCGAAGAGCCAGGTGTCCTGAAGCACCATCCCGATCCGGGATCGCAAGGACCTTCGGCTCACCTGCCGGATATCGACGCCGTCGAGCAGGATCTGCCCCGAGCCGACGTCGTAGAACCGCATCAGCAGGTTCACCAGCGTCGTCTTCCCGGCACCGGTCGCCCCGACGATCGCCACGGTTGTCCCCGGCTCGGCGACCAGCGACAGGTCTTGGATCACCGGCGTTCCAGCGGTGTAGCCGAACCCGACGTTGCGGAACTCAACCCGGCCGCCGCCGGAGGGCAATTCGCCCGCGGCGCAGGGTGATTCCTCCGGTTCGTCAAGAAACTCGAACACCCGCTCTGCGCTGGCGACTCCGGACTGTAGTGCGTTGTACAGTGCCGCCACCTGCGTCAGCGGCTGATTGAACTGCCGGACGTACTGGATGAAGGCCTGGACGCTGCCCAGGGAGATCTGGCCGGTCGCCACCTGGACGCCGCCGATCACCGCGACGGCCACGTAGCTGAGGTTGCCGACGAACATCGTCGCCGGCGAGATCAATCCGGAGAGGAACTGCGCGGCAAAACTGGTGCGGTAGAGGTCGGCGTTGAGTTCGGCGAAGCGGGCCTGCGCCGAGTCTCGGTGACCGTAGGTTCGCACCAGGGTGAAACCGCTGTAGGTCTCCTCGATGTGGGCATTGAGTCGGCCGGTACCGGCCCACTGCGCGACGAACATTCGCTGCGACCGGCGGGCGATCGTCCGCGTCACCCACAGCGACAGTGGAACCGTCGCCACCACGATCAGGGTCAGCAGCACAGAGATGGTCAGCATCATCACCGCCACCGCGACGATGGTCAGCACCGCTGTGAACAGCTGACTGATCGCGATCGACACCGATGCCGAGATGTTGTCGACATCGTTGGTGACCCGACTCAACAGTTCCCCGCGCTGGCGGGTGTCGAAGTACGACAGCGGCAAGCGGTGAACTTTTCTCTCGACATCGGATCGCAACGCGGCGACGGTTCGCGCGACGATGGTGTTCAGCAGTCGGGCCTGCGCCCAGATAAAAAGCGCGGCAATGAGATACATGATCAAGGCGAGCAACAGCGTGCGGCCCACCGCTGCGAAGTCGACTCCCTGACCCGGTACCACGTTCATTCCGCTGAGCAGATCGGCGAAGTTGTCGTCTCCGCGGCCTCTGGCCTCGGCGATGGCCTCAGACTTGGTGATCCCGGTCGGCAACTGCCGTCCGATCACTCCGTTGAACAGCAGATCGGTGGCATGACCGAGAACTCGCGGACCGATCACCGAGAGCGCGACGCCCCCGAGGGACAACGCAAGTACCGCTGCGATCGCGGCGCGGTGCGCTCGTAGACGGCGGAGCAGACGTCGAGCCGAGGCCCAGAAGTCCCGGGACCGGGCGCCGTCGGACTCGGGCATCGCCGCGGTTCCGCGGCGCATCGGAGGCGCGGTCACCGCCGGCCCCCTATCCCGGCGCCGAAGGCTTGCGAGTCGACGAATTCGCGGTACTCCGGGCAGCGAATCAGCAGTTCGTCGTGGCGACCTGATCCCACTATTCGGCCGCCGTCCACAACGATGATCTGATCGGCCTGTTCTACGGTCGAAATGCGTTGCGCCACAATAATCATCGTCGCGTTTGCCGATGCCGTGCGCAGTGCCCCCCGGATCCGCGCCTCGGTGATGGTGTCCAGTGCGCTGAATGCGTCGTCGAACAGGTACAGCGCAGGTTTGCGGATCACTGCACGAGCGATCGCCAACCGTTGGCGTTGACCTCCGGAAAGGTTGATCCCCCCCTGGGCCACCGACATGCCGAGTCCGTCGGGATGAGCGGCCACGAAGTCCTCCGCCGCGGCCACCCGCAGTGCATCCCACATCTCGTCGTCGGTCGCGTCGGCCTTGCCGTACCGCAGGTTGTCAGCGATGGTGCCGGAGAACAGGTATCCCCGTTGCGGGACAAGGCCCAGTGCAGACCACAGATACTCGGTGTCGTAGTCGCGCACATCGATGTCGTCGATCCGGACGGCGCCCGCGCCGACGTCATAAAGCCGGCAGACCAAGGACACCAGCGTCGACTTGCCTGAACCGGTGCCGCCCACGATGGCAGTAGTCGACCCCTGACGGACAGCGAACGAAATGCCCTGCAGCACGGGCTGCTCTGCGCCGGGATAGCTGAATTCGACCTCGTCGAGTACGACTGCGCCACGCATCGCACCAGCCGGCCTGCGCGGCGAGGAGGGACTGCTGATCGCGGCTCGGGTGTTCAGCACCTCGGTGATCCGCTCGGCGCACACCGCGGCGCGCGGCAGTATCGCCAGGACCAGAGTGGCCATCAGTACGGCCATCAGGATCTGCATGAAGTAGGACAGGAATGCGATCAGCGATCCAACCTGCATCCGGCCGGCGTCGATGAGCCGTCCGCCGAACCAGATCAGCGCGACGCTGGAGATGTTGATGGTCAGCGTGGATACCGGCAGCATTAGGGCCTGCCAGCGACCGGCGAATAGGGTGGCATCGGCGACGGCATGGTTGGCGGCGTCGAAGCGTTGCTGTTCGAAGGGCTCGCGACCGAAGGCGCGGACGACTCTGACACCGGATAGCTGCTCACGCAGGATGCGGTTGATGGCGTCGATGCGTTGCTGCATGCTGCGGAAGATCGGCAGCATCCTCGACACGATGAGGTAGTTGCCCACCGCGAGCACCGGAACGCTGACCGCTAGCAGCCAGGCCAGCCCGGCATCCTGATGGATCGCCATAGCGATGCCGCCGAGACCCATGATCGGCGCGGTCACCAGTACGGTGGCGGTCATCTGAACCAGGACCTGGATCTGGCGGACGTCGTTGGTGGTGCGGGTCAGCAGTGACGGCGCACCGAAGCGGGCGGTCTCGGTCTCGGAGAGCGAGGTGACGTGGCCGAACATTGCTGAGCGCAGATCGCGGCCGAATCCCATGCCGGTGCGGGACCCGAAGTACACCGCGCCGATCGCGACGATCCCCTGCAGGGCGGTGACCGCCAGCATCACCATGCCGAGGCGGAAGATCAGCGCGGTGTCGCCCGCCGCGACGCCGTCGTCGATGATCGCCGCGTTGACGGTTGGCAGGTACAGCGAGGCCAGCGAACTAAGGGTCTGCAGCACCAGGACTGCCGCCACCGGCCACCGGTACGGCCGAAGATAGCGGCGCACCAGAGCCAGCAGCATGTCGCTACTGTCCCACACCCGACTGGCGGGCAAACCGCAGTTCAGCCGGTATGTCGGCCGTTCGTCGCGCGGCTGCCGCTACAGTGCATGCTGTGAGAAACAGCAGGTGCCCATGACGGTGACGCGCAGAATCGCGATCCTCGCCGTCGCCACCGCGGCGGCGGTACCACTGCTCGGCGGGTGCGCGGGTTCTGACTCGAACCAGGCGGACTCGGCACAGCAGCAGCAGGACTCGCCCGGCCCCGGCAAGAGTGGCGAGCGTGGTCCGATGTTCCCCGAATGTGGCGGCATCAGCGATGAGACGATGGCCGAACAGACCAGGGTGACCGGCCTGGTGAAGACCGCGGCCAATTCGGTCGGCTGTCAGTGGCTGGTAGCCGGCGGGATCGTCGGGCCGCATTTCTCGTTCACCTGGTTCCGCGGCAGTCCGATCGGGCGCGAGCGCAAGACCCAGGAACTTTCGCGCACCAGCGTCGAGGACATCACCGTCGAGGGCCGCAACGGGTTCGTCGCGGTAGGTACCGACCCGATGCTGGGGGACAACCTGTGCGA
>CAMDFY010000070.1 GCA_945897705.1 Bifidobacterium breve | reverse complement strand
GACGTTCTGCTCTACGACACCGATCTGGTTCCTGTCGGCGAGGATCAGCGTCAGCACCTCGAACTCGCCCGCGACCTTGCCCAGCGATTCAACGCCCGCTTCCCGGGGACGTTCGTGGTACCCGAGGTGATGATCGCCAAGCAGACCGCCAAGATCTACGACCTCACCGAGCCCACGGCCAAGATGAGTAAGTCGGCCGCCACCGACGCGGGCCTGGTCAACCTGCTCGATGACCCCAAGGTATCGGCGAAGAAGATCCGTTCGGCGGTCACCGATAGCGAACGCGAGATCCGCTTCGATCCGGAGATCAAGCCCGGAGTATCTAACCTGCTCTCCATTCAATCCGCGGTTACCGGCGTCGATATCGACACATTGGTCACCGGGTACTCCGGGGGCGGATACGGGGATCTCAAGTCCGATACCGCCGATGCCGTCATCGATTACGTCACCCCGATTCAGCGGCGGGTGACGGACCTACTCGCCGACCCCACGGAGTTGCTGGCGGTCCTCGACGAGGGCGCCGACCGGGCGCGCGCGGTGGCGGGGCGGACGCTCGCGCGGGTCTATGACCGGTTGGGTTTCCTGCCGGCGCGATGAAGCGAGCGCTGGAGCGGCTGCGCCGCCGGTACCCCTGGCTGGACCATGCGGTGCGGGCCCAGCAGCGCTACGACCAGAGCCAGGGCGACTTCTACGCCGCCGGCATCACCTACTTCACTGTCTTCGCGATGTTTCCGGTGCTGATGGTTGGCTTCGCGGTGGTCGGCTTCGTGCTGGCCAGCCGGCCCGACCGGCTGGCCGAGATCGACAGCTGGGTCAAGGGGGCGGTACCCGGTGAGTTCGGCGAACAGATCATCAGCCTGATGGACGCTGCCATTGCCTCGCGCACGTCGGTCGGTGTGATCGGCTTGGCCACCGCGCTCTACGTCGGACTGTTGTGGATGCAGCGGCTGCGTGCGGCGCTCAGCCAGATGTGGGGACAGCATTTTCCGCCGCCGGGCTTTCTCAACACCAAGGTGTCCGACGTGATCGCCCTGGTGGCTGCTTTTCTGGCCAGCCTGCTGACCATCGGGTTCGGTGTGCTGGCCACCTCGGCGCTGCGGCTGGCAGGGTCCGTGCGGCTGGGGTCGCTGGTGGTGTCGATCCTGGTGGCCTGGCTGCTGTTCACCGTGATGATCGCCCGATTGCCGCACGATCCGGTCCCGCTGCGCCGGTGCGCCGGGGCGGGCCTGCTGGCCGCCATCGGCTTTGAGGGGTTCAAGCAGGTGGGCTCGATCTATCTGCAGGCGGTGTTGCACAGCCCGGCCGGCGCGGTCTTCGGCCCGGTGCTGGGCCTGATGGTGTTCGCCTACATGACCGCGCGGCTGGTCCTGTTCGCAACGGCCTGGGCGGCCGAACGCGGTGCGGAAACTGGGTTACCCGGGATCGTCGTCGTCGGGTCGTAGCAGTTCTTCGGGCCGTAGCAGTTCCTCGGGGTGGTGGTGGTGGTTGATGCGATGCTGGCCGCGGTCCAGGGATGGCGGTGGAATCCATTCGGTTCGGTTGTCGGCCTTGCGTTTTCGGGTGGTCCATCCGGTGGGGGTGTCGTTGACGAGGCGGTTGTCGCAGCCGCAGGCCAGGGTGAGTTCGTTGATGTCGGTGTTGCCGCCGTGTTGCCAGTCGCGCTCGGCGTGGTGGACCTGGCAGCGGTTTGGTGGGGCGGTGCAGTCGGGTTTGGTGCAGCCCCGTTCCAGGGCGTGCAGGGCCAGCCGTTGGCCGGGGCTGGCGGTGCGTCGGGTGCGGCCGTAGTAGAGCTGGATCTGTCGGGGATCGTCGAACAGCGCGAGGTAGGGGTGAGCGCCGGCGGCGGCCATTCGGATGAGCGTCGGAATGGGCAGTTGGGTTCCGCCGCCGGTGTGGGCCAGCCCGGCGGCGGCGGTGAGTTCGGCCAAGGTGGTGGTAGCCACGACGGTGACGGGCAGCCCGTTGTGCTGGCCCAGGGTCCCGGACGTCAGTATCGACCGGCACATGGTCTGCAGTGCGTCGTGGCTGCGTTGGGCGGGGCTGCGGGTGTCGGCGTCGATCTGGTGCTGCGCGGGGACGCCGTCGAGGCACGGGGTCTGGTCCTCGGGGTTGCAGTATCCGGGTGCGGCCAGTTTGGCGAACGCCGCATCGAGGGTGGCGCGCAGTTCGGGAGTGATCCAGCCGGTGAGCCGGCTCATGCCGTCCAGGCCCTGAGCCCCGAGGGTCAGGCCGCGTTTGCGGGCGTGCTCGCGTTCGTCGTCGAGGCTGCCGTCGGAGTCGAGGTAGCCCAGCAGTTGGCGGGCGAGCTTGCGCAGCCCTTCCGGGGTCAGCCCGCCGGCGAGCCCGCCGAGTTGGGCTTCGGCGGCCGTCCGGGTGCCCAGGTCGACATCGGCCGGTAGGTGGTCGATGAAGTCGCGGATGATCGTGACGTGGTCGGTTCCGATCTCGCCGCGGGCCTGGGCCGTGGCGGTGGCCGGCAGGTGGGGCTCAAGCGGCTCGCCGGTGAGAGCCCGGCGTGGTCCGAGTACGGCGGCCTCGGCTAACCGGCGCCCCGCGTCCGGTCCGCTGATGCCCAGTCGCTGAGCCAGTACCGCCCGCCAGGATTTGGCGCCCATGTCCTTAGCGGTGGCCTGAGCCTGCAGATAGTTCAGCAGGACGTGCTCGATGGCGGGCTGGCGGCGGCGCTGGGTCTCGAGCCGGTCCAGCACCGCGAGCACCTGCCCGGCGCCCAGCGTCGTGACCGGCACCGAGGCCAGCTTGTCCCACGCCGCCTCGAGGTCGTCCAGAGCGGTCAGCATCTCCATATATCGAACACTAGTTCGATGCACCGACAAGTTTGGAAAGCGCGGGCGGCTCTCTGGTCAGCGTGCCTGCACCCGCTGGTTCAGTGACCGGGCCGCCAGAATCAGGCTGAATACGATCAGGGTGCCGACTACCGCGACGCCGATCCGTACCGGCAGGGCGTCGACGGAGAGCAGGGGTGCCGCGCTGAGCGCGGAATCGGGCTTGCGCGGCTGCAACGACGGGTCTGGCTCGATCAGCGTCCCGACTGCCGTGCCGGGTGCGGTGGCGAACCCGTAGTCGAGCAGGTGCGCGGCCTGCTCCCACGGCGCAATCGGTTCGCGGGTGCCGCGGAGCAGCACGGTCACCAGTCGGCGTCCGTCACGATTCGCGGCGCCGACGAAGGTCTGACGGGCGTCATCGGTGAAGCCGGTCTTGCCGCCGATCGCCCCCGGATAATTGAGCAGCAACTTGTTGTCGTTCTCGATCTCAAAAGGCGGCTGGCCGTTGTTGTCCGGAAACATGTAGCTGCGGGTGGCCGCGATGTCGGCGAAGATCGGGTTGCCGAACGCGTACCGGAAGAACAAACCCACGTCGTAGGCGGAGGTGCTCATGCCCGGCCCGTCGAGGCCCGACGGCGTGGCCACCCTGGTATCGCGGGCACCAAGCTTGGCCGCCAGGGCGTTGATTTTGCCCAGTGCCGCATCCATTCCACCGAGTTGGGTGGCCAGCGCGTGTGCGGCATCGTTTCCGGAGTACATGATCAGCCCGTGCAGGAGGTCGTTGATGGTGTAGCGGCCGCCGACGTCCACGCCGACCCGGGTGCCCTCGACGTTGGCATCGGCCTGGGTGCCGTCGACGATCCTGTTCAGCGGGAGTTCGTTGATGGCCACCATGGCGGTGAGCACCTTGATGACGCTGGCCGGGCGGTGACGGCCATGGGGATCGCGGGCCGCGATCACCGCCCCGGTGTCCAGGTCGGCGACCAGCCAGGCCTCAGCGGAGACATCGGCGGGCAACGGCGGGGTCCCCGCAGCGACGATCACGCCGCACCCACTCAGCGCATCCCCGCCGACCGCCGAGGCCGGCACCGGCAGCGGCTGCGGCGGATCGCCCGCCTTGGGAACCTCCGAGGAGTCCACCGCCGGTGGAGTGGAGACCTTGTACGGGCAGCTGTTGGGATCCGGTGCCGAGTTGGGCTCGGCCCACGCCGCGGCCGGCGTACCGATCATCAAGAGGGTCGCCGTGATAGCGGCAGCGCGCCGCAGCCTGGTCATATTCACCATCGCCTCGCAGGCTAGGCGATTCGGCCACCGATTCAGGGGAGCCTCGCCGTCAGGCCGGGATCGTCAGGCCGGGATCGGGCAGGACGCAACGGCCGGGAAGCCGATGCTGCTCATCCACAGCCGGCCCTGGTGCTCCACCAGGCCGGTCACCACTCCGAAATCCGGGCGCTTCATCCGGACACCGGCCACCGCTGCTCCGGTATCGGGATCAAACGCCATCACATTGACCTCCGGGACGATCTGCGGCTGCAACCGGTCGGGCAATGCCCACACCAGTTTGCGCAGCAGGGGCATCCGGGGCGCCAGGGCGTCGGCGGCCGCATTGCGCGGTGTCACCATCGCCACCCAGATCCACCCCGTCGATCCCGTTGAGATGTTGTCCGGCATGGCCGACAGATGCTCGGCCAGCACCGTCACCGTTCCGCTCTTTGGTCCGGTCAGCCAGTACTTCGACAATCGCCGGCCTTGGGTTTCCGCGAATACCAGCGCCGTGCCGTCGAGGGTCGCGGTCAGACCATTGGCGAAATACAGGTGGTCGAGCACGGTGCTCACGGTGCCATCGGGGTCGCGTCTGAACAGCCCGCCGTCGCCGCGCGCCTCGATGATCGCGCCCTTGAAGTTGGCGTAGGTGAACTTCGCAGTGGACTGGGTGAAATAGATTGTGCCATCGGGTAATTCGACGACATTCGAGCAGAAGTTCAGCGGCCTGAAGTCAACCGAATCGACCAGCACCTCGATATTGCCGCTGGTGCGGTCCATTGCCAGCAGTCCGCCCGGGCTGGTGCAGATCAGTAGCCGACCGTCGCGGGCCACCGTCATCCCGAGCGGTCGGCCGGTGGTCTGTCCAATGACCGCAACCGCGCCGTCCGGGCCAATCCGCACGATGCGGCCGTCGACGAGTCCGGTCCACAGGGCACCGTCGGCGTCGACGACGATGTCCTCCGGCGCGTCACCCGGCATCGGCACGACGGTTAGCTCGGCAGGCCCGAACTCGGGCAGCGGCGCGACCGGCGGCGGCGTCCACCGGACCGGATCGACGGGCGGCTTGGGGTTCATCGAAGCCGAAGTCACAGCAGCCGACTGGCTTCGCCCAGCACCCGATGCAGGATCTGGTAGATCTCGTCGAACTCCGCCGGACCGCTGATCAGTGGCGGCGCCAACTGCACGACCGGATCGCCGCGGTCGTCGGCGCGGCAATACAGTCCGGCCTCGAACAGTGCGGTTGAGAGGAAGCCGCGCAGCAGCCGCTCGCTTTCGGAGTCGTCGAAGGTCTCCCGGGTCTTCTTATCCTTGACCAGTTCGATGCCATAGAAGAAGCCCTCGCCCCGGACGTCGCCGACGATCGGAAGCTCCAGCAGTTGCTCGAGGGTTGCCCGCAGGATCGGCGCGTGGGTCTTGACGTGGTCGTTGATGCCTTCGCGTTCGAAGATGTCGAGGTTGGCCAGTGACACTGCCGCCGATACCGGGTGCCCGCCGAAGGTATAGCCGTGGCCGAAGGTGGTCTTGCCATCGTTGAACGGCTCGAAGAGTCGGTCGCTGGCGATCATCGCGCCGATCGGGGAGTAGCCCGAACTCATGCCCTTGGCGCAGGTGATGATGTCGGGCACGTAGCCGAAATCGTTGCAGGCGAACATCGAACCGATGCGGCCGAAGGCGCAGATCACCTCATCGGAGACCAGCAGCACGTCGTATTCGTCGCAGATCTCGCGGACCCGTTCGAAGTAGCCGGGCGGCGGCGGGAAGCACCCGCCGGCGTTCTGCACCGGTTCCAGGAACACCGCACACACCGTGTCAGGACCCTCGAACTCGATCGCCTCGGCGATCCGGTCGGCGCAGTAGCGGCCCCACGCCTTGATATCGGTGTTGTACGGCTCCGGGGCGCGGTAGAAGTTGGTGTTGGGCACCCGGAAGCCGCCGGGGGTCAGCGGCTCGAAGGGCGCCTTGAAGTCGGGGAGCCCGGTGATGGCCAGTGCGCCCTGCGGAGTGCCGTGGTAGGCAATGGCCCTGGAGACGACCTTGTACTTCCCGGGTTTTCCGGTCAGCTTGTAGAACTGCTTGGCCAGCTTCCACGCGCTCTCCACCGCTTCGCCGCCGCCGGTGGTGAAGAACACCCGGTTCAGATCACCGGGGGCATAGTGCGCCAGCCGGTCGGCCAGTTCGATCGCCGGCGGGGTGGCGTACGACCACAGCGGGAAGAAGTCCAGGGTCTCGGCCTGCTTGGCGGCGGCCTCGGCCAGCTCGACGCGGCCGTGACCGACCTGAACCACGAACAGTCCGGACAGCCCGTCGAAGTAGCGCTTACCGTGGCTGTCGTAGATGTAGCAGCCCTCGCCGCGCGAGATGATCGGCGGGCTGATGCCGTGTCCGTGTCTGGCGAAGTGTCCCCACAGGTGGCGGTCGGCCTTGGCCGACAACTCCGCGGTGAGATCCCGGGTTTCGGTGGTGGTCATCGTGTGCCCCAATTGTATTGTTGTTTAACGAGTTTGAGATAGACGAGCGTCTCGGTGGAGGTCACGCCCGGTATGGCCCGGATTTCGGTGTTGAGCAGGTCCAGGAGTTCGGCGTCGTCGGCGCAGACGATCTCGACGAGTGCGTCGAAGTTGCCCGCGGTGAGTACCACGTAGGACACGGCGTCGATTTTCGCGAGCCGCTCGGCGACCTTGGTGGTGTCGCCCTGGCAACGGATCCCGACCATCGCCTGCCGGTTGAACCCCAGTTGCATCGGGTCGGTGACCGCGACGATGTCCATCACCCCGGCGTCGATCAATCGCTGCACCCGTTGGCGGACCGCGGCCTCGGACAGGCCGACGTCCTTGCCGATCCCGGCATAGGAGCGCCGGCCGTCGCGCTGGAGCTTCTCGATAATGGTCTTGGACATGTCGTCCATTGACTGATTGTGCACGGAATCCGTCGTTATAAGCAACTGGATGCACGGATACCGGCGTTGTGCGCCCGATTCAGTGCTGAATTGCGTATCGGTCGGGTTAACGTTGCCCGGTGATTCCCACGACGGGCCGACCCAGTAGCTGGATCGATGGTGCGCCGGTGCGCACCGACGGAAGCCATCATCAGGTGATCAACCCTGCGACCGGCGCAGTTGTCGCCGACATGGCGCTCGCGACACCCATCGATGTCGACGTGGCGGTGGCCTCGGCCCGGGCCGCACTGCCCGCCTGGTCGGCCGCGACCCCGGCCGAACGGTCCGCCGTGCTGGCAAAACTGGCCGAGCTCGTCGATGCCCACGCCGCCGAGTTGGTGGCCGAGGAGGTCAGCCAGACCGGCAAGCCGGTGCGCTTGGCGACTGAGTTCGACGTGCCCGGCAGCATCGACAACATTGCGTTCTTCGCCGGCGCGGCCCGCCACCTCGAGGGCAAGGCCACTGCGGAGTATTCCGCGGACCACACCTCGTCGATCCGCCGGGAGGCCGTCGGTGTGGTCGGCACCATCACGCCGTGGAACTACCCGCTGCAGATGGCGGTCTGGAAGGTGATCCCGGCGTTGGCGGCCGGCTGCTCGGTGGTGATCAAGCCCGCCGAACTCACCCCGTTGACGACCCTGACGCTGGCCCGCCTGGCGTCCGAGGCGGGCCTGCCCGCTGGCGTGTTCAACGTCGTCACCGGGGCCGGCGCCGACGCGGGCACCGCGCTGGCCGGGCACGCCGGTGTCGATGTGGTGACCTTCACCGGATCGACCGCCGTCGGCCGAAAGGTCATGGCGGCAGCCGCGGTTCACGGCCGGCGCACTCAACTGGAACTCGGCGGCAAGGCCCCGTTCGTCGTTTTCGACGACGCCGATCTCGATGCCGCTGTGCACGGCGCGGTGGCCGGGGCGCTGATCAATACCGGGCAAGACTGCACGGCGGCCACCCGCGCCATCGTGGCGCGCAACCTCTACGACGACTTTGTCGCCGGGGTGGCCGAACTGATGGGCAAACTCGTCGTGGGTGATCCGGCCGATCCGGACACTGACCTCGGCCCGCTGATTTCGTTTGCCCACCGCGCGAAGGTCGCCGGCATCGTCGATCGTGCCCCAGGGCAGGGTGCCCGCGTGGTCACCGGCGGTGGCGCGCCCGATCTGCCGGGGGCGTTCTATCAGCCGACACTGCTGGCCGACGTCACCCAGGACTCCGAGGCCTATCGCGACGAGATCTTCGGGCCGGTGCTCACCGTTCGCCCGCACGACGGTGACGATGATGCGCTACGGCAGGCTAATGACACTGAATACGGCCTGGCCGCCTCAGCCTGGACCCGCGACGTCTACCGAGCGCAGCGGGCGTCACGGGAGATCAAGGCCGGATGCGTCTGGATCAACGACCACATCCCGATCATCAGCGAGATGCCGCATGGTGGACTGGGGGCATCAGGATTCGGCAAGGACATGTCCGACTACTCCTTCGAGGAGTACCTCACCATCAAGCATGTCATGAGCGACATCACCGCGGTGGTCGAAAAGCCCTGGCATCGAACGATTTTCACGCTGCGACCGTAGGCGTCAGTCAGTCGCGTTTGGCTCTGGTGAATTCCTCGCCGGTCTCCGGGTTGATCGCGGTCTCGCCGGCCGGCAGGTTGGACAGGTCGGGCGCGATGATCGTGGGCATATCGCCGGAGTCGGGCAGGCCCAGGGTGGGTTCCACCGCCGTTGCCGGTTCCAGGATCAGGTCGGCACTACTGCGCCGAGACAGCGTGAGGCCGTGGAAGAAGTCCGGCGAGGCGATCCACCAGATGACCATCATCACCACGCCGAGTGCCAGGGCGCCGATACCGACCACCGCGACGGCGCCGAAGCCGAAGATCGTCACGTTGTTGCCGCTGTCATCGACAAGCCAGTCCGGCTTGGCGTACTGGATCAGGCCGTAGACGAAGACCGCCGCCAGGATCAGGCCGCCGGCCAGTGGCAGTACGCCGCGCATCATGAAGTCCCGCGCCGATGAGGTCAGCGTCTTGCGGTAGAACCACACGCACGCGAAGCCGGTCAGTCCGTAGTAGAACGCGATCATCAGGCCGACCGCGCCGATCAGTGCGGTCAGCAGGTTGGGGCTGATCAGGGTGAACAACACGTAGAAGGCGATCGACACCACGCCCATGGCGATCGTCGAGGTGGTCGGCGTCAGGTAGGTGCGGTGGATCTTGGCGAAGGAGGCGGGCAGCGCCTTGTAGACGCCCATCGACAGCGTGGTGCGGGCCGTCGGCAGGATCGTGGTCTGGGTGGAGGCCGAGGCCGAGGTCAGGATCGAGGCCGCCAGCAGCAGCAGGCCGATCTTGCCCAGGACACTGTCGCCGAACAGGTCCGGGCCGATCGCGGCGAAGACGTCGGCCGAGTTCTCCTCATTACCCAAGCCGACACCCTCCTGACCGACGCCGGCGAAGGCGATCGCCGCGACCGCGACGGTGGCGTAGGTGGCCAGCAGCAGGAAGGTCGAGATGACCGCTGCGCGGCCCGGGGTGGTGCCGGGATCGTCGGACTCTTCGTTGCAGGCGACGGCGGTGTCCCATCCCCAGTAGATGAAGATGGCCACCAGCATGGTCGGCGCGATGACAGTGGAGAAGTCCAATCCGGCCGGCCAGAACCAGTCCAATGAGGGCTTCAGCGAGTAGGTTTCGGCGGTATTGGTGTAGACCTTGAACAACGCGACCGCCGCGAAGGCGATCAGCACCACCAGTTCGATGCCCAGTAGCGCGTACTGCAGTCGCGCCGAGACCTCAATGCCGCGGTAGCAGATGTAGGTCATCACGATGATCCAGATCACCCCGGCCACCGTCGACCACAGCGTGCTGTCAGCGAGTTCGGCCACGCCCTCCCAACCCAATCCGCCGACGAAGGTGAACGAGTACGAGCCGGCGATCTGGGCGAGGTTGGCCATCACGATGACGTCGGCGGCGATGATTCCCCAGCCGCCCATCCAGCCCACCAGTGGCCCGAACGCACGCGAGGCCCAGGTGAAGGTGGTGCCGCAGTCCGGTTCAGCCTTGTTGAGTTCCTGATACGCCACCGCGATCAGATACATCGGGATGAATGCCAGCAGCAGGATCGCCGGGGCCTTGACGCCGGCCAAAAGGACACCGCCGGCGGCCACCACCAGGCCGAGGCTGGCGGCCAGGGAGTACGCCGGGGCTGTGGACGCCATCCCGACCACGATGCTGGACACCAGGCCCAGCGCCCCGCCCTTGAGGCCCTTGCTGTCGACCGCGCCGCTGCCCGCTTCTACCGCCAATTCGCCTTTGCTCACGGACGGGCAGCCTACGTTCAATGTGCGTTGGTCGCGAGTTAACGGCGCAGTGCGCGAGGATAGGGTCGTTTCAACGAAAGGGCATCCGTGTCTTCGAAAGCAGGCCCGGAATCGGGTGGTCTGCGCACCGGCCATCTCGGCCTCATGCAATTGGTCGGGCAGTCCTTCTCCATCGGCCCGCTGATCGATATCGCCCTTTTCCTCGGCATCGTGGCGGCTCTGGCGGGAGCGATCGGCCCCCTGGCTGTCGCGCTGGCGGCGGTGGGGATGGCGGCCTTTTCGCTGGTAGTGGCTTTCTACGCAGCCGAAACGGGCGGGGCCGGGGCGATGGGTGACTATATGGCCCGCGCGTGGGGGCCGATGGCGGGGACCGGCGCGCTGGGAATCTACGTGCTGTCGCTTCTTTTCTCCGGAGCTGCTGGGTTCGGAATCGTTGTGGGCGAACTCATTTCACGGTTCTCGCAGCAGTATTTCGGAATCGACTTCCCCTGGTGGGCGGGTGCAGTGCTGGTCTGCATCGCTGCCTGGTGGCTCAATGTGCGCGGGGCTTCGTTGGCGACGAAGGTGCAATTAGTCATCGTGGCGGTGTCGGTGATTCCGTTCCTACTCACCGCCGTGGCGGCGGTGATCCATGCAGGATCAGCCAACACCTGGTCGGTCTTCTTCTGGAGCAACCCCGACCGAGGCGACCTGTTCGCTGCGTTGTTGTTCTGCATTCTGCTTTTCGGCGGATTCGAAACGGTGAGTTCGCTGGCCGAGGAGGCCCGTGCCCCGCGACGTGCCATTCCCATCGCCCTGGTCGGGACGGTGCTCGGTTCGGCCAGCCTATTGGTCTTCTGTTCGTATGCGGGAACCGTCTACTTCGGGCCGGAGCGGGTAGCAAAGACGTGGGGGGATTCGTTGGACGGCTTCGCTGTGATGGGAGGCGAACTGCTGGGGCCGTGGGCCGCGTTCTGGATCCGACTGGCACTGCTGGTGGATTTCTCGGCAACCTGCATCGGCTTTACCGTCGCGGCTCTGCGTGGCATCTACTCCCTGGCCCGAGCCGGTTACCT
>CAMDFY010000069.1 GCA_945897705.1 Bifidobacterium breve | reverse complement strand
GGGTCCTGAATGGCGGCCTCGCCGAAGAACTCGGCCGGGTCGACGATCGCGCCGGCAACCGACATGTCCGATTCCTCCTAACGTCGGGGGCCAGCGCGAGACGAGCAGGTCACTACTGCGCCGAGGCTACCTGGCACCGCCGGCGTGTGAAACGAATAAGGCGGTGCCTCTCATGTTCGAACTTACGAGGCGCCTAGACCACACGCCGCCAACACCATCTCCCGTACCCGCGCCGCGTCGGCCTGGCCCTTGGTCGCCTTCATCACCGCGCCGACGATCGCCCCGACGGCCTGCACTTTGCCGCCGCGGATCTTTTCGGCGATATCCGGGCTGGCGGCCAGCGCCTCGTCGACCGCCGATTGGATGAGCGAGTCATCGCGCACCATCGCCAGCCCGCGCCCGGCCATCACCGCATCGGGGTCACCCTCCCCTGCCAACACGCCCTCGACGACCTGGCGGGCCAGCTTGTTGGACAGCGTGCCCTCATCGACGAGTGCGATGACTCGGGCAACCTGGGCCGGTGTGATCGCCAGGGCGTCGAGTTCAACGCCGAGTTCATTCGCCTTCTGCACCAGGAAGTTGCCCCACCACGCCCGCGCCGACTCGCTGGAGGCACCGTGGGCGACGGTGGCGGTCACCATATTGATCGCGCCGGCGTTGACGAGGTCGCGCATCACCTCATCGGAGATTCCCCACTCCTGCTGGACCCGGTTGCGCGTCAACCATGGCAGCTCACCAATGGTGACCCGCAACCGTTCCACGAGTTCGGCGCTGGGGGCGACCGGCTCCAAGTCCGGCTCCGGGAAATACCGGTAGTCCTCGGCGGTTTCCTTGGTGCGGCCCGGTGAGGTGTGGCCGTCCTCGTGGAAGTGCCGGGTCTCCTGATGGATGCTGCCGCCGGCCGCCAGAATCGCTGCCTGACGGCGCATCTCATAGCGCACCGCCACCTCGACGCTCTTGAGCGAGTTGACGTTCTTGGTCTCGGTGCGGGTGCCGAACTCTTTGCGGCCCATCGGCCGCAGCGACACGTTGGCGTCGCAGCGCAGCGAACCCTGATCCATCCGCACGTCGGAAACGTCCAAGCCCCGCAGTAGATCTCGCAACGCGGTCACATAGGCGCGAGCCACCTCGGGTGCGTGTGCACCGGTGCCCTCGACGGGCTTGGTGACGATCTCGATCAGCGGCACCCCGGCCCGGTTGACGTCCAGCAGCGAGGTGGTGGCGCCGTGAATGCGACCTGTCTCGCTGCCGACGTGAGTGAGCTTTCCGGTGTCCTCTTCCATATGTGCGCGCTCGATCTCGACCCGGAACGTGCTGCCGTCATCCAGCGGCACATCGAGGTAGCCGTTGAACGCGATCGGCTCGTCGTACTGGGAGATCTGGTAGTTCTTCGGCTGATCCGGATAGAAGTAGTTCTTCCGGGCGAAGCGACACCACGGCGCGATCTCGCAGTTCAGTGCCAGCCCGATCCGAATGGCGGATTCGACGGCGGAAGCGTTGAGCACCGGCAGTGCGCCGGGCAAACCCAGACACACCGGGCACACCTGGGTGTTGGGCTCGGCACCAAAATCCGTCGCGCACCCGCAGAACATTTTGGTGGCCGTCGAGAGTTCGACGTGCACTTCCAGACCCAGCACCGGGTCAAACCGCGCCACCACGTCGTCGTAGTCGAGCAGGTCGGCCTGTCCGGTGATCATGACGAGTAATCCTAGTAGCCCGCGATACCCTTTGGCCTTCCCGATGCCGCACCACCAGGAGCCCGAGCCATGACCGACCGGTCCCCCGATCTCGTCGCCGGCGTTCCGCGCAGCCGCATTGTGATTGCCTCGATGGTGGGCACCACCGTCGAGTTTTACGACTTCTACATCTACGCCACCGCGGCGGTGTCGGTGTTTCCGTTCCTGTTCTTCCCCAAGGGCAACCCGACCACGGCGCTGCTGGCATCCCTGGCCACCTTCGGCCTCGCGTTCGTGGCCCGCCCGATCGGCTCGGTGTTGTTCGGCCACTTCGGTGACCGCATCGGCCGCAAAGCCACCCTGGTCGGCTCGCTGCTCACCATGGGTATCGCCACCTTCGCCATCGGGCTGCTTCCCACCTACCACCAGGTGGGTCTGCTGGCCCCGGCGCTACTGGCGATTCTGCGCTTCGCCCAGGGTCTGGCGCTGGGCGGCGAATGGAGTGGCGCGGCACTGCTGGCGGTGGAGACCGCCAAACCTGGCAGGAGGGCCTGGGCGGCGATGTGGCCGCAACTCGGTGCGCCGTTCGGATTCTTGTTGGCCAACAGCGTGTTCCTGGGCCTGTTGATCTGGCTGGGGCACTCCAACGCCAAACCGGACCTCGATGGGGCATTCCTGACGTGGGGTTGGCGAATTCCGTTCCTGATCAGCGCCGTGATGGTGGCGATCGGGCTGTACGTGCGACTGAAGCTGACCGAGACCCCGGTGTTCGCCCGTGCTGTCGAGCGCGGCGAACGGGTCAAAACCCCCGTGGCACAAGTGTTTCGCAGCAACTGGCGTCAACTGATCCTGGGCACGTTCGTCATGCTGTCCACCTACACGATCTTCTACATCGTCACCACCTGGGCGCTCAGCTACGGCACCGCAAAACTCCCGCCGGACGGTACCGGCCTGGGCTTCAACTACATCGATTTTCTCAAGATGCAACTCATCGCGGTGCTGTTCTTCGCCGCGACGATCCCGATCGCCGGGCAACTTGCCGACCGCTGGGGACGACGCAAGACGCTGCTGACGGTGACCGCGGCGATCATGGCCTACGGCGGCCTGTTCTCGGTGCTCCTTGCGCCGGGCCGGGCCTCGCACGGCTCGGTGCTGGCCTTCCTGATCATCGGTATGACGCTGATGGGCTTCACCTTCGGACCGATGAGTGCCGTTCTGCCCGAACTGTTCCCGACCAACGTCCGCTACACCGGGTCCGGGATCTCCTACAACTCGGCGAGCATCCTGGGTGCTGCGGTCGCACCGTTCATCGCGACCTGGTTGTCGACGACGTACGGGGTCGGCTGGGTCGGGCTGTACCTGTTCTGCGCCGCGACGCTGACATTGATCGCGCTGCTGATCATGCGCGAGACCCGAGACACCCCGCTGGACTCCATCGACCCGGTGCCGGTCAGCCCGTAAGACTCACTCAGCCGAAGAAGGCCGCCGCATCGTCGTAGCGACTCTCCGGCACCAACTTGAGCTGGCGGACCGCGTCGGCCAACGGAACCCGGCCGATGTCCTCGCCGCGCAGCGACACCATCATCCCGTACTCGCCGCTGTGCGCGGCGTCGGCGGCGTTGACGCCGAATCGGGTGGCCAGCACCCGGTCGTAGGCGGTCGGCGTGCCACCGCGTTGCACGTGCCCCAGAACGGTGACCCGCACCTCTTTACGGATCCGCTTCTCGACCTCCATCGCCAACTGCTGGGCGACCCCGGTGAAGCGTTCGTGGCCGAACTCATCCATCCCGCCGCTGCGCAGTTGCATCGACCCCTCAACGGGTTTCGCGCCCTCGGCGACCACGCAGATGAAGTGCGATGAACCGGTCTGGAAGCGCTTCTTGACCATGCGGCACACCTCCTCCACGTCATAGGGCTGCTCGGGGATCAGCGTCATGTGCGCCCCGGACGCCAGGCCGCAATTCAGGGCGATCCAGCCGGCGTGGCGGCCCATCACCTCGACCAGCATCACCCGCTGGTGTGACTCCGCGGTGCTGTGCAGACGGTCGATGGCCTCGGTGGCGATTTGCAATGCGGTGTCGTGGCCGAATGTCACGTCGGTGCAGTCGATGTCGTTGTCGATGGTCTTGGGCACGCCGACGACGGGAACACCCTCCTCGTTGAGCCAGTGCGCGGCGGTGAGCGTACCCTCGCCGCCGATCGGGATCAGCACGTCGATCCCGTTGTCCTCCAGTGTCTGCTTGATATCGGCCAGACCGGCGCGCAGCTTCTCCGGGTTGGTCCGTGCGGTGCCGAGCATGGTGCCGCCCTTGGCCAGCAGGCGCTCATTGCGGTCGTCGTTGTACAACTGGACGCGCCGGTTCTCCAACAGGCCCCGCCAACCATCCTGGAATCCGACCACCGTCGAGTCGTAGCGCGCGTCGCAGGTGCGCACCACCGCTCGGATAACAGCATTGAGGCCGGGGCAGTCGCCGCCGCCGGTGAGGACTCCGATACGCATGGTGTCCATCTAACCGCCTCAGGCCCCTACATGCAGCGATAACCTCACCAGCGTGATCTTCCTCCCGCGTCGCGACTTTGTTCGGCTGGTCGCCCTGGCCGTGCCAGCGAGCCTCGCCGCCGGCTGCGGTGACTCCGAGCCTGATCAGGCCTCGTCCTCGTCAGCGTCCTCGACCTCGACGCCTGCGCCTCCGGACGGGCCCACTGCGGACGTCCTGGTCATCGGTGCCGGGATCGCGGGGTTGCGCGCCGCCGAGGTGCTCGTTGCCAATGGACGTCGCGTCATTGTGCTCGAGGCGCGTGATCGCCTCGGTGGCCGGATCTACACGGATCGGTCCTGGGGCGTTCCGGTGGAACTCGGCGCGTCCTGGATCCACGGGGTCGAGAACAATCCGATTGCTGCGCTGGCCGCGGCCAAGGGAATTCCGACGCAGGCCACCGACTACGAGTCCATCATGTACGGCGCCGACGGCCGGCGCCGTGGCGACGGTGCACTCGACGATATCGAGGAACAGGTGGCCGACTTAGTCGAGGCGGGCCGCGAGGGCTCCCCCGACACCGACGAGCCACTGCGAACCGCGTTCGACCGCGCCATCGCCGCCGCGGATCTCGACCCGTCGGAACGACTCAACGTCGAGATGGGTATCACCGCGTCGATCGAACACGAGTACGCCACCGACACGGTGAATCTGTCAGCGACGAACTTCGATGACGGCGCCGCCGAGGGCGGCGGCGATGCCCTCCTGCCCGAGGGCTACGACCAGGTGGTCGCGGCGGTGGCGAACGGGCTCGATGTACGCCTCGGCCACGTCGTCACCAGTATCGACACTTCCGGCGATCGTGCGGTCGTCGTCACCTCCCAGGGCAACTTCCAAGCCGGTGCCGTGGTCGTCACCGTGCCACTCGGTGTCCTCAAGGCCGGCACCATCGAATTCCTGCCCGCGCTTCCGGAGCCGAAGTCCAGAGCCATCGCCAAGCTCGGGATGGGGACGCTCTCGAAGACGTGCCTGCGCTTCGAATCTCAGTTCTGGCCGGACGCCGCGGAGCTCATCGACATCGTTCCTTCCGTGTCGCGCCGTGGTCAGTGGGTGGAGTCGCTGAGTCTCACCGGCCTGGTCGACGTGCCCGCCCTGATGATGTTCAATGCCGGGGAGTTCGCCCGCGCTGTGGAAGCTATGACCGATCCCGAGGTGATCGCGAGCGCGTCGAGCGCGCTGAAACCGGCATTCCCGGAGTTCTCCGCGCCCACCGGGCTGCTCCGCTCGGCATGGTCGGTCGATCCTTTTTCGCTCGGCAGCTACTCGTTCATCGGCGTCGGCGCTTCACTGGCCGACCGCGATGCGCTCGCGGAGCCCGACGGACGCCGCGTCTTTGCCGGTGAGGCCTGTTCGCGCGATCACGCCGCAACAGTGCACGGCGCGTACGCCAGTGGCGAGGCGGCGGCGAAGGCCCTGTTGCGCTGAGGGTTCTGGTGCGCTGAGGGTTCTGGTGCGCTGATCACCCTCTGGCGAACGTCTCCGTCAGCGCGGGGACGATCTGCAGCTTGCGTGACACCACTCCGGTCAGCAGCGCGCGGTTGTTCTGAAGTGTCACCCCAAAGGCTGCTTCCACGGCCGCAGCACGTGGGCCGAGCGCCACGGCGACCGAGTCGTTGTTGAGGATGTCGGTGATGACGAACAGGAACAGGTCCAGCCCCTTCGCGGCGATGGTGTCGCGCAGCGCCGCCTCCAACTCGTCCTGACGCGACAGCACATCGTCAACGTCAACGGCGGTGACCTGGGCAATTTCGACCTTCGCCTCGCCCATCGGGAACTCTTTCGAGTCCGTCGAAACCAGTTGCGCGATGGATCTGTCGCGCAAACTCGCACCGGCCTTGAGCAACTCCATGCCGTAGGTCTGCAAGTCGACGCCGGCGATGGGGGCAAGTTCCTGGGCAGCCGCGACGTCCTCCGGGGTGCACGTCGGTGATTTGAGCAGCAGCGTGTCGGAGATGATGGCGGAAAGCATCAGACCGCCGATCTGCGGACTCACGGCCACACCGGATTCTTTGAACATTTTGAAAACAATCGTCGAGGTGCAACCGACCGGCTCGGCGCGGTAGTAGAGCGGTCCGGCTGTTTCGAAGTTGGCGATGCGGTGATGGTCGATGACTTCGGCGATGGTGACGTCGTCGATGTCGATCGCGCTCTGCTGGCGCTCGTTGTGGTCGACGAGAATCACCTGGGATGCCTCGCCGGCCACCGACTCGACCAACCGCGGCGCCGCTGTTGTGAACGCATCGAGCACGAACTGGGTCTCGGCGCTGACGGACCCGAGTCGCACCGCCTCGACGTCCGCGCCGATTTTTGTTTTCAGATCCGCATAGGCCAGCGCAGAACAAATTGAGTCGGTATCCGGATTCTTGTGTCCGAAGATCAAGGTTTTACCCATAGCTAATCCTGCCTGATCTACAGCGCGGTCGGCAACGGCCCGCGGGCGGCCTCATAGGCCGCGCCCACCCGATAGAGCCGGTCATCGGCCATCGCCGGGGCCATGATCTGCAGGCCCACCGGCAGATTATCGTCCGCGGAAAGCCCCGAGGGCACCGACATCCCGCAGTGCCCGGCAAGATTCAACGGCAGCGTGCACAGGTCGAACAGGTACATCGCCAGCGGATCGTCGACCTTCTCCCCCAGCCGGAACGCGGTGGTGGGTGTGGCCGGGGACACCAGGACGTCCACCTTGGCGTAGGCCTCGTCGAGGTCGCGCGCGATCAGGGTGCGGACCTTCTGCGCCTGGTTGTAGTAGGCGTCGTAGTAGCCGGCTGACAATGCGTAGGTGCCGATCATGATGCGGCGCTTGACTTCCGGGCCGAAGCCGGCCGCCCGGGTCAGCGCCATCACCTCCTCCGCGCTCCTGGTGCCGTCGTCACCCACTCGCAGGCCGTAGCGCATGGCGTCGAACCGCGCCAGATTGCTCGACACCTCCGAGGGCAGGATCAGGTAGTACGCCGACAGCGAGTAGTCCAGGTGCGGGCAATCGACCTCGCTGATCTCGGCGCCCAGCGCGGTGAGTGCCTCGACGGCGGCGTTGAACGACGCCAGTACGCCCGGCTGAAAACCCTCACCGCTGCGCAACTGCGTGACCACACCGATCCGCACACCGGTGAGGTCTCCGACCGAACCGGCCTTGGCCGCGCCCACGACGTCGGGGATCGCGATGTTCCGCGAGGTGGAGTCGCGCGGGTCATGGCCGGCGATCACCGCGTGCAGCAGAGCGGTGTCGAGAACTGTTCGCGCGCACGGACCGCCTTGATCCAGCGAGGAGGCGCACGCGACCAGGCCGTACCGGGAGACGGTTCCGTAGGTGGGTTTGACGCCGACGGTCGCGGTCAGGGCGGCGGGCTGACGGATCGACCCGCCGGTGTCCGAGCCGAGGGCCAGCGGGGCCTGGAACGCCGCCAGCGCCGCCGCGCTCCCGCCACCGGAGCCGCCGGGAACCCGGTCGGTGTCCCACGGGTTGCGGGTGGGTCCGTAGGCGGAGTTCTCCGTGGAGGAGCCCATCGCGAACTCGTCCATATTGGTCTTGCCGAGGATCGGGATGCCGGCCGCCCGGACGCGCGCGGTGACCGTCGCGTCATAGGGCGAAACCCAGCCTTCGAGGATCTTCGATCCGCAGGTGGTCGGCATATCGGTAGCGGTGAAGACGTCCTTGAGCGCCAACGGCACCCCGGCCAACGGGGAGGCCGGCTTCTCACCGGCGGCGATCGAGGCGTCGACGTCTGCGGCGGTGCCCAGCGCCTGATCGGCGGCCACATGCAAAAAGGCGTGAAAACTCTCGTCGGTGGCGGCGATCTGATCCAGGCAGGCCCGGGTGACCTCGACCGAGGAGACCTCCCGGGCGGCGATCTTGGCACCGAGGGTGGCTGCGTCGAGGCGGATGAGATCGATGCTCACGACTCCTCCCCCAGGATTTGCGGCACCGCGAACCGCTCGTCGACCACCGCCGGCGCCTCGGCCAGCGCCTCGGCCTGGGTCAGGCTCGCGGCCACCACGTCGGGGCGGGTGACGTTGACGTTCTTGATCGGGTTGTCGGTGGCAGCGACGCCGGTGACGTCGACGGCCTGGATCGCACCGACGTAGCCCAGGATCGCGTCGAGTTGGCCGGCGAATCCGCTGATTTCTTCGTCGGTCAGGGCCAGCCGGGCCAGCTTGGCCAGCCGGGCCACCTCATCGCGGGAGATCGTGGACACGGTGAGTCAGCCTAGCGGCGTGGCGGCATGCCCTTACTCAGCGGTAAGCGTCACTGCGCTTGGCGACGACGAATACCGTCACCTCACCCGCCGCGTCGTCGACGCTGTAAACCACCCGGTACTGCCCGAACCGCACTCGCCAATCACTGCCTGTGCCGATCAGCTTCTTCGCACCCGGCGGCCGGGGATCGTGCGACAGATCGACGATGATCTGCAGCGCTCGCTCAAGCTCAGCACGAGGCAGTCGTTGGAGTTGCTTCAGTACTTCGGGGTGGAACTGGACCTTCACCTGCCGGCGAATGCTTCCGCTTCAACGCCGAGCGCTTCCAGCATCTGCGATAGCGACATCGCTGCAAACGACTCGGCGCGCAGTCCTTTCACGCGGAGCGCGTCGGCGACGTCCGCATGTTCGTGCAGTCGTTCGTAGTCGGCCATGCTGATGATGACCGCTACTTCCGTGCCGCTATCGGTGACGATTACCTCGTCGCCGGTCGCGGCAACGGCCCGGATCACCGAGCCCAGGTTGCTCCGCAGGTCCCGCAGACTGTGGGTACTCATGGTGCACATGTTACACACTGTTGCCTGGTAAATGCCGAAATGCCGACCCCATCGGGCTATGTAAGGGTGAGCGGGTGTCGTCCTATCTCCTGCGGGTCCAGCTCGACGATCGGCCCGGCAGCCTGGGGGCGCTCGCCGTGGCCCTTGGCTCGGTCGGTGCGGACATTCTCTCGCTGGACGTCGTCGACCGCGGATCGGGCTACGCCGTCGACGATCTGGTGATCGATCTGCCGAGCGGGGCGATGCCGGACATGCTGATCACCGCCGCCGAGGCACTGACCGGCGTGCGGGTCGAGGCGATCCGTCCGCACACCGGTCTGCTGGAAGCCCACCGCGAGTTGGAGCTGATCGACCGGGTCGCCGCGGCCGATGATCGCCGAGAGAAACTCCAGGTTCTTGTCGACGAGGCCCCGCGGGTACTGCGAGTGGGCTGGTGCACTGTGGTGGGCTTCACCGACAACACGACCCAGCGGATCGCCGGCAGCCACGGCGCTCCTCAGACCCAGGCCGCCACCACGCCGTGGATGCCGCTGAGTCGCGCGACCGAACTCGACGCCACCGAGGAGTGGGTACCGCAACTGTGGCGCGACATGGACACCACGTTGGCGGTCGCACCGCTGGGCGAGCCGACCACCGCGCTGATGCTGGGACGCCCCGGCGGGCCGCATTTCCGGCCCTCGGAGGTCGCCAGGCTCGGCTATCTGGCCGGGATCGTCGCCAGCATCCTGCGTTAAGCGGACGGCTCCACCGACGGCCCGCCAGCGAGCAGTGCGCGGAACCCATCCTCGTCGAGAATCGGGACTCCGAGTTCGACGGCCTTGTCGTATTTCGAACCCGGCGCGTCACCGGCCACCACGAACGACGTCTTCTTCGACACCGACCCGGCCGCCTTGCCGCCCCGAATGATGATGGCCTCCTTGGCCTCATCGCGGGAGAACCCGGTCAGCGACCCGGTCACCACAATGGTCAGACCGGCCAGCGTCGGCGCGATGTCGGCATCGCGCTCATCGGCCATCCGCACACCGGCCGCGCGCCACTTGTCGAGGATCGCGCGGTGCCAGTCCACGTCGAACCACTCGCGCAGGGCCGCGGCGATGGTGGGCCCGACGCCCTCGACGTCGGCCAACTGCTCCTCGTCGGCGGCCATGATCGCCTCCAGGCTGCCGAACGCGGTCGCCAGCGCACGCGCCGCCGTCGGACCGACGTGCCGGATGGACAGCGCCACCAGAATCCGCCACAGTGGGCGGTCCTTGGCCTGCTGCAGGTTCTCGAGGAGTCGCTTCGCGTTCGCCGACAGCGCGCCATCCTTGGTGCGGAAGAATTCCGCCTGGGCGAGTTCATCGGCGCTGAGGGTGAACAGATCACCTTCGTCCTCAACGATCTTGGCACCCAGCAGTGCGGTCGCCGCCTCGTAGCCCAGACCCTCGATGTCCAACCCGCCGCGGCCGGCGAGGTGAAACACCCTCTCCCGCAGTTGCGCCGGGCATGATCGGGAGTTCGGGCAACGAATGTCGACATCAGCCTCTTTGGCCGGGGCGAGCAGCGTCCCGCAGTCCGGACAGTGGGTCGGCATGACGAATTCGCGCTCGGTGCCGTCACGCAGGTCGACGACCGGGCCGAGCACCTCGGGGATGACGTCACCGGCCTTGCGGATCATCACGGTGTCACCGATCAGCACGCCCTTGCGTTTGACCTCGGCGGCGTTGTGCAGTGTCGCCATGCTCACCGTGGATCCGGCGATGCGTACCGGGGTCATGAACGCAAACGGGGTGACGCGTCCGGTGCGGCCGACGTTGACCTTGATGTCGATCAGCGTGGTCTGGGCCTCCTCGGGCGGGTACTTGTAGGCCACCGCCCACCGGGGCGTCCGCGAGGTCGCACCCAAGCGCCGCTGTTGGGCGAAATCGTCAACCTTGACCACCACGCCGTCGATCTCGTGTTCGATGTGGTGGCGGCGTTGGCCCCAGAAGTCGATGCGCTCTTCCACCGCGGCAAGCCCGGCTACCCGCGTGGTGTGATCAGAGACCGGCAGCCCCCAGGCCTTCAGCGCACGGTAGGCGTCGTGCAACGTCGCGGGGTTGAAGCCCTGCGTGTAGCCCAGTCCGTGACAGATCATCCGAAGCGGGCGCCGCGCGGTGATGGCCGGGTTCTTCTGTCGCAGTGACCCGGCCGCGCTGTTGCGGGGATTGGCGAACGGCGCCTTGCCATCCTCGACCAGGCTGGCATTCAGCGTCGCGAAATCGGCGAGCATGAAGAAGACCTCGCCGCGCACCTCGAGAACCTCGGGGATCGGGAATCCCTCTGCTGCGGTGAGCATTTCGGGGATGTCGCCAATCGTGCGGGCATTGAGCGTGACGTCTTCGCCAACGCGGCCATCACCGCGGGTCGCGGCACGTTCCAGTCGGCCGTCGCGGTAGACGAGGGCAATTGCCACCCCGTCGACCTTCAG
>CAMDFY010000068.1 GCA_945897705.1 Bifidobacterium breve | reverse complement strand
TTGTCATCGGATGGGTTGTGCGACGCGGTGACCATGACACCGGCATCGCAGCCGAGTTCGCGGATCGCAAAGGCGAGCACCGGAGTCGGCAGGGCCGACGGCAGCACCATCGCAATGATGCCGGCACCGGACATCACGGCGGCGGTGTCTCGGGCGAAAACCTCGGAGTTGCGGCGGGCGTCGTAACCGATCACCACAGAGGTGCCGCCGTGCGCAACGAGATAGGCCGCGAGTCCAGCGGCCGCCCGCGCCACCACGATCCGGTTCATCCGGTTAGTGCCCGGGCCCAGGCGTCCTCGCAATCCGGCAGTGCCGAACTGCAGGGTGCCATCGAACGCGTCAGCGAGTTCGTCGGCGGCGTCGGTATCGCCCGCTTCGGCGAGCGTGATCAATGCCTCGAGTTCAGCGGCCGTCGCAGGGTCAGGATCCTCGGCCAGCCAGGCACGAGCGGTGTCGAGGAGTGCCACGGTTCAGTAACTGCTGGCGCCGGCGTCGCCACCGCTGACGAGCGCGATCGACGACGAGGCACCGATCCGGTCGGCGCCGGCGTGCAGCACCTTCTCTGCATCGCGATGGTTACGGATCGCGCCAGATGCCTTGACACCCAACCGATCCCCCACCATGTGCCGCATCAGCGCGATGTCTTCAACCGTAGCGCCTCCACCACCGAAACCGGTGGAGGTCTTCACATAGGCCGCGCCGGTGCGCGCGACGATCAGGCATGCGATCGCCTTCTGCTCGTCGGTGAGCATGCTGGTCTCCAGGATCACCTTTACCGGAACCGGCCGGGCCGCACCCACCACGCCGAGGATGTCGTCGTACACCGCGGCAAGGTCACCGGAGAGCAGACCGCCGATGTCGAGAACCATGTCGACCTCGTCGGCGCCTTCGGCCACCGTGATGCGGGCCTCCTCGGCCTTGGCAAGGCGCGTCATCGCCCCGAGCGGGAAACCCACCACCGTGCACACCATGACATCGGATCCAGCCAGTCGTGCGACCGCCGTTGGCACCCACCGGGTGTTGACGCACACCGAGGCGAACCCGTGCTCTCTGGCTTCGTCGCAGAGCCGCTCGATGGCAGACAGGGTGGCGTCAGGCTTAAGCAGGGTGTGATCGATACGCCCGGCGAGGGTCTTGGATGCACGCTTGACGTGCGGGATGTCGACGTCCTCGGGTGCCGGGCCCAGGGAATCGATGACGGCGGTATTCGCGCGGGTGAACAGTTCGGCGTGGTCGGTCACGTGGGGAAGGATAACCGCGCGAACTACCAGGCGTATCGGTTCGAAAGGACGTGGACGAGGGGTCCTTGCGCATTGGATAACTGGTGTCGCGGCTTCAGGCACCGAGCAGGCTGGCCGCGAGATAGTTGAACAGTGCGACGCCGGAGTCCTCACTGAACTTGTGCAACTGCGCCGGGGTGGACGTCATCTGATCACTCTCAAGGCGGTTGAATATCGTGGCGCAGATCATCGCGAACTTCGAGAAGCCCCAATGATTGAGATAGCCGGCGATCATCGCGCCCTCCATCTCGATATTGACCACACCATTGTCGTGCAGCCACCGCAGCCACCCCATCTTGGTCTCCGGGGTCTCCAAACAGAGTGCGCCATCGAGGCGGAACTGTTCGAGGAAGAACTCGTTGCCGGCGACGGTCTTGCCCGAGATGATGTCGAAATCGGCATATTCGTTGGCCGCGATGATCGCCTGCGCAGTCGCGCCCGGAAAGTGCCCGTCGAACCAGTACTCGCCGGCGCCACCGTTGAGCAGACGGAAGGGCCGCAGATCTGCCATCAATCCCTCGGAGGTGACAACGACGGTGCCGACGGGAAGCCCGACTCCCCCACTGGTGCCCACCCGGCACCAGAACACCTCATCCATGGCGTCCAGATCGCCGCGCTTGAGGAAGAACACCATGCGCATGAGTTCCTGCAGTGCGATCGAGGCACTCGGCATACCCATACCGTGTGAGGCGAACAGCACCCCGGCGGTGTAGCGGGTGACGAAACGGTCCTCTTTGGGGAAGGCGACGATCTCCGTACCGCCGTTGAGTTCGCTCCAGCGCTGCGCGAATTCCACGATGCGCGAACCTGATCCGGCCATGATGACGGATTCGACGTCGCGCAGTTTAGTCAGCAACGGATCTGACGACGCCACCCCGAAGTGGTAGTAGACGTCCTCGTGACTACCATCGAGCACGCCATCAAGGAATGCATGGTTGATGTTCTCTGTTCGCACGCGAGAAATCTACGCTCCGCTGGGGCGCTTCTTCTGGATCCGGCTAGATGATGCCTCCCGTACCCGCAGTGCCGCCGGCGTGAGTGGCGTATCCGCGTGACGCGGACTCCGTCACCGCGCGACGGCCGTACTCGATCGACCGCACCCAACTCCGTCGCCGTTTGGTGGTGTCCGCGGAGGTCGCGTCGGCAGCGTTGCGGGCGGAATCGGCGGCAGTCATCAGTGGGAGGTCCTTAGGAAAGTCATCGGGCGGGGGGTAGCGCCTGGCAAATCGTTGCCAGTCTGTCGCTGAGCAAACACTGCGGCAAGCGTGTGCGTGGGTGTTTTCCCGATCCGCTTTCCGAACGTAGCTTCGAGACCAGCGTCCGGGCGAAAAACCCCAGCTCAATGATGGTTGAACCGCGTGGCGATGTTGACGACGGGGTTGCTGCGCCGATAGGTTGATTCCTTGAGGCCTTCACCGGCAGACATCGAGGGGGTGCGGTGATGTCGAAGTTTGCTCTCGCGGCGCCACTGGGCGCAGTCGCCCTCGCAACGGGACTGGCCCTGGCGACTCCCGCAGTCGCGGCGGCGGATGACGCTGCCGGAGCCTCTACCGCTACAACTTCTGACAGCGCTGGGGTCTCTGACAGCGCTGGGGTTTCCGACAGCGCTGGGGTTTCCGACAGCGCTGAACGCCCCGGTCCGCGCCAGGCGGCCGCGGCCGCGCGCCGGCCGGTCCGGGAGGCGCGGGCGGAAAAAAGCCTCACCCCACCGGAGGTGGCCGCTCCCGAAACCGCCCCGGCGGAGCCGATTAGGCCCAGTGCGGCCAGCATCGCGGCCGACGTCGGACCAGTCCCGAAGTTGGACCGTATTGCCCCACGGCCCAACCGCAGCCAATCGCGGGCGACGCGATCGCCCGCCGATAGCAGCGCGGTACGGGCCGCACTGACGCCCACCAGCCCAGGCTCCAACACCCCGGGCGGCCGAACCCCAAGCCCCAACACCCAGGGCTCATACATCCAGGGCTCAAACACCCCGGACGCCGGGGAAACCAGCGCCGTGCAGTCGGAAGCACTGGCACCTGCGGTCTCGATTGCGACATCCGGCGACCTGAAGCTGCCCGAACCAGCGGTTCTTGCACCGACACCCCGGGTGACGGCCAGCGTGGCTGCGGCGCGCGCCCCACGCGCCGCCGCGGCGGCGACCGACCTGCTGTCCGGACTGCTCTCCCCCATCCAGGGGTTGATCGAGGGCGTGGCGTTACTGGTACGGCGCACTTTCTTCAATCAGGCCCCGTCCGTCAGCCCGGTTCAGATCACCGGACAGAGCGAAGGGCCGATCACCGGCAGCATCGGCGCCTCCGATCCCGAGGGCGACCGTATCGTCTACAGCCTGACCGGCAATCCCCGATACGGCAGCGTTTCGATCGATTCCGCCGGCGGCTACACCTACACGCCCGGCCCGGAATTCACCGGCATCGACACCTTCACCGTCGCGGCCGCCGATCCGGGCTTCCACATCAACCTGCTCGACCTCTTCCGCCCGCCCAGCACCACCGCAAGCGTGGCGGTGCGACAGGGCGTTGGCGCCGGATCGCTGCTGCAGTTCCAGTTCGTCTACGGCAGCGGAAGCCAGCTCTGGTCACCAGCCGCCCGCAGCTCACTGGAATCGGCGGCGGCCGCACTCGCGGCGTACATCGTGGTGGACTCGCCGGTGGTCGTCACCTTCGATGTCACCGGAGAGTTCTCACTGCTGTCCTCGACGCTCGCGACGGCGGGCAGCGATTTCTCCACCGCCGGCCCCGGCTTCCTGCCGACGGTGGTCCAGCACAAGATCCTGACCGGAGTGGACTCCAACGGGTCGGACGCGGACGGCGATATCAACTGGAACTTCGCCCAGAACTGGGCCACCGGCGACTCCATCGCCTACGGCCAGTACGACCTCGAGTCAGTGGCACTGCACGAACTGACCCACACCCTGGGCTTCCTGTCCTATACCGACCAACCGGGATCGAACACCGGCACCACCTGGACGGTATTCGACAGCTTTCTGGTCAACGCCGACGGCACGACGGCGATCGGTAGCGATTACCTCTGGAGGAACGCCTACACGCCGAACCTGACCGGCGGCAACGGCGGACTCTACTTCGGCGGAACCAACGCCGTCGCCGCCTTCGGCGGACTCGTCCCCCTCTACAATCCCGGTTCCTGGGAGTCCGGCAGTTCGATCTCGCACCTCAACGACCGCACTTTCACCGGCTCGAACCGCACACTGATGAACGCTCAGGTGTTTTCGGGCAAGGGCATCAGAGTGCTCAGCCCGGTGGAACTCGGGATCCTCGCCGACCTCGGCTACACCATTGCGCCGCAACCGGGCAGTGCCGCATTGGCTTTCATCGGTGTGTTCTTCCTTCGCCGGTCGCGTAAACGCGAGCAGAGTTAGGGCACGTCCAGCGCAACCACATCCACCGATACGTCGATGACGCTGTGCTCGGAGTCGGTGTAGATGATGCCGCGCAGTGGCGGGATGTCGGCGTAGTCACGACCCCACCCCACGGTGATGTAGCGCTCGTCGACGAATTGGTCGTTCGTCGGGTCCAGTCCCAACCACTGGTCCTGTGGCGTCCACACCGCAGCCCAGGCGTGGGTGGCGTCGACACCGAACAGCCGTTCTTTTCCTGGCGGCGGATCGGTGGCCAGATAGCCGGACACGTAGCTCACCGCCAAACCGTTGGCCCGCAGGCAGGCGATAGCGAGTCGGGCGAAGTCCTGGCATACACCGGCCCGCGCCCGAAGGACCTGATCGACTCGGGTGGACACCGTGGTGGATCCGGTACGAAAGGTGAAGTCGTTGAAGATCCGTGTGTTCAGGTCGCGCAGAACCTCGATCAGCGGTCGACCGGGGATGAAGCTTGGCGCGGCGTAATCGATGACCGCACCGGTGATTTCGGCCGGGTGGGTGTCCATCGCGAACTCGGTGGCCAGGACGCCGCGAGCACCTGACGGGCGCGCCGTCTCCCAGGCGGCGAGCGCGGCACCCTCCTGGTAGACCTGCGGCGCGGGCGGCGCCACGTCGACGACGGAGTCACTCACCACCGTCAGCGCACGATGGCGTTCGGTCACCTGAAAATAGGAGCTGACGTTCCCGTAGGCGTCACGGCTGCTGGATCGGTCGGCGGGTTCGGGATCAACCGTCAGATCGAAGGACAGACAGCGCTGACGGCGAGTGTCGCGCGGAGTCAGATGCCCGCGACCGTAGGAATTGGTCACCACACCGGAGTAGCGGTACTCGGTCCGGTGGGTAATGCGGTAGCGGCGATTCACAGCAACACCCGCTGCGGATCCGGCCCCCATAGCGGTTGCATGTCGCCGGGCAGGGACAACTGGGTGCTGGTGATGACATCGGCAAGCTCGAGGAGCCCGCTATGCGTCGCGGCCAGCAACATGTCGAGTTCGGTGCGGTGGCCGGCGGGGTCGACGTCGGCGAACTCACTGGAGTCCAGTCGGCGCAACCTGGCGGTGATGCCCTCGACAATCCGATCGGCTTTGGAGGAACCCGAGGCCGCTGGCAATACGCGAAGGCCGGATCGCAACCGATCCAACTGGTAGATCAGGGATCGGGGGTTAGCGCTGTCGAAGAGCAGGAGTTCGGCAACCGCCGGCACGCTGATCTGTCCAAGGTTGCGCCGCCGGTAGACCACGGCAGACTCGCAGGCCACCAGCACCGCTTCGGTGATCGCCTGCTCTGCGCCGGGAACGCGCTGCTGGGTCAGGGTTGCGCGCAGCAGTGCCGTCAACGCCAGTCCGCGCTCGATCCGCCTGCCGATGTCGAGCATCGTCCAGCCGGGGTCGTGGACCATCGACTCCGCCGTCATGCCCGACAGCGCCAACATGCCGGCCAGCGTCCGCTGCTGGACCCGGGCCAGCGAGGTGTCGTCGGAGATCCGGCGTCCGATCCGGTCGATCTGAGTCACGACCTCCTGCTCAGCCAACGCGCGCTCCACTGCGCCCAGGACCATCCAGGTGTCGTTGGACATCTGATCGCGCACCGCGCGCGCTGCCTGGCCGAGTCGCTCGACGGACTGCGCCAACGATCCCGGTCGCGTCCGATCCACCGTCAGCGATCGCATCGTTCGCGGTGCGTCGGATACCAGATCCGCGTCGCCGCCGTCGGCTGCGGCATTCTCTTCGGTGACGCGGCGCAACGCGCCGAGCAACACCGGTAGGCATTCGTAGCCCGCGGCGTCGGGTCGATTGCGGAACTCGTGGTAGCGCTCACGGCTGACGATCAGCAGCCGGGCCAGACCTTCGGCGCGTTCCGCGTAGCGCCCGATCCAGAACAGGTCCGAGAGCACCCGCGGCGAGTCAACGAACACCGCACCGCTGGGCAGTTTCACCGACGCCATGGTGACCGAGTGATCGGCGGTGGCCCGCGAGGGCGGTCTCACCCAAACATCTTTGGCCGCGACCTTGGTGAGTTTGGCGGCTCCGGTACCCGGTGCCAGCACGTATCCGAGACCGCCGACCATGGGGGCGTAGCCGCTGCGCTGGGAGACGGTGAACAACCGCATGCCGACTCCGGCCGCGGACAACGTGCCGGACACATGGTCGGTGGGTGCCGACGAGAATTCCGGCGACTCCTGGCCGACCCACTGCCAGGGCGCCGACTCGATCCTCGCGGTCAACTCCGCGCGCTGAGCCCCCGACAGGTGCGCCCCCACGATGGTCTCGGTCCCGACGGTCGACTTGATCACCAGGGAAGACAATCGCGCCAGCAGGTGCGAGCGCTCCGAGTCGATGCCGGCCCAATACGATTGCGGCGCGCCCAGGAGTGGTTCCTCCCCCGTCAAAAGGTCAGCGAGTTGCGGTAGAAACCGTTGCAGCCCTGCACTTTCCAGTATTCCGCTGCCAAGCCCATTGACCACTGTCACTGCGCCGCGGCGCAGTACCTCAACCAGGCCGACCACACCGAGCCTGGAATCCGGGCGCAGGTCCAGGGGATCGGCGTAATCGGCGTCAACCCGGCGCAACACCACATCAACCTGGGTGAGCGTGCCCATCGAGCGCATCCACAATTTGCCGTCGCGCACCACCAGATCAGCGCTCTCGACTAAGGGAAAACCCAGAACCGTTGCCAGATAGGCCTGATCGAACGCGGTCTCGGAGTGAATGCCGGGGCTGAGCACCACCACCACCGGATCCTCGGCGGCCTCCGGGGCGGCGTCGATCAAGGCCAGACGCAGCGCCTGGGCGAACGGTGAGACCGGCCTGGGCCGGATCCGTTCGTAGGCGTCCGGGATCGCGCGCGCCACCACTCGTCGGTCCGCAAGTGCGTAGCCGGCACCCGACGGTGCCTGCGTCCAGTCGGCGTTGACGACGAAACGGCCGTCGCCGGCGCGACTGAGGTCACAACCGAGCATGAAGAGTTGATGACGGCCCGGGATCTGGATGCCGCGGACCGCTCGGAGATACCCGGGGTGCCCGAACAACAACTCGGGCGGCAGCGTGCCACTGGTCAGCGAACGTTGCTCACCATAAAGATCGGTGAGGACCGCGTCGAGCAGTCGCGACCGCTGCAACACGCCGGCTTCCAACGTGGTCCAGTCCGGTGCCGACAGCAGCAGCGGGATACCGTCCAGGTGCCAGACGCCCGGCGCTGCCACGTCCCGGTGATCGGTGCCGGCCTCACCGTGCCGGTCGATCTCGATGTAGCCGATGCCGTTGTCGTCGACGAGTCTGCGAACTACCTCCTGAAGCCGATGCAGGCCGTCGCGGCCGCGTTCGGCGATGAGGGCTTCGAGTTCGCGCCAGTCGGCGCGGACGTCGCCGGCGGGTTCGAGAAGTTCGTCGTAGCCGGACCGGTCCGATGTCCCCGAGTCGGCACCGGTGTCGAACAGCGCCTGCTGCGCCAGGCCGGCGCGGTAGCCGGCCAGCAGTCGATCCGGATCCGGCCCGCCGGTACCCGCGTCGGAGCCGGTCGGCGACAGCGACACCAACCCACCTCCTGACTTTCGCCTACCCGGGCCTGACGGCTCGGCTCGTCAAACTTACGTCGCCCGGGAACTCGCACACCCGCCCATACGACTAGTGGGATGCAGGTCGGTGCCTGCCGCAACTGGAGGTGGGCGTGGTCACTGTCGAGCGTGCACAACGACGCGGTGAGTCCGCGACCCTGCGCAGGGTGTGGCGGCTGCACTTCTGGGTTGGCTTGTTCGCGGCCCCGACGCTGCTGCTTCTGGCCTGCACCGGCCTGATCATTCTTTACACCCAGCCCCTCGACCTTCTGCTGCACCGCAACCTCACAGTTGTCTCGCAGCCGAATCCAGCTGGTACGGGAACCGCGGGTGTCTCTCTCGATGCCCAGGTCGCGACCGCCCGGCAGCAGGTTCCCGCGGACATGATCCTGGACGCGGTGACGCCGCCGGCGGCACCGGACCGATCCACCCAGGTCGACTTCATGGCGCCCGACAACGCGGAGGTGGGCGAGCGCAACGTCACCCAGGTATTCGTCGATCCCTACACCGGTAACTACCTCGGCCAGCGCCGGGAACTGGACGGATTGGTGGGCTGGGCCAACCAGTTGCACCGATTCTTCGGCAACGACGGCCCTACCGTGTCGGTGCCCGCCCTGGGGCACGTCATCGCGCCGTCGTCCTATCCCGATGCCTCGATGAGGGTGGGCGTGGGCAACCTCATCGTCGAGATGACCGCGGTATGGATCCTGGTGCTGCTGGCCAGTGGGGTCTTTCTATGGTGGCCCCGGGCCACCGAGCGTGGCAAGCCGCGGTTGGCGATCCGCTGGCGCAAGGGCGGCCGGCTGCGCTGGCGCGACCTGCACGCCACCACCGGAATCCTGCTCTCGGTGGTGTTGATCGGCTACATCGTGTCCGGACTGACGTGGTCGCGGTACTGGGGCGAGAACTGGCGCGCGGTCGCATCGACGGTGACCCCGGGCACCGAGGTGGACGCACCCTCCACCCCGGCCAAGGTCGGCGACTTCGACCGCCTCGGCAGGCGCATCGCGTGGGCGGATCAAGACGACCCGATCTATGCCTCGGATCCGGGGCCCGCAGTGCCGATGACGTTGGGATTCACCGCGATTGATGAGATCGCCAAGTCGGAGAACATGCTGCCGGGGTACTCCATCGTTCCACCCACGGATTACCCGGGTGATACCGCAAACGATGAGACGGTCTACGGCAGTTACACGGTCGTCAACCACTGGCCGCAGAAGCTCTCCGAACAGCGCACCCTTTACCTCAACCAGTTCACCGGGGAGACGGTCGCCAACTCCACCGCCGACCAGGACGGCGCACTGGCACGGATCACCAGTTGGAGTGTGGCCATGCACATGGGCAATCAGTACGGGGTGCTCACCCGCATCCTGGCCACACTGGCGTGCCTGGGTCTGCTGACGAGCATCACCACGGCGATGCTGATGTGGTGGAAGCGCCGGCCGACCGGCGGCACCGGGTTGCCGGGCCGGACCAGCGATGCCCAGCGCGCCGACACCCCGCGCGGGGCGGTGGTCGCGATCGCCGTCGTCGCCACCGCACTGGCCGTGCTGTACCCGTCCTTCGGCGTGACGCTGATCGTGGTGCTGGTGGCGGAGGGGATCCTGTCGGCCGTCCGCAGTCGAGACAGCGCAGTCGGGGCCGATTCCGCCGGCTAAGCGATTTTCCCGGCCGGGTCACCTGAGTGGCCTGCGCGGATTAGCATCAGCGCCTATGACCCAGCAGGGAACCCTATGGCCCAGCGGGGAACCCTATGACTGAGCAGGGAGCCCTATGACTGAGCAGGGAGCCCAGCCTTACGAGGACCTCGGCGCGTGGCTGACCGACGACCTCTTCCCCGGTTGGGCCCGCTACTGGAACGACGCTGACACCGCGCCGCCCACATTCGAAACCCCGAAGCCGCCCTGGTTCCGCAACACCCGCGTACTCGTAGGGGTCATCGCCGCCGCAGCCTCGACGCTGGTGGTCGCCGGCGCGGCCCTGGTGGCGCTCAACAATTCCGCCTTCCCTCAGACCAGCCCTCTTCGCAGCATCAGCACCGCGATCCCGGCGCCCGTGCCGAACTCCTCGGTCAGGGTCCCGGCACCGGCAGTCGAGCCCGCACCCGCCGAAGCGGTGACCGGACCCACCGGAGATCCCGACCCTGCCCCCGAACTACCGCCGTCGGCCGCGGACGATCCGCCCGCGCCGCGACTGACGGTTCCGGACCGCTCCGACCGGCCGCGGATCAAGGTCACCCGCACGCCGATGAGCTTCGCCCCCGTACCCGCGAACTGACCGATTCGCCATACCCGCGAGGTTCAGCGCCGCGGGCCTCAGTCCGTCTCGAAGGCCGCCGCCGCTTCCTTCTGCAGATCGATGTAGGCCTTCTCGCTGACGTCGACCGCGACACCCAGGATCTCACCGCCGGTGAACGTTCCGGGATTCTTGTACTGATCAGAGACGTTGTCGCCGCTGTCGTAGCCCACACACAACCCGTCACCGGACAGGGTGAACTTGCCGATCTGCGCTCGCATCGGACCTGTCGCCACCGGCTTCTCGTCCACGTACAGCGTTGTCGTTCCAAGGGATTCGCCGTACTCGCCGGCCTTCTCCCGCTTGAACTCCATGCCCAGAACATGTTTACCCGGCGGCAGCGGTTCGGAGGTGAACACCTGCTCGGGCTTGATGCCCAGGAAGTTGTAGACGTAATTCAGCCGGCCGTCCTTGATGAACATCGAGTGCCCACCGAAGCGCGAACCGTGCGCGATGATGACGCCCTCGGAGTCGCCGGTGATATCGACGTCGGCGGCGATCTTGTAGGACTTGCCCCGGATGTTGACCGCCACGCCCTCGGGCACCGGCGCGGTCTCGGGGTAATAGATGTAGCGGTTACGCGGTGGCTCGGACTGCGGCCGCTCGTTGGCGAGTTGCTCGACGGCGACACGGTCATCGAGGGGAAGCACGAAGTTGTTCTTCGCTTCCTCGTCCCAGACCGCGATCAGTTCTTTGAGCTTGTCGGGGTACTGATCGGCGACGTTGGTGGATTCCGACCGATCCTCATCGACGTGATACAGCTCCCAGGGATCGGCATCGAAGTTGCCTTTACCGCTGATCGCCGCGTGCACCGCAGCGGCCTTCCAGCCGTCCTGCCAGATCCCGCGAGTACCCAGCATCGCGTAGTACTGGCGCTTCTTGGTGGTGGGAGCTTCCGGGGCATCGAAGCTGTAGCGCATCGAGACTCCGTTGATCGGGTACTGCGTAGCCCCCCGGTACTCCTCGGGCATCGGGATACCCACCACGTCGAGGATGGTCGGCGCGATATCGGTGGCGTGGTGATACTGCTGGCGCACTTCACCTTTGGCCTTGATGCCCTTCGGCCACGAGATCACCAGCGGATCACAGGTGCCACCGGAATACTGCGAGTAGCGCTTGAACATCTGGAACGGCGTCGAGAAGGCGACCGCCCAGCCGGTCGGGTA
>CAMDFY010000067.1 GCA_945897705.1 Bifidobacterium breve | reverse complement strand
CGCGACGAGATCGCAGCCATGGAGGACAGGTCATCGCTGAACACCAGGCCGTTGAAGCCCGGTCCGCCGTAACCGCCGCTGCGCAGCAGGTTCACCGCGGCGGCACTGAGGCTGGCCGGGTTGTTGCCGGTCAGGCCGGGCACCTCGAGATGTCCCATCATGACCGCGACCGGCGCCTCGGCGACCAGCGTGCGGTAGGGCACCAGGTCGCTTTCCATCAGGTCCGACAGCGGCGGAGTGGTCACCACCCCGGCGGTGTGCGAGTCACCGGAGCCGGAGCCGTGGCCCGGGAAGTGTTTGAGCACCGGCAGCACACCGGCATCGCGCAGACCTCGGGCGAACGCCCCGGCATAGGTCGTGACGGTGGCCGGGTCGCTGGAGAAGGACCGGTCGCCGATGACGGTGTTGGCGGCCTGGGCAGAAACATCGACGACGGGAGCGAAGTCCACCGTGATGCCCAGGCCTCGCATCTGAGCGCCCCGGCCCAGGGCGAGTTGGTAGACCTGTTCGGGGGTCTGGGTCTGTGCCAGCGTGCGCGCCGACGGTGCCGGTCCGATCAGTGACGACAGCCGCGAAACGCGACCGCCCTCCTCGTCGACGCTGACCGCCAATGGCAGCGGACCGAGATTCGCGATCCCGGCCAACGACCCGTCGGTCAGCATCGACAGGTCCGTCCAACTGCCGATCATGATGCCGCCGACGTGATAACCATCGACCACGGCCCGGGCATCGGCCGCGTTGCGAACGCCCACCATGAGTAGTTGGGCCAGCTTGTCGCGGGTCGACAGCGCCGCGATATCACCGCAGAACGGTGCCGCGGGAGCGGCCGGGGCCCCGATGGGCCCGGCCATCGCCGTGACGGAGTCGGACTGCACCGTGCCGGCACCGGCGGCGGGTGCCGACTCGGTACGGGGGGCCGGCGCCGAACAGGCAGCCAGCGCCAGGGGCAAAGCCGTCAACGCCGTCAGTGCACGCGGGAGTAGCCGAGTAAACATCCCCACATGCTGTCATGGCCGCGGCGAGGGTCCAACGCAAGGTCGGGGCCAACTCCCACCGTGCTAGGTTCACCAGCAGTTCTCTGGGCGGCCGATTCCCCGGCCGGTCCTGCCACTACCGCGAGGAGCGCCGATCATGTCCCGGTTCGTGGTGCCAGCCGGAGCCTCGCTGGTGGTCGGGTTGTTGCTGGGAGCCGCGTCGGTGTTCGGCGTGACGCTGATGATCCAGCAGGACACCAAGCCACCGCTGTCCGCAGGCGACCCCGCGTCGTCGGTGCTCAACCGCGTCGAGTACGGCAACCGCGGCTAGCCTGAGCACCCTCGCCGCCTCCCCACCTACGGCCTCGCCACCGACGGCCGCGGAGGACACCGCCACCGAATCCCCGCTGTCGCGTCGCTGGCTGGCCGGGATCTTCGCCGCTGCTCTGATGCTGTGCCTGGCCTCCTCACCGGGCCTGATCGCGCCGGACACCAAGCTGGATCTGACCGCAAACCCGCTGCGCTTCCTGGCCCGGGCGGCCAACCTCTGGAACAGCGACCTGCCTTTCGGCCAGGCCCAGAATCAGGCCTACGGCTACCTGTTTCCGCACGGTGCGTTCTTCGCGCTGGGGCACACCCTCGGAGTGCCGGGATGGTTGACCCAACGGCTGTGGTGGGCGGTCCTGCTCACGGTGGGGTGCTGGGGTCTGCTGCGGGTCGCCGAGGCACTGGGCATCGGCACCCGCACGTCACGGCTTATCGGTGCGGTGGCCTATGCCCTCTCGCCCCGGGTGCTGACCACCATCGGTTCCATCTCCTCGGAGACCCTCCCGATGATGCTGGCCCCGTGGGTGCTGCTGCCGGTGATCCTGGCGCTTAATCCCCAGGGTCCGCTCCAGCGGGCCACCGGCGCCAGATCGCTGCGGATGCTCGCCGGCCGCGCCGGAGTGGCCCTGGCGCTGATGGGCGCGGTCAACGCCGTCGCCAGCCTGGCCGCCTGCCTGCCCGCGATCATCTGGTGGGCCTGCCACCGCCCGAATCGGCGGTGGCGACGTTTCACCGCCTGGTGGATGTTGGCCTCACTCCTCGCGGTGACGTGGTGGATGGTCGCACTCGTGCTGCTCGGCCGGATAAGCCCGCCGTTTCTGGACTTCATCGAGTCCTCCGGGGTCACCACCCAGTGGACGTCGCTGACCGAGGTGCTGCGCGGAACGTCAGCGTGGACGCCGTTCGTGGCACCCGGGTCCACCGCGGCGTCCTCCCTGGTGTCCCAACCGGTGGCAGTGCTGGCCACCACGCTGGTCGCCGCCGGCGGACTGGCCGGGCTGGCGTTGCGCTCCATGCCGGCGCGCGGCCGACTGGTGACCATGCTGATGGTCGGCCTGGTGTTGCTGACCGCCGGCTATGCGGGCGGACTCGGCGCACCCCTGGCGCATGAGGTTCAGGCATTCCTTGACGCCGCCGGGGCTCCGTTGCGCAACGTGCACAAACTCGAACCGGTGATCCGGATACCGGTGGTACTCGGCATCGCCCATCTGCTGGGCCGAATCCCACTGCCCGGCAGCGTCTCCCGGCTGGTCTGGGTACAGGCCGTGGCACACCCGGAGAAGGACAGGCGAATGGCTGCCGGGATCGTGGTGCTGACCGCACTGCTGGTCGCGACGTCATTGGCCTGGACCGGCAGGCTGACCCCGCCGGGCGCATTCCGGGCCATCCCGGACTACTGGCACCAGGCCGCCGACTGGCTCACCGAAAACCACGGTGCCGGCCGGGTACTGGTGGTTCCCGGCGCACCGTTCGCCAACCAGGTCTGGGGAAACAGCCATGATGAACCCCTTCAGGTTCTCGGCGACTTCCCCTGGGGGGTAAGGGATTCCATTCCCCTGACGCCGCCGCAGACGATCCGGGCGCTGGATTCGGTACAGCGACTGTTCGCCGCAGGCCGAGGGTCCGCCGGCCTGGCCGACACCTTGGACCGCCAGGGCATCTCGTACCTGGTGGTGCGCAACGATCTGGACCCCGAGACGTCGCGATCAGCGCGGCCACTGCTGGTGCACCGGGCCATCGCGGGGTCGCCCGGAATGACGAAGGTGGCCGAGTTCGGCGAACCGGTCGGGCCGGGCACCGTCGAGGGCTTCATCACCGACAGCGGTCTGCGCCCGCTTTTTCCCGCAGTGCAGATCTACCGGGTCCGGCCCGCCGGTGCCCTCGACCCCGGCAGGCCGTATTTCGCGGACGCCAACGCGATGGTGCGCGTGGCCGGCGGGCCGGAGTCATTGCTGCGTATCGACGAACGACGCCGCCTGCTCGGCGAGGAGCCGCTGGGACCGATGCTGCTGACCGCCGACGCCCAACGTGCCGGGCTGTCGACACCGCCGGGTCGGGGTGTCATCGTCACCGACACCCCCGTCGACCGGGAGACCGACTACGGCCGCGTCGATGACCACTCGTCGTCGGTGCGTGCCCCCGGTGATCGGCGCAGCACCTTCAACCGGGTACCCGACTATCCGATGCCCGGCGCCCCGCTTGTTGTGGGTTCGTGGTCGGGCGGAAGGCTGTCCGCATCAAGTTCCTCCTCGGATGCCACCACTCTGCCCGCGGTGGCACCCTCCAGCTCCCCGGTAGCGGCGGTGGACGCCGATCCGGCCACCGCGTGGGTGTCCAACTCGCTGCAGCCGGCGCTGGGACAGTGGTTGCAGATCGACTTCGACCGGCCGGTGACCAATGCGACGGTGACCATCACCCCGAGTGCCACCGCCGTCGGCGCCCAGGTTCGGCGGTTGCAGGTGTCGACCGTCAACGGAACGTCCACGGTGAGCTTCGAGCGGCCCGGTGTGCCGCTGACCGTGGCGCTGCCGTACGGGGAAACCCCGTGGGTGCGGGTCACCGCGGTGGGCACCGACGACGGTTCGACGGGCGTGCAATTCGGGATCACCGACCTGGCTGTCACCCAATACGACGCATCGGGCTTCGCCCGTGCGGTCGACCTGCGGCACACCGTTGTGGTCCCGCCGCCGCCGCGCGGATCGCCGGTGGCGGCCTGGGATCTGGGATCGGAACTGTTGGGCCGCGACGGTTGCGCCGACGTCGGCGTCGGGGGTTCCGGCGCCGGGGATTCTGGCGCCGGTGAGTCCGGCGCCGGTGAGTCCGGCACCGGTGTGGTCTGTGCGGCATCGATGGCGGTGGCGCCGGAGGAACCTGTGACGCTGAGCCGGACCTTGAGTGTGCCCACCGCGATGGATGTCACGCCCACCGTCTGGGTGCGGGCCCGACAGGGGCCGCGGCTGGCCGATCTGATCGCCCAGCCCGGCCGGGCTCGGGCGACCGGCGCCGCTGATCTGATCGACGTCGCAGGGTCCGCCTTCGCGGGAGCCGATGGGGACCCGCGAACCTCGTGGACCGCACAACAGGGCGCGGCACAACATCGTTCAGCGCCAACCTTGACGGTCACACTGCCCGTCGCAACGGAGGTGAGCGGCCTTCGATTGATGCAGAGCGGTTCGACGCTGCCCAGCCATCCGACGATGGTGGCGATCGATCTCGGCGACGGCCCCCAGGTTCGCAGGCTCAGTTCCGCACCGGACGCCGGGCCCCAGACGCTCTCCCTGCACCCGCGGATCACCGACACCGTCCGGATCAGTCTGCTTCAGTGGGATGACGTCATCGACCGCACGGCATTGGGTTTCGATCAACTCAAGTCGCCGGGTTTGGCCGAGGTCGCCGTGCTGGGCCCGGACGGCGCACCCATCGCCGCAGCGGACGCGCGAGCGAACCGAGTTCGCGGGATCGAACTGGCCTGTGGGCAGGGACCGGTCATTGCTGTCTCGGGTCGATTCGTGCAGACATCGGTGTCGACGACGGTGGGCGCGCTACTCGACGGCAGGCCGATCCCGGCGAAAACCTGCGATCCAGCCCCGATCTCGCTGCGTACCGGAACCCAGGAGTTGTTGATCAGTCCGGGTTCGGCCTTCATCGTCGACGGCGTGCAACTGAGCGGACCCCTCAGCGCCGAGATCGCTACGGCGCCAACGACTCCCGCGCCGGTCACTGAATGGACCGCCGATCGGCGGGAGATTAGTCTGGCCCGGTCGCCGATCGCGCGGGTCGTGGTGGTTCCAGAGAGCGTCAACCCCGGCTGGGTCGCGCGGACGCCGGACGGCGCGACGCTGACACCGGTGATCGTGAATGGTTGGCAACAGGGTTGGGTGGTTCCGGCCGGTGCGGTGGGAACCATCACCCTGGGGTTCGCGTCCAACGGCCCGTACCGCGTGGGCCTGCTCGGCGGTCTCGCGCTGCTGCCACTGCTGCTGATGCTGGCTCTGGTGCCACCGCGTCGTCCGGAAACGGCCGGGCCCGCGGCCGCACCCTGGGCGCCTGGCGCGTTGGCCGGCCTCGGGGTGATCGCTGTCGGCGCGGCGATTGCGGGCGTGGGCGGGGTCGCGGTGTTCGGCGCCGCACTTCTGGGCACCCGCCTGCTGCGCCACCGACGCCGATTGTTCGATCGGCTGACGCTGGTGGTGGCCCCGGCCGGACTGATCCTGGCCGGCGCCCTGCTCGCGCGGTATCCGTGGCGCTCAGTCGACGGCTACATCGGTGACTCTGCCTGGGTACAGCTGCCCGCGCTCGTTGCCGTCGCCGCACTGGCCGTCTCCGCACTTGAAAACGACACCGCCGCAAAGCCTTCGACGTAGGGTGCGTCACATGCCGCAGGGTGCCGAAGTGCAGACCGTGAGGGGCCGGATCGCCGCCGGCGACCTTGGAGTCACGCTGATGCACGAGCATGTTTTCGTGCTCTCCCCGGAGATCATGGCCAACCACCCCGAGGGCTGGGGCGATGAACAGGCCCGCGAGGACACCGCGGTCGACAAGCTCAACGCACTCAAAGCCATCGGGGTGGACACCATCGTGGATCCCACCGTGATCGGCCTAGGCCGCTACATCCCACGCATCCAGCGGGTTGCCGCGCGCACGGACCTGCAGATCGTGGTGGCCACCGGCATCTACACCTACAACGAAGTACCGATGTACTTCCACTTCACCGGGCCGGGAACCGCGCTCGGCGGGGCGGAGACCATGACCGAGTTGTTCGTGCGCGATATCACCGAGGGCATCGCCGACACCGGCGTCAAGGCGGCGATCCTCAAGTGCGCAACCGACGCTCACGGCCTCACCCCCGGCGTTGAGCGAGTATTGCGAGCGGTCGCTGCGGCGCATCGGGCAACCGGGGTTCCGATCACCACCCACACCCATGCGCATTCCCGGCGCGGACTCGATCAACAGCGCATCTTCGCCGCGGAGGGTGTGGACCTCAGCCGGGTCATCATCGGCCACAGCGGCGACACCACCGACCTGGACTACCTTGAGGAACTGATCGCCGCCGGGTCCTATCTGGGCATGGACCGGTTCGGCGTGGACAACATCCTCAGCTTCGACGACCGGGTCGACACCGTCGCCCGGATGTGTGAACGCGGCCATGCGGCCAAGATGGTGCTGGCCCACGACGCGTCCTGCTACATCGACTGGCTGCCAGAGGCCGCACTGCCGGTGGTCCTGCCGAACTGGCACTACCTGCACATCCACAACGACGTTCTGCCGGCACTACGGCAGCGCGGAGTCACCGAGGAGCAGATCACCACCATGCTGGTCGACAATCCGCGCGACATCTTCTCCCACCGGGGCGGCTACTAATGGCGGCCGACGAGGTTCCGGCGATCGGAACCCAGATCAGTCGCCTTGCCGCCGAGGATCCCGAGGCTGCGGCACTGAGCCACGAGGGCCGGACACTCACCCGGCGACAGTTGGATTCGACGACCAACCGCCTGGCCCGCGCGTACGCCGAACTCGGCGTGCGCCGGGGAGACTACGTCACCATCGCCGTGCCGAACTCGATCGAATGGGTTCAGGCGGTGGTGGCGGTGTGGAAGCTGGGCGCGATTCCGCAGCCACTGTCGTCGCGGCTGCCCGACTCCGAATATGCCGACCTGCTGGACCTCACGCCGCGCGCGCTGCTGGTCGGCCGGCCCGATCCGCGCGGAGTGGTCCGCGCGGTGCCCGGCGACTTCGATCCAGGTGATGTCTCGGATGCCCCGCTGCCGGAAGTGGTTTCGCCGTCGCTGAAGTCAATGGCATCCGGCGGCAGTACCGGCCGACCGAAGTTAATCGAGGCCGGCGGTGACAGCCGCTTCCAGGGTGGCCTGGTGGCGGCGATGATGGGCAACGAGGCGAACGACACCCAGTTGGTGTCGGTGCCGCTGAGTCACAACACCGGCTTCACGTCAGCCACCATAGCGTTGGCGACGGGCCAGCACCTGGTGCTGATGAGCCGATTCGATCCGGCCGAATTCCTGAGGTTGGTCTCCGAGTACCGGGTGAATTACCTGGCGACCGTGCCAACCATCATGCAGCGACTGCTTCCCGTCTACCGCGCCGATCCGGGCGCCTACGATCTGTCATCGATGCGGCGCTGGTGGCACCTGGCCGCGCCCTGCCCACCGGCGATTAAGGAAGCCTGGATCGACATCCTCGGCCCGGAGGTGGTGTGGGAACTTTACGGCGGCACCGAACTCCAGGCGTTGACATTCATCAGCGGCACCGAATGGCTCGACCACCGGGGCTCCGTCGGCCGGGTGGTGTCCGGGGAGATGAAGGTGCTCGACGACGACGGTGCCGAATGCCCGCCGGGGGTAGTCGGGGAGATCTACATGCGTCCCCGTCCCGGGAGTCAGCCCACCTACCGCTACATCGGCAGCACCGCCAAACAACGCTCGGACGCGCTGGGGGCCTGGGACTCCCTGGGCGATCTGGGCTGGTTCGACGCGCAGGGCTATCTGTACCTGGCAGACCGCCGGGTGGACATGTTCACCGTGGGCGGGCGCAACGTCTACCCGGCCGAGATCGAGAACGCGCTGGCCGAACATCCTGCGGTGCTGTCGTGTCTGGTGGTCGGAGTGCCGCACGAGGATCTCGGCCAGGTTCCGCACGCCCTCGTGCACGCCGGATCTGCAGACCTCGATGAGACCGCGGTCGCGGCCTTCGTGGCGCAGCGACTCGCGGCCTACAAGGTTCCGCGCAGTGTGGAGTTCGTCGACACCCCGTTGCGCGACGACGCCGGCAAGGCCCGCCGTACCGAAGTACGCGACGAAGTCATCGCGCGACGGCAGGCTCCGGGTTATCGGTAACCGAACTGTCCAGCGGTGGCGGCGCTGTGCCGCCCGATGCGCTGCGCCGGTATTCCCAGCGCCGCAACGCATTGCGACACGGTGACTCGATCAACGCGTAACTGACCGCGGCCATGGCGTAGCCGAGCAACAGAGTCAGGATCAGAACGACCACGATGTCGCCGTTGAACATGAACGTGCCCACCATCGGAAAAACCATCACCAGTGCCGCGAGGTGCCAGACGAACAGGCCATAGGACCACCGACCCAGCACCACCATGACCGGGCTGCCCAGAATCCGGTGCGGGGTGTCGGGGCGATCGAGCACCAATGGAGCCAGCAGTGCCGCGGCGACGATGGCGCCCATCAGCGTCCGCACCACGAACTGCCCGAGTGTGGCCGGCACCAGATTCTCCGGCCCGGCCAGTGGCGATGCCGACACCAGGTAGGCCACCAGGGCGATCCCGTAGATCGCCCACAGGTTGCGGGCCAGTCGGTGCGGCCATCCGACGTCGCTGACCGTCCATTCCGCCAGCAGCATGCCGGCCGCGAACCACGACGCGTACGCCGGCGGCCAGTTGAGGAAGTTCACCCCGGCCGCCGTCTGAATCGGCAGCAGTCCCCAACCGAGGCTGGCCGCGGCGACCGCCGCGATCACCGGCACCCGCGCCCGGACCGGAAGCCGGTAGGCGAGCGCCGCCAGGATCGGTAGCGCCAGGTAGAAGGTGACCTCTACCGACAGGCTCCACATCTGGGTCAGCCCGGCCGTCAAGGTCAGTGGCACATACACCTGGGTCAGGGTCAGATTGGCCAGCCAGACGGTGGGACTGGCGTGGTTTGCCTCGGGCAGCAACGTCAGGATCACCACGACGGCGAACAGGTAGCCGGGCATGATCCGCACCAACCGCGACCGCAGGTAATGGCCGGTGGCAGGCCGGTGCCGCAATTGGCGGGCGGCCGCCGCGTGCCCGCGCCACAGCAAAAAGCCCGATAGCGCGAAGAACACCGCCACAGCCAGATCGAATCGGTGCAGCAACCGGCCCACCACCCCGCCGGAGGTACCGGTTTGGAACGCGACATGGGTGAGGACCACGCCCATGGCCGCACAGGCCCGCATGCCCTCGACGGCAGGCAGGAAGGCCCGGGTACCACCGACCTGGGCGGCATCACCGACTACCCGATCGGGTTTCACGGCTACCAGTGTGCTCGCGGACCCGTCTGCGGCGATAGATGGGTGCGGCGCAATCCCTCCGGCACCGGGGTTAAGCCGGGTACCTGCTGTTAGGGTCAATCCGATTTGCAGGACAGCTACACCGACAGCGCGAGGAGGCCCGGGCAGCGTGAATCGCGCAAGCATGCTGCGTCTGGGGGCGCTGGCCATCATGAGTCTCGGGGCTGCCCTGCTAACCGCCGCCGTGCTGCTGACCACCTACACCGCGGGCAAGATCGCCAAGATTCCGCTCTCCATCGATGAGACCCTGATCAGCAGCGGCACCGGAGCGGCCCTCGACCCGGTGTCGCTGTCGGGAACCCGGTTCGTGGTCGATCAGAACGTCCCCCTGGTCTCCCAGCAGGCGGTCACCGTCGAAACCCCCGCCAACGCCCAGGTGGTCACCCTCCAGGTGGGCACCACCGTCCGGCGCACCGATAAACAGAAGGACGACGGCCTGCTCCTGGCCATGGTCGACACCGCGACACTGGACCGTCGCACAGCCGAGGCGGTGTCCGACGACGAACGCCCCGGTGGTTCGGTGCAGAAACCCCGCACCATCGAAGACGACCGACCATCAACCACCATCGCGCTTCCGCATGAGGGCTTGACGTTCCGATTCCCGTTCAACACCGAGAAGAAGTCGTACCCGTTCTTCGATGCGATCGCCCAAAGACCGTTCGACGCCAACTACGACGGCGAAGACGACGTGAACGGGTTGACCACCTACCGGTTCACCCAGAACGTCGGCTACGACGCCGACGGGAAACTCGTCGAACCGATCAAGTACGCCTCGCTCTACGACAGAAACGAGGACGGCGAAGTCACCGCGCGCGCCGAACTGTGGGGATTGCCGGGTGACCCCTACGAGCCGGTCACCATGACGCGGTATTACGCCGCCCAGCGCACCTTCTGGGTGGACCCGGTGACGGGGACCGTGGTCAAGGCCACCGAACGCGCCAACCACTACTACGCCCGCGAGGCGCTCAACCCTGAGATGGCGTTGGCCGACTACACGGTGACTTCCACCGAGCAGACAGTCGAGTCCCTGGTGGCTGGAGCGCGCAACGAACGTGACCGGGTGGCGCTGTGGTCCCGGGTACTGCCGATCAGCCTGGCCGCCACCGGACTCGTCCTGCTGATCGGCGCGACCCTGCTGGGCGCGTTCAGCCTGCGTATCGAGTCCGCGCTGGCCGAACATGGCGAGGCAGACATCGCGCTGGGAATCTTCGGAAAGGACGAGACCGGTCCCATGCCCGCCGCGTCGGCGCCGACCGAGAAGATCCCCACCCGGCGACCGGAGCCCCCGCCCGCGCCGCGGTGACGGCAATCCGGACTGTGCCGCGCTGGGCGGTGGCGGCCTACGCCCTGCTACTGACGCTCGCGGTGACGGCACCCCTGCTCGCTGGCGGGTACCTGCTGTTGCGTGACGCCGTGTCCACGCCTCGTTCCTACCTCTCCGACTCTGCTCTGGGTCTCGGCGACTCCGCGCCGCGCGCGGTTCCGCAGGACTTCGCCATCGCCGTCGTGTCGACAGTCATCGACGGCGGTGTGGTGGTCAAGGCAGCGCTGATCGCCGCGGTGTTCCTCGCCGGTTGGGGGGCGGCCCGATTGGCGGGGCAGGTGCTCCCCGAGGCCGGCATGGCCGGCCAGTTCGTCGCCGCCACGGTGGCCGTGTGGAATCCCTATGTCGCCGAACGGTTGCTGCAGGGTCACTGGAGCCTGTTACTGGCCTACGGCTGTCTGCCGTGGGTGGCGGCCGCCGTTCGGCAAGTGCGGGCCGGCCCCGCGGACCGCCGCAACTGGGCCGCGGTGGTGTTCTGGATCGCCCTGGCCGGCCTGACGCCGACCGGACTGATGCTGGCGGCCACGGTGGCCGCGGTGTGTCTCGCGGTTCCCGGTTCCGGTGTCGGCCGGACGCGCGCCGGCGCCGTGCTGCTGCTGATCGCCGTGGCGGCGGCCCTGCCGTGGCTGACCGCGTCGTTTCTTGGGTCCGCACTGGCCGGTTCGCAGTCTGCGGGTCTGGCTCCGTTCGCGGCCCGCGCCGAGCCGGGACTCGGCACCCTGGGCAGCCTGGCCGGCCTTGGCGGGATCTGGAACGCCGAAGCGGTACCTGGTTCGCGGACAACGGGATTCGCTCTGGTGGCGACACTGGTGTTGCTGGCGGTGGTGGCGTGCGGGTTACCGGCGCTGCTGCGTCGGCGTCCGGTGGAACCCCTGCTGATTTTGGCGGCGGTGACCCTGCTGACGGTGGCGGCGATGGCCACCGGCCCAGGCCTTATGGTGTTGCGCTCGGTGGTCGAGGTGGTTCCCGGCCTGGCCGTGCTGCGCGACGGCCAGAAGTGGATGGCGTTGGCGATGCCGGC
>CAMDFY010000066.1 GCA_945897705.1 Bifidobacterium breve | reverse complement strand
GAGCACCGGGACCGCGCCCAGGAGCACCCCGCCATAGATGAACATCACCACTCCGGAGACGGCGATCTGCCAGAGATGGCGGGTGAGCCAGCCGAACACCAGCAGGAAGGTCAGCCAGCCGAAGATCAATCCGGAGGCGCCGATGTGATTGGTTCCCAGCGCGCAGCTTCCGATGCCGCCGATCAGCCAGGTGCCCAACCCGCCGAGAATCCAGATGATCGCGGTCGCCCACACGAACCGGGCCATGCCGGCGAGCGTCACCAGGAAGCCGAGCACCAGGGCGGGCACCGTGTTGGCCAGCAGGTGGGCCCAGTCCGCGTGCAGCAGTGGGGCGAAGAGGATGCCCTTGAGTCCGTCGGTCTCCAACGGCCTGATTCCGTTGCGGTCGAGTGCGTGCCCGGACAACTGATCGGCGATCTCGATGACGTAGAGCAGTGCGACAAAGGACAGGATCGTCGCGCCGCCGACCTTCCACCCCGGCCACTTGGCGGGCGGCCTTCCGGAAGACGACTCGGTCATAGCCCAAGGTTAACCGGTGCCACGTTCACCGAGACTGCGCACAGATCGCGATGCCGGGCCGAAACACGATCTGTGCGCAGTCTCGACGCTCTAGTGGAAAGCCCCGGGCACCATGTCGCGGTAGGTGGGGATCGCGGCCACCGACTCAGCGGCCAGCACACCGGCAAGAACGGCTCTGGCCAGACAATCGGCCGCCGCCACCCCAATCGAGGTGGTGAGGGCCGTTTCCGGGCTCATCGCCGCCGGGGTGTCCGGTGATGGCTCGACCTCGACCGCGCCGGTGGCCAACATGAAGACGGTATCGCCGTCCAGTGGCGTATGCACCGGCCGGATCGATCGGGCTAAGCCGTCCTGGGCCGCGACAGCGACCCGGTGACACGCGGCCTTGGACAGTGCGGCATCGGTGGCGATCACCGCGATGGTGGTGTTCAGTGGGCTCAGTTCCCGCTGACGCGCCGCGTAGGCGGCGATCTGCTCGGCCGGCGGCACACTCAGCCCGAACTCGGCGGCGAATTCGGCCATCCAGGGCAGACCGGTAGCGGTGTCGAACACCTCGCCGGCGGAGTTGACCACGACGATCGCCCCCACCGTCACGCCGGACTCCAGCATGGTCGAGGCGGTTCCGACACCGCCCTTGAGCACACCCGCCCGCGCGCCCACTCCCGCACCGACACTGCCTATCTCGACGTTGGCCCCGGCGGCATCGGCGGCCGCATAACCGAATTCCGCGGTCGGGCGTTTCGACCACGCTCCCACCGGCAGGTCGAAAATCACCGCCGCGGGGACGATCGGCACCGTGCCGCCGGTCATGTTCACCCCGCGATCGCGCTCCTCCAGCCATGTCATCACCCCGTCGGCGGCGGCCAGGCCGAAAGCACTACCACCACTGAGCACGACGGCGTCGACATGCCGGACGCTATTGGACACCTGAAGCAATTCGGTCTCCCGACTGCCCGGTGCTCCGCCGCGGACGTCCACCGCTCCCACAGTTCCGGGGGGCGCGAGAACGACGGTGGTTCCGCATGCCCATCCACTGCCCGGCGATGACTTATCGCCCACCGTCGCATCAGGATCACAGCGGTGGTGATGGCCGACCTCGATCCCGGAGACATCGGTGATCGACCCGAGTCCGGTGGCCAGACTCACCGGATGGGCTTGCCCATCAGGCCGAGCACCAGGTACTCCTGAAGCACCGTCAGCCACCCGTAGACCTCGAGATGGATTGCCATCGGGTGTCCTGCCGGCAGCCTGTCGGGCATCTCCGGGCCGATTCCGAGCATGGTGCCCAGCGCCAGGCGGATGTCGTTGATCGCCGCGATCCATGCCTGGGCATCAGCCTCGGAGAGCTCTAACTGACCTCCGCCTTCGGGCAGCGTGTCCAGGAGTCTCTGCGCCGCAACAATTTTAGCGTCGATGATGCCAGGCTCATGCAGGCTGCGCAGGACGCTGTTGGACTCCTCCGGGGTCGCCTGACCGGCCTGAGAATCTTTGACGAAGCCGGGAAGCAATCGCCCTAGGGTGGCGTCCTCAGGAGGCTTCGGGTTACCGGTGCGGATGCCGGTGATCTGTTCCAGCGGATCCGACGGCGACCCCGCCTGCCGGTCGTCGAGCATCTCCTGAATCGACGTGGCCATGTTTTTCAGCAACGTCACCTCGTGCCGTTCCAGAGCGGAGACGAACCGGGCGCCGTCAGCGGTCTGAACCCGCCTCCACCTACGCACGACCGCCGCCCGCCACCGGACTCAGCGATCCTGCTGCATGGTCGCCCACAGGCCTGCGGCGTGCAGTTTGGACACGTCGACCTCCATGGACTCGCGACTGCCGGCGCTCACCACCGCTTTGCCCTCAGTGTGAACCTGCAGCATGAGCTTGGTGGCGTGCGGTTCGCTGTAGCCGAAGAGCTTTTGCAGAACATAGGTCACGTAGTTCATCAGGTTGACCGGGTCATCCCAGACCAGGGTGATCCACGGCGCATCGGTGGCCTCGACCTCATCGGTCTCCCGGACCGCCGTGGTACCCGGGTGGGTCGGTGCGGATGGGGCGCCCATGGCAATCAGGATAGCGAGCCGCCGGCAATCTCCGCTCCCCCTCACCGCAGCCGCTACCGTTGCCGTGTGACCGGGCCCATGACGCAGGCACTGCTGACCGACAAATACGAACTGACCATGGTGGCGGCGGCCCTGGCGGACGGCACCGCGCACCGGCGCACCACCTTCGAGGCGTTCGCCCGGCGCCTGCCCGACGGCCGGCGCTACGGCGTGGTCGCCGGTACCGGCCGATTCCTGGAGGCATTGACCGAATTCGTCTTCGACGATTCCGCGCTGGCGTCACTGGCCGGATTCCTCGACGCCGCGACGCTGGATTACCTCCGCGACTTCCGGTTCCGCGGGGACGTCGACGGCTACGCCGAAGGAGAGTTGTATTTCCCGGGCTCGCCGGTGCTATCGGTCACCGGGACCTTCGCCGAATGCGTTGTATTGGAGACGCTGGCGCTGTCGATCCTCAACCACGACTGCGCGGTGGCCTCGGCGGCCGCCCGGATGGTGAGCGTGGCCGATCACCGGCCGCTGATCGAGATGGGGTCCCGGCGCACCCATGAGCAGGCCGCGGTCGCGGCCGCCCGGGCCGCCTACGTCGCCGGCTTCGCCGCAACCTCCAACCTCGCGGCGGCACAGCGCTACGACCTCCCCGCGCTGGGCACCTCCGCGCACGCCTTCACCATGGTGCACACCACCACCCACGGCGGGACCGATGACTGGGAGCAGGCCGCGTTTCGCGCCCAGGTCGCCGCTCTCGGGGTCAGCACGACCCTGCTCGTCGACACCTATGACGTCCACCGTGGAGTGGCCAACGCGATCGCCGCCGCCGGAACCGGACTGGGGGCGGTGCGGATCGACTCCGGCGATCTGGGCGTGCTGGCCCGCCAGGTACGGCGACAACTCGACGAACTCGGCGCCACCGGCACGAAGATCGTGGTGTCGGGAGACCTCGATGAGTACTCGATCGCCTCCCTGCGCGCCGATCCGGTGGACAGCTTCGGAGTCGGCACCTCGGTGGTCACCGGGTCGGGCGCACCGACCGCCGGCATGGTCTACAAGCTCGTCGAGGTCGACGGGCTGCCGGTGGAAAAACGCAGCAGCCACAAGGCATCTCGCGGCGGACGCAAAGCCGCCACCCGACTGTCGCGGCCGTCGGGGACCGTGACCGAGGAGGTGGTGCACCCGATCGGCGCGCCACCCACCGGCGGGCGGCTGCTGACGACTCCACTGGTCCGGGCCGGCGAGGTGCTGGCGGCGCCGGATCTGACCGCCGCGCGCGACCTTGCGGCCCGCGGTCTGCGAAGCCTGCCGTGGGAGGGCCTGGCCCTGTCGCGCGGCGAGCCCGCGATTCCCACCCGGCAGGCCGTGGCGCGTTGAGTTCCGCGGACGTTCCGCCGGTGGCCGAGTTGCTGGCCACCGCCGTCGACGCTCTCGGCGGCACCCAGCGTCCGGGTCAGGTCGAGATGGCCGAGGCGGTGGCGCACGCGTTCGCCACCGAAGAGCACCTTGCCGTGCAGGCCGGGACCGGCACGGGCAAGTCGCTGGCCTACCTCGTCCCGGCGATATCACGAGCTTTGACCGAGGAAACACCGGTGGTGGTGTCCACCGCGACCATCGCACTGCAGCGCCAACTCGTCGACCGCGACCTGCCCCGGTTGGTCGACGCGATTGCCGATGAACTGCCCCGGCGACCGCGATTTGCCCTGCTGAAGGGACGCCGTAATTACCTGTGCCTGAACAAGGTGCACAACGGCGCTACCGATGAAGCAACCGATGTTCCGCAGGAAGAATTGTTCTCACCGGTTGCGGCCAGTGCGCTGGGCCGCGATGTCGCGCGGCTGACGACATGGGCATCGGAAACCGAGACCGGCGACCGCGACGAGGTGAGCCCCGGTGTGCCGGAACGGTCGTGGTCTCAGGTCAGCGTCTCGGCTCGGGAATGCCTTGGCGTGGCCCGCTGCCAATTCGGCACCGACTGCTTCGCCGAGAAGGCCCGCGCCGAAGCCGGCCGCGCGGACGTTGTCGTGACCAACCACGCACTGCTGGCCATCGATGCGATCGCCGAGGCATCGGTGCTACCCGAGCATCACCTGCTGGTCATCGACGAGGCCCACGAACTCGTCGACCGGGTGACCTCGGCAGCCACCGCCGAACTGACACCCGCGGCCCTGGGTGTGGCGACCCGCCGTGTTGCCCGGTTGGTCGAACCCGAACTCAGCTCGCGCCTCGAGGCGGCGGTGGCGACGTTCTCCGCGGCGATCCACGACACCGCACCGGGCCGGATGGACTACCTTGACGACGAGCTCAAGACCTATCTCACCGCGTTGCGCGATGCCGCCACTGCGGCACGATCCGGAATCGACCCGGCCCCGGCTGATCCCAAGGCAGCCGCCGCGCGCACCGAGGCGATCGCCGCACTGAGCGACGTCGCCGACACCGCTGCCCGCGCGCTGGACTCCTTCGGACCGGCGATCCCCGACCGCACGGATGTCGTCTGGCTCGACCACGAGGAGCTGCGCGGTGCGGGGCCCAGGCCGGTCCTGCGAGTCGCCCCGCTGTCGGTCGCCGCGTTGTTGCGCAGTCGACTCTTCGACGCCGCGACGACGGTGCTGACCTCGGCGACCCTCACCGTCGGCGGGACGTTCGACGCGATGGCAGGCGCCTGGGGGTTAGTCGACGGGCCGGGCTGGAAGGGTCTGGACGTGGGCTCGCCCTTCGATCACGCCAAGGCCGGAATACTGTACGTCGCAGCCCATCTGCCGCCACCGGGCCGCGACGGCGCCGGCGCTGAACCGCACCTCGACGAGATCGCTGGACTGATCGAGGCCTGCGGCGGGCGCACGCTGGGCCTGTTCTCGTCGATGCGGGCGGCTAAGGCGGCCGCCGAAACGATGCGGGAGCGACTCAGCACGCCGGTGCTGTGCCAGGGTGACGACAGCACCTCGGCATTGGTCGAGCAGTTCGCCGCCGACCCGCAGACCTCGCTGTTCGGCACCCTGTCGCTATGGCAGGGTGTCGACGTTCCGGGTCCGTCGTGCTCCCTGGTGATCATCGACCGCATCCCGTTTCCCCGGCCCGATGATCCACTGCTGACCGCGCGACAACGCGCCGTCGCAGCCAGTGGCGGCAATGGATTCATGACGGTCGCCGCCGGGCATGCGGCGCTGCTGCTGGCTCAGGGCGCCGGGCGGTTGCTGCGCCGCGTCGACGACCGCGGCGTCGTCGCAATCTTGGACTCTCGGATGGCGACTGCGCGCTACGGCGGCTACCTGCGGGCGTCGCTGCCGCCGTTCTGGACCACCACCGACCCTGCGGTGGTGCGTGAAGCGCTTAGGCGGTTGGACGTGCCCTCCGACGGCTGAGCGATTGCGCGGTGATCTCGCGACCGGGGAGTGCCCTACCTCGATCGCAGGATGACGATCGAGTTGTCGATTTTCTTGAAGGATTCGAACGTCTGAGCCGGAACACCGAAGATGGCCGACAGCACTCGCGGTGGAATCCTGCTCAGCGATTCACCGATGCCGATGTTGTCTTTGTCTTCCGGGGCGCTGGTGTTCTGGATGATCACGATTTTCATATCATCCGGACCACGGTTCTCGAAGTAGTGGAAGGAACCCTGCGGGGCGAAAACTACGTCACCGACCCGTTGATCAAAGGTTTCGTGGTTGCCGTTCCCGTCGATCACCACCCAGGCCGCGACTCCGCTGGTGACGATGTTGAGTTCCCAGGCGCTGGGGTGCCAGTGCGGTTCACGGATACCGCCGGGCTGCAACGTGAGCAGCACGATGCTGGCTTCCTGGCCTTTGAGGATCGGGAAATTGTCGCCCGAGGCCTGGGTAAAGGAGCCGCCGTCGTGAATGGTGGGGTTCTGCGCGCCGAGGTGGAACAGGTGGGATTGTGTGGTGATCGTTTGGGCCGGGATGCGCGGATTACCGAAGCGCGCCGCATCATCGACCAGCGAGCCCTCAGCACTGGTGGGACCCTCAGCACTGGTGGGATAGGTAGCGGGGTTGCCGACGAGAAGCCGGTCGACACCCGCACCGGCCGCGGCGGCGGCGCCGACGACACCGGCTCCGCCCAGAACCTTGCGTCGGTTGATCGACATGCGTGGACTTGACTTTCTCGCTCAGGTTGATCGCAGGATGACGACTGCGTCGTCGATTTTCTTCATCGAGGTGAACGTCTCGGCGGGCACACCGAAAACCGCAGACAAGACCCGCGGCGGGATCTTGCTGAGCGACTGGCCGATCCCGATGTTGTCATTGCCCTCGGGTGCACTGGTGTTCTGAATGATCAGAACGTTGAGGTCGTCGGTGCCGCGATTCTCGAAGTAGTGGAACGAACCCTGGGGCGCGAACACCACATCATCGACGGCCGCTTCAAAACTCTCGTTGTTGCCGTTGCCGTCAATGAGTACCCAGTTGGCGACACCACCGAGGACCAGGTTGATCTCCCATGCGCTGGGATGCCAGTGCGGCTCCCGGATCCCGCCGGGTTCCAGCGTGATCATTTGGATGCTGGCCTCCTGGCCCTTGAGGATCGGGAAATTGTCCTCGTGCGCCTGCTGGAGGAAACCCCCGTCGTAGAGGGTGGGGGCCACAGCGCTGAGACGGAACAGGTGGGATTTGTCGGTGATCGTCTCGGCCGGAATCCGTGGATCGCCGAACCGCACCGCATCATCGGTCACGGGCGGGTCCTTTCCTGGCCCTGCGAATTTACCGCACTTGGCCGGAATCCGCCCGGAGCGTCAGCGTTCTATTGTGATCGCATGCGCCGACTCCGCACCCGCGTCCGTCCCGTCGCCGCCATGGCCGGTGTCGCGTTACTCCTGGCGAGTTGCGGCACGGCCATCTCGGGCAACCCCGTGTCGGTGCACTCTGATCCGTTCAAAGTGGCCGGACTGGAGGCCGTCGACGGCCCCACCGGTCTGCGCCCGAACGCCAAGGCGCCGACCCGTGAGGTGACCGACACCGACGGCGGGCAGATCGACGAACTCGCCGGCCAGTCCATCAGCGATCTCGAGGAGTTTTGGCGGTTCGCCTACCCGGACACCTTCGACGCCGAACTCGAACCGGTCCAAGCGGTGATCTCCTGGGATTCCGACTCCCCCGACGGGACGTTCTGCGGCGAGACCACCGAGGGTCTGGTCAACGCCGCATTCTGCGAAACCGACGACACCATCGGCTGGGATCGCACGGTGCTGATGCCCGCCCTGAGACGAGCCAACGGCGACATGGCGATCACCATGGTGCTGGCCCACGAGTACGGCCATGCGATCCAGAAGATGGCAACCCTCAACCCCCCGGGCGTGCCTTCGCTGGTAGCCGAGCAACAGGCCGACTGCCTCGCCGGGGTCTACTTGCGCTGGGTGGCTGAGGGCAAGTCGCCGCGGTTCACCCTCAACACCGGCGACGGGCTGAATAATATTCTGGCAGCGATGATCTCGTTCCGTGACCCGGTGCCCAGCGGCAACGAGTACATCGGAGGTGATGAGCACGGCTCGGCGTTCGAACGCGTCTCGGCGTTCCAGTTCGGCTTCACCGACGGGGCCTCGGCGTGCGCGGCGATCAACCTTCCGGAGATCAAGCAGCGCCGCGGGGATCTCCCGGTGGAACTCCCGTCGGACCAGGACGGCGAGTTGCCGGTCACCGAGGCCTCGGTCGCCTCGCTCATCGACGCGATGAACATCCTCTTCACCCCGACGAAGCCGCCTCAGTTGACCTTCGATGCGGCAACGGCCGGGACCTGCCCAGACGCACGCCCCAGCCCGCCGGTCTCCTTCTGCCCGGCCAGCAACACCATCATCGTCGACCTCCCCGGCCTGCAGGCGATCGGCGAACCGGTGGAGGACTTCAACGGACCCGGACTGCAGGGCGACAACACTGCCTACTCGGCACTGATGTCGCGCTACATGATGGCCTGGCAGCACGACCGCGGCGGCCTCGTGCTCAACGATGCCGAAGCTGGACTACGGACCGCCTGCCTGACCGGGGTGGCGACCACCAAACTCTCCAGCAGTATCACCACACCCGACGGCAACACGGTGGCACTGACCGCCGGGGATATCGACGAGGCGATCTCAGGTCTGCTGACCAACGGATTGGCGGCCGGCGACGTCAACGGCGAGTCGGTGCCCGCCGGCTTCTCTCGGATCGACGCCTTCCGGGTCGGGGTGCTCAGCGATGAGGACCGCTGCATCAAACGGTTCCCCTAGCCGCGACCGTCGCGCTGGCGTCACACTCGGCGCCGGGCGTCGCACTGGCGTCGCGCTCGGCGCCGGGTTGAGGGGATCTACACCGCCTTGGTGGCGCCGTACCAGGACAGGATCGTCTCGCGCTCATCGGTGGATCTGGCCAGGATGGCGTACGAGCGGATGAAGGACTCGCCCACACAACCGTCGATCCTGACCCGATAGTTGCGGATCGACACCCGCGGTGCCTCGCCCTGGTACTGCTTCTTGGTCACCGGCACGGTGAGGACGATGCCCGGCTTGAGGGCGACGGTGACACTGCCGCCGCCTTGGACCCCGGCGTTCGGGATCAGAATCGGCAAGCCACCAAGTACCGCGACCCCGAGGGACGCGTTGCCGCCGGCATTGCCGGCCAGCAGGACTCCGGGACCGGTGCCCATGTCGATACCGCAGCCAATCTGATAGCCCACCTCAAGGATGCCCTTGGGGGGCACTGCCGACTCGGTGACAGATCCGCGAAATACGCCGCCGACGAGGTACTCGCGGGTCGAGATCGCGGTCGTCAGGGGCGCGACCACCAACTGGGTCTCCTCGCCGGCCGAGATCGCCAGTATGGCGCCGTCGGTCGCGGTCAGGGTCGCGGCCGGGTTGGACACCACTCTCCCGTCATCGACCGGTGCGCTGTCCACGCCATCCGCGCCGACGGCATCCGGATCGGCCAGGGCGGGCAGCGCCGGCATCAGTAGGGCCGTGATCGCGGCCAGTGCTGCGGCAGCCTTGAACATCCTCACACCACCGTGGTCACGCCGAACCAGGACACGATGTCCTCGGCTTCGACAGTCGAGTTGGCCAGTGTCGCGTAGGACCGGATGAACGACTCGCCCACGCAGCCGTCGATCTTGACCCGGAAGTCACTCACCACCGCTTCGGGCGCGGCACCCTTGTAGGTCTTCTTGGTCACCGGAACGGTGTTGATAATGCCCGGCTTGAGGTTGACGCCGACGATCGCGTTGGCTCCGACGCCGGAGCCCACGATGCCGATAGGCGGAAGGATAAAGCCGCCCACACCACCGAGCAGGGCGTCAGATCCCAACGCCACCTGAGCGTTGCCGCCGAGGAGCACACCCCCGCCGGTGCTCATGTCGATTCCGCAGCCGATCTGATAACCCACCTCGAAGATGCCCTCCGGCGCAACCGAACCGGTGATCGACCCGGTGAACACCCCGCCGACGACGTACTCGCGGGTCGAGACGGCCGTCGTCAGCGGTGCGACGGCCCTCTGGGACTCGTCCTTCGCCGAGATCGTCAGCGTGACGCCCTCCAGCGTGCTGGTCGAGGGCGGACTTGAGGCGACCCTGCTATCGGCAACCGGGGCAGCAGCAGCCGCGGCAACGGGTGCGATGTCCGGTTCACCGGGACCCGGATCAGCAATGGCGGGCACTACGGGTGCCAGCAGTGCCGCGATGACGGCTGCCGCGGGAGCCCACATCGGCGATAGAGCCATCCTCACACCGCCTTGGTAATGCCGAACCACGACACGATGTCCTCGATCTCGGCGGCCGAGTTGGCTAGCGTCGCGTAGGAGCGGATGAATGACTCGCCCACGCAGCCGTCGATCCTGACCCGGAACATGCTGATCTCGACCTCGGGCGCGGCGCCTTTGTAGGCCTTCTTGGTCACCGGGACGGTGTTGATAATGCCCGGCTTGAGGTTCACGCCGAGGGTCCCGTTGACGCCGAGGCCTCCTCCTGCGATGGGGATTACGAAAGGAGGGACGGGAACGATTCCAAGATCGGCACCCAGCGCCCCCTGGACATTGCCGCCCACCAGCACACCGCCGCCGGTACTCATATCGATGCCGCAGCCGATCTGATAACCCACCTCAAAGGTGCCCGCCGGCGCGGCCGAACCGGTGATCGACCCGGAGAACACCCCGCCGACGACATACTCGCGGGTGGAGATCGCCGTCGTCAGAGGTAGGACGGGCATCTGAGTCTCGTTCTTCGCCGAGACCGTCAACGTGACGCCCTCCAGGGTGCTCGTCGAGGGTGGATTCGAGGCGACTCTGCCGTCGGCCGCCGGAGGTGTTGCCGCCGGTGCGGCGGTGGCGGCGATCGGGGTTGCCACGTCCGGGTCGGCGGGGACGGGATCGGCTGACGCAGGCGGCGACGACATCAGCAACGCCGTAGCCGCTGCCAGCACCGCCACAAGCCCGAACATTCCCTGACAACCTCCACTCGCGGCAACTGTGGAGGGAAAACTACTCGCCGCGGCGGGGCTAGGACAGACGATTGGGCAAACTCCCCGGTGCCCGGCCGTCTTTCTCGAACCAGTCCCTCTCAGACGGCCTTGGTGGTGCCAAACCAGGACAGGATCGACTCGCCCTCTTCGCTGGAATTGGTGATCGTGACATAGGAGCGGATGAACGACTCGCCCACGCAGCCGTCGATGGTGATGCGGAAGTTACTGATCGAGACCCAGGGGTCAGCGCCCTTGAATCTCTTCTTGGTGACCGGGACGTTGTTGATGATGCCGGGCTTGAGACCGACGGTGACGCTGCCACCGAGTTGGCCGCCGAAGCCCGGTACCAGCCCGTCGGCGAGGACGCCTTCGAAATCCAGGCCGAAATAACCGATGGAGGCATTGAGTCCACCGTTGCCGTTCAGCAAGACCCCGCCGGAGGTGCTCATGTCGATACCGCAGCCGATCTCGTAGCCCACCTGGAACACGCCCTCGGGTGTCTCGTCGACACCGGTGATCGAACCCCGAAAGACTCCGCCGACGACGTAGGCCCGCGAGGAGATCGCGGTGGTCAACGGAGCCACCGCCATCTGGGTCTCGTCCTTGGCGGAGATGGTCAACGTCGAACCGTCCGGCGCCGTCGTCGTTGCCGGCGGAGTCGAGACCACCTTGCCGTCGTCGACCGGAGCGGCACTGAGCGCAGCGGGGTCAACGCCCGGCGCTGCGCCGTCGGCAG
>CAMDFY010000065.1 GCA_945897705.1 Bifidobacterium breve | reverse complement strand
GCTACCTGCTGATCATCCCGTTCACGATCCGCAGCCAACGCTGGGCCGCCGCACACCCGGAAGCGTGGGACGACAAGCCCGGACAGCGGCGCGCCGCCCGCCGCGCGGCAAGGAACGCCGAGAATCCCCACCGCCGATCGACGGCCCGGTTGGGCCTACGCAAGCCAGGAGGCCGAACCGATGTCTGACGCATCCGAATTGATGACCGGCCGACCCGGGCCACCATCGAGCCTGACCCTGACCGCACGGCTGAACACAGCCGCCCTCGACTCGCGACGCGGCGTTGTCCGTCTACACCCGGAAGTGATTGCTGCACTGGGCATTCGGGAATGGGATGCGGTGTCACTCACCGGATCGCGCACGACCGCCGCCGTCGCCGGCGTGGCGCCCGCCGGCACACCGACCGGCACCGCTCTTCTCGACGACGTGACACTGTCCAACGCCGGCCTACGCGAGGATGCCAGCGTGCTGGTGGCGCCGGTCACCGTCTACGGGTCGCGATCGGTGACGTTGAGCGGATCAGCCCTGGCCACCAGATCGGTGTCGTCAGCGACCTTGCGCCAGGCGCTACTGGGCAAGGTGCTGACCGTCGGGGACACCGTGTCGCTGCTACCACGCGACCTCGGTCCGGGTACGTCGAACTCCGAGGCGAGTTCGGCGTTAACCGCAGCGGTCGGGATCACCTGGACGTCGGAACTACTCACCGTGACCGGAACCGACCCCGTCGGACCCGTTTCGGTACAGCCGAACTCCTCGGTCACCTGGGGTACCGGCGGCGAGGTGACCCCCGGTTCCACCGCTGCCATCAGTCCACCCACGCAATGGCCCGAAGAGCCGGCGGTGAGCATCGACGATCTCAAAGGCCAGCATGTCCAGGCCGGCCGGCTCACCGAGTGGCTCAAACTGGCACTCGACGAACCGGGGCTTCTGGAGAAACTGGGCGCCAAACCCAACCTCGGAGTGTTGATCACCGGTCCGGCCGGGGTCGGAAAAGCCCGACTGGTCCGCGCGGTGTGCGCGGGCCGGCGACTCGTGGACCTTGACGGCCCGGACACCGGTGCGCTCGCGGCCACCGAGCGCCATCAGGGGGTGGCCCGGGCGGTCACCGATGTGATCAACGGCGGCGGCGTGCTCCTGGTGACCGACATCGACGCCCTGCTTCCCGATCCGCCCGAACCGGTGGCGACGATGATCCTGGCCGAGCTGAAGAGGGCGGTCGCCACGCCGGGCGTGGCGCTGATCGCCACCTCGCAGGCGCCCGACGTGGTGGACCCGAGGCTGCGGGCTCCCGATTTGTGCGACCGCGAACTGGGTTTGAGCCTTCCCGACGGCGCCACCCGCAGGGCACTGCTGGAGGTACTGCTGCGAGATGTTCCGTCGCAGGAACTGGCGCTGGACCAGATCGCTGACCGCACACCGGGATTCGTGCGTGCCGACCTTGCCGCGCTCGTTCGCGAAGCGGCGCTGCGGGCTGCGGCCCGCGCTAGCGACGATGGTGAGCCCCCGGCGCTGACCCAGGAGGACTTCACCGGCGCGCTGACCGTGATCCGGCCGCTGTCGAGGTCGGGTACCGAGGAATTGTCGGTCGGCTCGGTGACCCTTGACGACGTCGGCGACATGATCGAGACCAAGCAGGCACTCACCGAGGCCGTGCTGTGGCCGCTCGCGCACCCCGAGACCTTCGCCCGACTCGGGGTGGATCCGCCGCGCGGAGTCCTGCTCTACGGTCCACCCGGGGTCGGCAAGACGTTCGTGGTTCGGGCACTGGCCAGTTCGGGCCGGCTCAGCGTGCACGCCGTGAAGGGCGCCGAACTGATGGACAAGTGGGTGGGATCCTCGGAGAAGGCGGTGCGCGAATTATTCCGCCGCGCACGAGACTCAGCGCCATCCCTGATTTTCCTCGACGAGATCGATGCGCTGGCACCCCGGCGCGGGCAGAGTTTCGACTCCGGCGTCACCGATCGCGTCGTCGCCGCACTGCTGACCGAGATGGACGGCATCGAGCCACTGCGCGACGTGGTGGTGCTGGGGGCGACCAACCGTCCCGAGCTCATCGATCCGGCACTGCTGCGGCCGGGACGGCTCGAACGACTCGTGTTCGTGGAACCGCCCGATGCCGCCGCCCGTCGCGAGATCCTGCGGACGGCCGGAAAGTCGGTGCCGTTGAGCGCCGAGGTCGACCTCGATGCGCTGGCCGCCGATCTGGATGGCTACAGCGCAGCGGACTGCGTGGCGCTGCTTCGGGAGGCCGCGCTGACCGCAATGCGCCGCTCGATCGACGCCGCCGACGTCACCGCGGCGGACCTCGCCACGGCCCGCGAGAACGTCCGGCCGTCACTGGATCGGGCCCAGATCGAGTCACTGCGGGCGTTCGCCGGCGAGCGCTGAGCGGGCGGGCCTACTCCTCGGGCGGGTCTACTCCTCAGACAGTTGGAACTCGACCATCGCGGTGACCGTCTCGATGGCATCGGAAAGCACCGCGACCCGTTCGGCGAGCGTCGGAGCCGCCAGGACCGCGTACCGATCCGCCTGACCCATCGGGACCCGCGAGGCGAGAGCATAGATATGCCGGGAAGGATCGTCGGCGATCTCCTCGTCAACGGCCAGTGCGTCGGATCGCAGTTGGCCGCCGCGGGCCGCGATCACGCGCTCGAAGAGTCCGAGGATGGCGTCGACCACCACCGAAATCCGCTCCGGACCCACATCCGGACCGGGCTCGTCGGGCCAGGCCGTCACCACCGCACGGGGGTAAGGATCGTCGCGCAGCCACTCAGAGACCCGGATCCGCTCGCCGACCGACGCGAGAAGTTGATACTGGCCTTCGCCAAGATCGACGTAGTCGGTGATCCGCGCCAGCGCGCCGACATCACCGCGAATATCGCCGCCGCCGACCTCCTGGCCGCGGCTGATCAGGACCACGCCGAATGCCGGATCCGGCGAAGCCACGCAGTCCCGCACCAGTTGGGCGTACCGGGGCTCAAAGATGTTCAGCGGCAACGTCTCCCCGGGAAGAAGTGCTGACTGCAGCGGAAACATCGGGGTCATCGCGCTACCTCATACCGCCGGTGACGACATCGCGCACCGGCGCACTCGGGGATGCGAAGGTGCACAACGCCGTTGCCACCCCCGCCCACAGATCGGGGTTGGCCGCAACCAGATCGTTGCCCTCCGCACCGATCGCGGCGATGACCTCGCGGCGGGCGGCAGAGTTCATCTCGGTGTACTCCCGGCAGGTGGTGGATGCCAATGCCGCGCCGGTCGCCGCCTTGCCGCCTTCCCCGGGTGTGGCCACCGGAGTGCCGCTGATCGCCGTGCTGCAGCCGCCTGTGGTCAGTACCACCACGATGGCAAGTCCGGCGACCGCCATCCGTCGGTATCGCGTCATGCGCTACTCCTCGATATCCAGTTCGTCCACGAGTGCGTTGACCACCGCGCACAAGTCCCCGCCGTGGGATTCGACAACCCGACGCTGCCGCTGATAAGACGCGCCCCGGCGCGGTATATCGGCGACCGCGGCAAGTTCGCCACTGCAGTGCAGAGACTCAGCCACCGGTGCCAGCCGGGTCAGCAGGTCGTCGAGGTCCTCGGTCACCAGACGCTCATTGCTGTCCGCGTCGAGAATGATGATCGCCTCGAGTCCGTAGCGGGCGGCGCGCCACTTGTTCTCCTGCACATGCCAGGGCGGCATCACCGGCAGCTGTTCGCCGGCATCGAGGCGACGGTCCAGATCCACGATCAGACAATGAGTCAGCGCCACCAGCGCGGAAAGCTCACGCAGATTGGACACCCCGTCGAAGATCCTCACCTCGACGGTTCCAAGATGCGGCGACGGTCTTATATCCCAGCGGATCTCGTTGAGGTGATCGATGATTCCGGTCTTCTTCTGATCATGAACGAATCTCTCGAACTCTCGCCAGGATCGGAATTGAAACGGCAACCCGGCGGTCGGGAGCTGCTGAAACATCATCGCGCGATTGCTCGCATAGCCGGTGTCCTCACCGGCCCAGAAGGGTGAGGATGCCGACAGCGCCAGCAGGTGCGGGTAGTGATTGAGCAGCGACGAAATGATCGGCATGACCTTGTGCGCGGAAGAAACACCAACGTGCACGTGCACGCCCCAGATGAGCATCTGGCGGCCCCACCATTGCGTGCGGTTGATCAACTCCGCGTAGCGAGGGCCGTCGGTGAGTTCCTGGGCCGACCATTGCGCGAACGGATGGGTGCCCGCGCAGAAGAGTTCCATACCCCGGTCTTCGACGGCCGTACGAATCGGAATCAGGGTTGACCGCAGGTCCTCCATCGCCTCGGCGACGGTGTCACACACTCCGGTGACGACCTCAATGGTGTTGCGCAGCAACTCTTTGTGAACGTGGGGGGTCGCACCGATGTCGGCGATCACCTCGGCCGCTTCGTTGCTCAGGTCCCACGACTGCGCATCGACAAGAGCGAACTCCCACTCGACGCCGAGTGTCGGGCGCTCCGAACCCGCGAAATCGATCCTAACCGGCGCTGATGACACCGCAGGCGACCCGCTTGCCGGAGTCACCGGTGGCCAGCGTGACGGCGTCCGGTCCGGTCGCGCCACCATCGATCTGCTGATATCGGTCCGCCGGGATGTTCGCGAAGTTGTCCGCGCTCTCGTGGATGATGATCGCCGTTCCCCCGCCGTCGAGCAGATCCGCCCGGTCGAACGCATTCGAGGTGGTGACCAGCATCGCGGTACCGTCGCCACGCACCTGCAGCGAGCTCAGATCACCGCCGTGGCTGGGGTGCGAGGCAGAACCGCCGGCCTGCAGATGCCCGCCGGCCGAGAGGAAATCTCCGGGCGCGCCGCCACCGGGTCCGACTGAGTTTGCCTCACATTTACCGACGGCATGGATGTGCATGCCGTGCATGCCGGGGCTCAAGAGGCCCGGAACGACGGTCTGCACGGTGATGATCGCGAAGCCGTCATCGTCTTTGAATTCGATGGTGGCCGCCGCGACCTGGCTGCCGTCCGCGGCGTTGATCTCCGCAGTGAGGGTGTCGGCTGCCGCGACGGCCCGAGGCATGGCCCCCGCGCCCATGGCTCCGGGCTCCATGGCTCCGGGCTCCATCGCTCCGGGCTTCATCGAACCGTGGTCCATCCCCCCGTGCCCGTCAGCCATCCCGGCCGGGGCGGGTGATCCGGTCCAGACCGGCGGGACGGTGCCGGGTTGGGTGGCGATGGGTTCGTTGGGCGAACAGGCGCTCAGCGCGGCTGCGGCAACAGCGATCAGGATGGCGGCGGGCGTGCCCGGCCCGAGGGACTTGACCATGCCCGAGAGCCTAACCTGTCACCAGCACGATCACACCGGGTGCATCCTCGGCAATTTCGGGTACCCGTGGTTCCACCGGAGCCTCGAGTACCGCACCGATGGACTCGGCCGCCGCCTGCTCACCGTCGCCGGCTCCGAAGTACACGGTCGTAACGGGCGGCTCAGCCACCTCGGTGGTTGCCGCGGCGGTGACGTTCCAGCCGGCTTCCTTCAAGCGATCCGATACCTGGACGGCGGCCGCCTCATCTCCGGTGACGCTGAACACGCGGACTTCAGCTTTGGGCGCCTCGGCGGTCGTGGTGGTGGCCAGGGTCCGGGCCGGCGGGTCAACTCGATCTGCGGAATTCATCGCCTGGAAACCAACCAGCAGAAAAATCAGGCCGAGGAACAACAGCACCATCACCATGGCGCGCAAGGGAAGCCCGGCGGAGTCGGGCACTCGCTCGTTCATCGGGGTAACTGTAACCGGGCCGTGGTCGGGGTCGGCCACATCGCCACCGTCAGGGGAACTCGAAGCCCAGGCGTCGGGCGGCCCTGGCCTTCTGCCGACTGGCCCGCAACCGCCGTAGCCGCTTGACCAGCATGGGGTCGGCCGACAACGCTTCGGGCCGGTCTACCAGCGCATTGAGCACCTGGTAGTAGCGCGTCGCCGACATCGCGAAGAGGTCCTTGATGGCCTCCTCCTTGGCTCCGGCGTACTTCCACCACTGGCGCTCGAAAGCGAGGATGTCGCAATCGCGGCGAGTGAGGCCCTCTGGCAGTTCGACCTCGTCAACCGACTGCTCGGCACGTGCCGTGGCGCCGTCCATATAGTTTCGTCGGCCCTTTCCGAATTCCCCGTGCACAGTGATATCGGGTGACACTTTCACGAGTGACATCAGTGTCGTTCGCTGGCCATTGAACCACGGGCACGTTCTTCAGCACGGCATCGAACCCCGCGCGTCGGCTCACTTTAAGCTAGCCGACCATGGCGGTCCGACCCATCGTGATCCTCGGGGATCCTGTCCTGCACACCGCGACCAGTCCGGTACCGGTCTCAGGCGACGGTTCACTGCCGCCGGACGTGGTCCTGCTGATCACCGACATGTACGACACCATGGACGCCGCCAACGGAGTCGGGTTGGCGGCCAACCAGATCGGCGTGGGTTTGCGGGTGTTCGTCTACGACTGCCCCGAGGAGCGTGGCAGGTCCACGTACCACCGGGGCGTCGTCGTCAATCCGGTCCTGGAGACATCCGAGATACCCGAGACCATGCCCGACCCGGAGACCGACGACGAAGGCTGCCTGTCCGTGCCAGGCGAGTCGTTTCCGTGCGGACGTGCCCAGTGGGCACGTGTCAGCGGCCTGAACGCCGACGGCGAACCGGTCAATATCGAGGGAACCGGACTGTTCGCCCGGATGCTCCAGCACGAGACCGGGCATCTCGACGGAATCCTCTACGTCGACACGTTGATCGGCCGGCACGCCCGCAGTGCCAAGCGGGCGGTCAAGTCCAATGGGTGGGGTGTGCCCGGGTTGTCCTGGCTGCCCGGCGCCGAACCCGATCCGTTCGGACACTGAACTCATGCCGCGGTTTCCCGCACCGGGCAGTCGGGTCAGCGTCCGATACCTGGCCGACGGCGGCCATACCGACGTCATCGGTCATCTTCTCACCGTCGGACCGAGATTCGAGATACGGACGAAATCCGCCGGGACGCTGACGATCCCATCGGACGACGTGGTGGCGATACGGGAACTGAGCCATACCGCGGTACGGGCCTCCGAGATCCGGAACCTCGAGCACGCCGCCGCATTGGCCTGGCCGGGCACCGAACAGCATTGGCACCGGGGCTGGCTGTTACGGGCCGGCGGTGGCCACACGAGAAGAGCTAATTCCGCTGTCCCACTTGATTTCTCGTCCGCAATTGCCGATCTAGAGCCCATCGTCGAGTGGTACGACGAACGCGGGCTAGACCCGTGGCTGGCACTGCCGGATCGACTGCTCGCAGTGCGGGCCGCCGGCGTCAAACACACCCGGGTCATGGTCCGAGATCTCGACCGGCCACCGGAGAGAGTGACCGCCGCTCTGCGGGATCGGCCGGATGCGGCGTGGCGGGCCGGCTACCGCCGAGACGTGCCGGATGAGGTGTTGACCGCGGTCGTCGACGGCGAGGTGGTGTTCGCGACGGCCGCGGGTGTGGCCGGCGCCCGCGGCGCCCTCACCGTCGCGCCGGACGGTACCGCTTGGCTGGGCATCTCGGCGGTGCACGTCGCCGAGGGGCACCACCGCGCCGGTCATGGCCGCGCGGTCTGCGAGGCCCTGCAGAATTGGGGGGCCGATCGCGGGGCGCGGCGCGCCTACGTGCAGGTGCTCGAGGACAACGATGCCGCGATCGCGCTGTACGCCGCCCTCGGCTTCGGCTTGCACCACCACCTGCGCTACATCGACGCGCGCCATCTGCTGCCCACTAGCCTCTAGTCATGGCGGGGTTACGGGTGGCGACCTGGAACGTGAACTCGATTCGCACCCGGGTGGACCGCGTGGTGGATTGGATGGTGCGCGCCGACGTCGACGTGCTTGCGATGCAGGAGACCAAATGCACCGACGACAAGTTTCCGACGATGCCCTTCGCCGCGGCGGGCTATGACGTCGCGCACTGCGGGTACGACCAGTGGAACGGCGTGGCGATAGCTTCCCGGGTGGGCATCGACGATATCGCGGCGGGTTTTCCCGGCCAGCCCGCCTGGGGTAAGGACGGGGCGGCCGCCAAGGCCGAGGCGCGTGCGCTCGGCGCGACCTGCGCCGGCGTTCGGGTATGGAGCCTTTACGTACCCAATGGCAGAGCCGTCGACGATCCGCACTACCGCTACAAGCTCCAATGGCTTGCGGCACTGCGTGATTGCGCCGACTCCTGGATACAGCGCCAACCCGAGGCGCAGATCGCACTGGTCGGCGACTGGAACATCGCACCCACCGATGACGACGTTTGGGACATGGAATTCTTCCGCGGCAGCACCCACGTCACCGAATCGGAACGGCAGGCATTCGGTGCGATCGAGACCACATTCAGTGACGTGGTGCGTCCGTTCGCGCCGGGTCCGGAGGTCTACACCTACTGGGACTACACCCAGTTGCGCTTCCCCAAGCGCCAAGGCATGCGGATCGATTTCATCCTGGCGTCGCCGGCACTGGCGCCCCGGGTAGTCAACGCCGAGATCGTGCGCGATGAGCGCAAGACCGGCAAGAACAGGATCGGGTCGCCGAGTGACCACGCCCCGGTCTTCATCGACATCAACTGATCTTGACCAGCATCTTGCCGATGTTGGCCCCGGTGAACAGTCCGTTGAGAGCGTCGACGCACGAGTCGAGGCCTTCGAGGATGGTCTCCCGGTGTCGTAGCGCGCCGTCCTGCTCCCAGTGGCGCAGTGCCGCGTAGGCCTCGTCGAAGCGATCCCACTTGTCGAGGGCATTGAACCCCTGCATGGATGCGGTCTTGGCGAGCAGGTTGACGTAGTTGGCCGGCCCCGGGTGCTCGCCGGTGAGGTAACTGGAGATCACCCCGCACAGTGCCACCCGGGCCCCGGGCGCCAATCGGCCGAGAACGGCGTTCAGGATCTCCCCGCCGACGTTGTCGAAGTAGACGTTGACGCCCTTCGGGCAGTGTGTCTTGAGCGCGGCGGGCAGGTCCTCGTTCCGGTAGTCGATGCAGGCGTCGAACCCGAAGTCCTCGACCACCGCGCGGCATTTCACCGGCCCGCCGGCGATACCGATCACGCGCGCGCCGGCGATTTTGGCGATCTGCCCCGCGATCGACCCGGTGGCGCCTGCGGCGGCGGACACCACCACCGTGTCGCCGGCCTGCGGACGGCCGATGTCGGTCATCCCGAAATACGCGGTGGAACCACTCGATCCGTAAATCGACATGATGGTCACCGGATCACTCTCGCCGGTGATCAGCGTGCTGAATACGTCGTCGCGGATGATCGCGTACTCCTGGAAACCAGTCAGTGTGGTCACGATGTCGCCGACGCGGTAGGCGCTGCAACGCGATTCGACCACCTCGCCGATCCCGGCGGAACGAATCACCTCGCCGAGAGCCACCGGGGGCAGATAACCCGGCTGGTCGTTGAGCCAGGTGCGCACCGCGGCGTCGACACCGACGTAAGTGGTACGCAGCAGTGCCTCCCCGTCGGCGACCGCCGGCACCTCGGTGGTGACGGCCTCGGCGTCGGTCGCGCCGACCAGTCCGTGGGGCCGCCGGCGCAGCACGATCTGGCGGTTGGTCACAGGCATGAACGACAAAGCTACCCGCTGTTACCGTGAGAGGTTAAGAGGAAGGCACCGTGGACTTTTTAGCGTTGACGCCCCCCGGCACTACCCCGCCGCGGGTGCTCACCATCGCCGGATCGGACTCCGGCGGGGCCGCGGGAATCCAGGCCGACATGCGAACCTTCGCGCTGCTCGGTGTGCACTCGCTGGTTGCGGTGACAGCGGTAACGGTCCAGAACTCACTCAAAGTGGACGGCATTGTCGAGATCCCGGCCGATGTCGTCAGGGGACAGATCGAGGCGGTGGTCACCGATATCGGCGTTCAGGGGGCCAAGACCGGGATGCTGGCCTCCGCACAGATCATCGAGACCATCGCGGAGTGCTGGCGCGATCTCGGGTTGGCCCGCACGGTGCCGTTCGTCGTCGACCCGGTCTGTGCCTCAATGCACGGCGAGGCACTGCTTCACCCGACAGCACTGGACACGTTGCGCACGCAGTTGTTCCCGCTCGCGAGTGTGGTCACGCCCAATCTCGATGAGGTGCGACTACTGGTGGGCATCGACGTCGTCGATGCCGCCACCCAACGCGACGCGGCCCGCGCCCTGCACGACATCGGCCCGCAGTGGGTACTGGTCAAGGGAGGCCACCTGCGCAGCGCGCCGAGCAGCACCGATCTGCTCTTTGACGGCGAGACCTTTCACACCTTCGATGCGCCCCGGGTGAACACGCGCCATGACCACGGCGCGGGCGACACGCTGGCGGCCGCGATCGCCTGCGCGCTGGCGCACGGCTTTGCGATGCCCGAGGCGGTCGGGTTCGGAAAGTCCTGGGTGACCGAGTGCCTCAAAGCGGCCTATCCGATCGGCAAGGGACTCGGGCCGGTATCGGCATTGTTCCGGTTGCGGGGGTGAGCCCCGACCTCGAGTCGATCGGCGGTGTCGCCCACACCCCGGCCGGCCCCGCTGCCGGCGTGGTGGTGCTCACGCACGGCGCGGGCGGAAACCGGGAGTCCCCGTTGCTGATCGCCGTCTGCGAGCAGTGGGCCGTCCGCGGCTGGCTGGCGATCCGGTACGACCTGCCCTTCCGCCGCCGCCGCCCGAAGGGCCCGCCGTCGGCGGCGGCCACCGATCTCGCCGGTGTCACCGACGCCATCGCGGTGGCGCGCGACACGCTTGTCGATACGACTGGCAGCGCCGGCCCGGTGATCGCCGGCGGTCATTCCTACGGTGGGCGGCTGACGTCCATGGCGGTGGCGCAGGGCCAGACCGCCGTCGATGCGCTCACGCTGTTCTCCTATCCCCTGCACCCGCCAGGCAAGCCGGAGCGGCTGCGCACCGGGCACTTCGAGTCGATCGCCGTACCGACGGTCTTCACCCACGGCGGCGCCGACCCGTTCGGTTCCCTCACCGAACTGCGCACCGCTGTCGCACTGATCCCGGCACCGACCGAGATCGTCGAGATCAGCGGGGCCCGCCATGACCTCGCGAGGCCGGAGGTGCCGGCGTTCGCCGTCAGCGCAGCGCTGCGCCTCAGTGGTTACGGAAACTCGGGTACCGTCGGCTCATGACCGAGCAACTCTTCGACGTGATCGTCGTCGGGGCAGGATTCGGGGGCATCGGCGCCGCGATCGAACTCAAGCGTCTGGGGTTCGAGAACTTCGCGCTTCTGGACCGCGAGGACGATCTCGGCGGCACCTGGTACGTCAACCACTACCCGGGCCTGACCGTCGACGTGCCGACCACCACCTATTCGTACTTCTTCGAGCCCAACCCCAACTGGTCGCGGCTGTATTCCACCGGGGCCGAGATCAGGCAGTACGCCGAAGACGTCGCCGACAAGTACGACATCCGCCGCCACATCCGGTTCAACACCTGCGTGGACGGGGCCCGCTGGGACGGCGAGGCCGGCCTGTGGCGCGTCGCAGTGGCCGGCGGTGAGACGATCCGAACCCGGTTCCTGATCACCGCCACCGGGTTCTTGTCGCAGCCGCACACCCCGGACATCCCGGGCGTGCACGACTTCGCCGGCACGGTGATCCACACCGCCGACTGGGATGACGCCTTCGACCCCGCAGGTCGACGAATCGCCATCATCGGCACCGGCGCAACCGCCGTGCAACTGATCCCGGAGCTGGCGAAGAAGGCCGCCGACCTCACCGTCTATCAGCGCACCCCGATATGGGTG
>CAMDFY010000064.1 GCA_945897705.1 Bifidobacterium breve | reverse complement strand
GCCGACCGGACGTCGCGGGCGATCGCGACGTACTCGCCGGTTTCCAGTTTCCAGATGTTGAAGGTGTTCACCGGTTTGGTCAGTCCATAGTGCGGTCGGAAGAGTTCCGGCTGGAAGGTGCCGAACAGCCGGTCCCAGATGATGAGGATGCCGCCGTAGTTGCGGTCCAGGTACAGCGGGTCCATGCCGTGGTGCACCCGATGGTGCGAGGGCGTGTTGAAGACGAACTCGATCGGACGCGGCAACGTTCCGATGTGCTCGGTGTGGATCCAGAACTGATAGACCAGGCTGATCGAAAAGCTGGTGAACACCATCCACGGCGGAACGCCGAGCATCGGCAGAGGCGCCCACATGATCAGTTCCCCGCTGTTGTTCCATTTCTGGCGCAGCGCGGTGGCGAAGTTGAAGTACCGGCTGGAGTGGTGCGCCTGATGTGTCGCCCAGATCAGCCGGACGCGATGGGCAATCCGGTGATAGGCGTAGAACAGGACGTCAACACCGACGATAGCGATCACCCAGGTGTACCACTGCCCCGCCGACAGCTGCCAGGGTGCGACATAGGCGTAGAGCGCGGCATAGCCCAGGAGCCCGAGAAATTTCCAGAACCCCATCGTCACGACAGACACCAGACCCATCAAGACCGAGGCGCGCGCGTCGCGACTCAGATAGGCCCCCGCGCCGGGCCGACCGGGCTCTGTCTCGTTGCCGAGTTTGCGGGCCGCGGCCCACTCGATGGCGAGCAGGATGACGAAGAACGGCACGGCGAAGAGCACCGGGTCTTGCATCGGCGGCGGCAGCACCGACACCATCTCCGCGATTCGATCCACTTGCGCACCTTCCGACGCCGGACTAACCCAGCCTAACGGGCCGTACCGCCGGTGCGGTGCCGCCGATATCGTGACGGCCATGCACAAATGGGCGTTGCTGTTGGGCGCGATCATCGCGGAGGTCGCCGGCACACTGTCCCTGCGGGCCTCCCAGGATCACCCGGGGTGGCTGGGCATGGTCGTCGTCGGTTACATCACGGCGTTCGTGCTGCTCGCGAGGGTGATACGGGCCGGCATGCCGATCGCGGTGGCCTACGGCATCTGGGGCGCCCTGGGCACCGCCCTGACCGCCGGGATCGCCGCGGTGATCTTCGGCGAGAGGCTCACAGCACCGATCATCGGCGGAATCGTGCTGATCATCGGCGGGGTGCTGATGGTCGAGTTCGGTTCACATCCCCGAACGAGCGAGGACGTCGCGTCGTGATGTGGCTCGCGCTGGCCGGGGCGATCGTCGTCGAGGTGTGTGCGACGCTGTCGCTGCGGGCCTCAGACGGGTTCCGTCAGCGAGCCTGGATCGCCCCGGTGATCGTCGGCTACCTGATCTCGTTCGCACTGCTGTGGTGGACCCTGCAACTGGGCATGCCGGTGGGTATCGCCTACGGCGTGTGGTCGGCCTGCGGCGTGGCCCTGGTTGCCCTCGCCGCTCGGGCGTTGTTCGACGAACCCCTCACGCCGTTGATGATGGCCGGAATCGCACTCATCATCGGCGGGGTGCTGACCATCGAGTTGACCGGTTCGGTGCGCTGAGGCCCCGCCCACCAAGCAAGATGGCAGCCATGACCGATCCCCGGCTGGCCACCCTCGCGCACCGGATGGGCGTGGCGGTCGACTACCACGACTGGGTCGGTAATCTGATCGCGGTCGACGACGCCACCGTCATCGCGGCACTGGCGGCGTTGGGAGTGCGCGCCGACACCGAAGAAGCCTGTGCCACAGCACTTTCCGATCACCACCGGCGGCACTGGGCGCGAACACTACCGCCGACGATCGTGGCCCGTTCAGGCACCGAAGCCCCGTTCTGGGTGCACGTCACCCATGGTGACCCGGCGCAGGTATGGGTCCGACTGGAAGACGGCGGCCTCCGCCACGACATCCGGCAGGCCGACAACTTCACCCCGCCGTTCGATCTCGACGGTCGACTCGTCGGCGAGGCCACGTTCGTATTGCCGGCCGATCTGCCGCTGGGCTACCACCGGCTACACCTGCGGTCCGGGAACGGCGAGTCCGATACCGCGCTGATCGTCACGCCGGCGTGGCTGGGGCTGCCCGCGCGGATGGGCGGCCGGCGAGCGTGGGGCCTGGCTGCCCAGCTTTACAGCGTGACCTCGGCAGGCTCCTGGGGCGTCGGGGACCTGGTCGACCTCGCGGATCTGGCCGTGTGGGCCGGCTCCCAGCACCGGGCCGACTACGTGCTGGTCAACCCCCTGCACGCGGCCGGGCCCACCGCGCCCATGGAGCCCTCCCCCTACCTGCCCACCTCACGGCGCTTCACCAGCCCGCTCTATCTGCGGGTCGAGGCCATCGTCGAATTCGCGTCGCTGACCGGACGCGGTCGGGTACGCAGACTGCAGCGGGCCTGCGCGCAGCAGGCACGCAAGGCCGACACGATCGATCGCGACGCGGCGTGGGCCGCCAAGCGTGAAGCACTGCACCTGCTCTACCGCGTTCCGCGCTCGGCCGGCCGACAGCAGGCGTTCGAGGCGTTCCGGGAACGCGAGGGCGACGCGCTCGATGACTTCGCCACCTGGTGTGCGCTCGCCGAGAAGTACGGCGCTGACTGGCGGGCCTGGCCAGCGGGTCTGCAGCACCCCGACAGTCCGGAGGTCGGCGCGTTCGCCGCCCGCCATCACCGCGCGGTGGATTTCCATCGCTGGTTGCAGTGGCAACTCGACGACCAACTTGCGGCTGCGCAGTCCCAGGCCGTACGAACCGGGATGGCGTTGGGCATCATGGCCGATCTTGCCGTCGGGGTGCATCCCTGCGGCGCGGACGCCTGGGCGATGCAGGACGTACTGGCGCTCGGAGTCTCCGCGGGCGCGCCGCCTGACGAGTTCAACCAACTCGGCCAGGACTGGTCACAGCCGCCGTGGCGACCGGACCGGCTCGAACAACTCGGCTACCAACCGTTCCGGTCGCTGATCGCCGCGATCCTGCGGCATGCCGGCGGCGTGCGCATCGACCACATCATCGGACTGTTCCGGATGTGGTGGATCCCCAAGGACGCCCCACCGGCCCGCGGCACCTATGTGCGGTACAACCACGACGCGATGATCGGCATCGTCGCCCTGGAGGCCCATCGGGCCGGTGCGGTCGTGGTGGGTGAGGATCTGGGCACCGTGGAACCGTGGGTCCGCGACTATCTGCGCGAGCGCGGCCTGCTGGGCACCTCGATCCTGTGGTTCGAACACGATCTGGGCGGCCGCGGGCCGCTGCCGGCCGAGCACTGGCGCGACCTGTGTCTGTCCTCGGTGACCACCCACGACCTGCCCCCCACCCCCGGCTATCTGGCCGGTGAGCACGTGAAGTTGCGACACGCGCTGGGACTGCTCACCCGCCCCAAGTCCGAGGAACTGGCCGCCGACCGGGCCGAGCAGGCCGGCTGGATGGCCGAGTTGCGCCGGGTCGGACTTCTGGCCCCCGACGGCGCCGACGAGGAGGACGTGATCCTCGCGCTGTACCGGTACCTGGGACGAACGCCGTCGCGACTGCTGGCGCTGTCCCTGGCCGACGCGGTCGGTGAGCGGCGTACCCAGAATCAGCCTGGAACCACCGACGAGTACCCGAACTGGCGGGTGCCGTTGGCCGGCCCCGACGGAAACCGGATGTTCCTCGAAGACGTCTTCACCGACCGGCGGGCCGCCGCACTGGCCGAGGCACTGCGCGCGGCCACCGATCCGGGCTAACGCACACCCTGTGCAGCTTCGGCAAGCGCGTCGCGAGCCGAGCGCCGACGCATCTCAATCACGTCACCGATTTGGCGTGCCAGCCGATTATCCTGTTGCGCAACGGTATTCATTGCCTCTCGGGACACGCCGATGACAACCATGTCGGTGATCGCGACCATCCCGATGATCATCCGCTGGCGGGTCAGCGCTGTGCCGCCAAAGTGATCACCGGCGCCGAGCTCCCCCAGCGAGATCCGTCGGCCGTCGTCGGCCGTCACGAACATTTCGGCGGTTCCGTCGATGATGAAGCCCACCGACGTCGGAATGGTGTCCACGGCCTGGATCAACTCGCCGCCGGCGTAGGGCAGCAGCCGCGCACCGCTGAGCATCGTGGCAAGTTCGTTCTCGTCCACGCCCAGCGATGCCACCGCCGGACCCAGGTGTTCGGCCATGAAGTCACGCCTGACCCGGTGGCCGGACTTCACGTTGTCGAGGTGCAGTCCGGCGCGCTGGGCGGCGTACCAGGCCCGGTGCTGCAGGGTGGCGGCTGTCGCGAACTCGTCGGCCGGGGAGGCGATCGGCACCGACACCCGGTAGCCACCGGCGCCGAGTGCGGTCACCGATGGCGCAATGCCGGCCAGCCTGGCCGGTAACGCCTTGGCGACTCCGAGCAGGGTTTCCCTGACCTCGCCGGGCGGGTCGTCGGCGGCGAAGGACAGGGTGGCCATCGCCTTGAAGTACGGCGCGGTGGTTCGGCTGAGGTTCACAAAAGCGCCATCGGCCAACGCGGCGTTGGGGATGACCCGGAGTCCGTTGTCCGTGTCGATGTGCACTGCGCGCCAGTTGACCTCGGCCACCCGGCCCTTGCCGAACTCGGTGTCCAGCCAATCCCCGATCCGAAACGGCTGCTCGAAGAGCAGCAGCAGGCCGGAGATCACCGGGCCCACCGCGCTCTGCACGGCCAGGCCGATCACGATCGAGGTGACGCCCACCGCGGTGACCAGTCCGCCGATGTTGGCGCCCCACACCCAGGACAGCAGCACACCGATACCAAGCACGATCAGGACCAACCGGCCCAGGTCGACGAAGATGCCGGGCAGCCGCTGACGCCAGCTGCCGCCGCGGGCCTCGCCGAAGAGTGCGGCATTGACGCCGGAAAGCAGCAGCAGCATGACCAGGAATCCGAACAGCGACGCGGCGACCTTCGACCAGGTCGGATCGGCGTCGGCGGCCTCGAGTTGCCTGAAGAGCAGATAGAGCGCGCCAGCCGGGAGAATCCAATTGCGCAGCAGTCCAACAGGTTTGGCATATGCACTGTTGCGACGAGCCAGGGTGCTGTGCAGTTCGTGCAGGACCATTAACGCGATGGGCAGACCGACGATGACCACAATCGCCGGCCAGAACCAGGGCTGGTCAATCAGCGCGCTCACAGCGGCTACCCCGACCCGGCGTCGAGGCGCCAGACCTTCTCCGGGCCCGCGACACCGGTGATGGCGCCGGCATCGGAGAACGGATAGATGCCGAAGACCGCGTCGCGGACCCGGTTGCTGACGAAAATCCCCGCCGAGCCGACGGCTGAGTGAACCCGGTGCGCGAGATCGACCGCCTCACCCCAGAGCGCGTAGATGGTAGAGCGCTGGCCCACCAGGCCACTGGTCACCGGTCCGCTGTCGATGCCGATCCGCACGGTGAGCGCGGCACCGTTCTGGTCGTTGAAACTGTCCAAAATCTCGGTGACCTCGATGGCGAAGGCGATGGTGCGGCTGGCGTGGTCGACCCTCGGCACGACTAAACCGCAGGTGGCCAGCAGACCGTTGTCCTGCATGCTGCGGACCTGCTCGACGCCGTGCCGTTCGGCCGCGCCGTCGAAGGCGCCCACCAGAGCGTTGAGGGTGGTGACGGACTCCCCGGCCGGCAGCGAGCGGGCGAAGTCGTCAAACCCCAGCAGCTGCGCGTAGACCACCGAGACGTCCCGGTATTCGGTGCTGATGTTCTCCTCGCCGTCGCGATACCGGCGGGCCTCGGTCTCGGGCATCAGGGAAGACAGCAGTTCCTCGTTCTCCCGGCGCTGTTCGTCGATGAGTTGCTGTTTGGTCTGCAGGCTGGCGCTCATATCGTTGAACGCCACACCCAACTCGCCGAACTCGTCGCGGGCGGTCACCGGCACGTTGACTCCGAGTTCCCCGCCGCTGACCCGGCGCACCGCGTCGGCCAAGCGCACAACGGGGCGGGTCAGGATCCGGCTGAACAACAACGCCAGCAGGCACACGGCCAGCACGATTGCCGCGGTGGACAGGGCGAGGTTGCGGGCGAATCGTTCGACGGGAGCCAGCGCCTCGGACTTGCGGATCGCAGCGACGATCGCCCAATCGAGGCCCGGGATGTTCAGCGGAGCGTAAGCCACCAGCGACTCCGCACCGACGTAGTCGAGCGCCGTGTCGACGCCGGTCTCCCCCGCCAGCGCGCGGTTGACGGCAACGGTGTTGACCGGTTGCAGCAGCACACTGTCACGGGTCTCGACTTCGCGGCGGGCAACGGCTTCCGACGTTCCGTTGGCCGTCACGTCGGCGACGAAGCCGTCGGGGTTGGCCATCAAGTCCCGGGAGATCGAACGCATCAGCTTGTCCGGCCCGGCCAGGTAGGTCTCGCCGGTGCGGCCGAGTCCGTCGGCCTCCCAACCGCTGTCCCCGGTCATCACCGCGTTGATCTCGGTGGGCCGCAACTGCATGGCTAACGCCCCATAGATGCCGCCGCCATCGCCGACGGGCGTCACTACCCAGGGCGTGGGCACGCCGTAGGCCGGCGCGTAGTGCTCGAAGTCCGTGAGAATCACCTCATCGACGGAACTCGCCTGCATCGCCTCCCGGTAGGCCTCGGCGAACTTCGTCGCCTCGTACGGACCATCTCGGAGGTTGGCACCCAGGTCGACACCCTTGACGGCGGTGTAGATGATGTTGCCGTCGGTGTCGAGCAACATCACGTCGTCGAAACCGAACCGGGTGACGAAGTCGGCGAAGAACTCTTGATAGCGGGCGTTGAGCTTGGTCCATTCGCTGGGATCGCCGGCCGAGGTGATCTTCGCCGCGGCGACGAAATCCCCGTCGGCCGGCACCGTGTACGCGTTCTGCAGGTAGGTCTGCGCGTTCGACGTCGGAGCGAACAACTCCGGGTCGACCTCCTCGCCGGTGCCCTTGGCCAGCGCGGGTCCGAATACGTCCGCGTAGTAGGTGGCCACGGCCTTCTCCGCTCCCGGCGGCAACGGGGTCTTCTGCAGTGCGGCAAAGGCCGGGGTGAACTCCCGGACGGCGTCGATCGTGGAAGAACTGTGGGACAGGATCGTGGCGGCGTTGGTGATGCTCTGGTAGAAGCCGGTGATCTCCCGTGCGCGTGATTCGCGCAGTTGAGTCAGCCGCTGGTATTCGGCTTCGCGCAGCGACGAGGTACCCGACAGAAAACCGATGGCGCCGGCGATGAGCACCGACAGAACGCTCACCGCCAGCAACATCACCAGAAGCTTGGATTGGAAGCCCAACCCCCGCGAACCGCGGAACCCGGGAACTCTGGCCACCGCCGGATACTAGCGCAGTTAAAGTCGGGGCCAGCGACGTAGCATCGGCGCGATGAGCTCCGACGACACGCCGCTGTGGTTGTTCGCTGACCAACTCAGTCCCCGGATCTACGACGGTGAGCACGCGCACCGCGACGTGCTGCTGATCGAATCCACTTCGGCACTGGGTCGGCGCCGGTCGCACCGCCAGAAGCTGCACCTGGTGCTCTCGGCGCTGCGGCACGCGGAGACCGATCTCGGCGACCGGGCCACCCTGATCCGCGCCGGTACGTACACCGAGGCACTGCGCAGTTACGGGAGGCCGGTGCTGGTGTGCGAACCCACCTCCCATGCCGCCGAGGGGTTCGTGGCGCGGTTGCGTCGCGACGGACTGGTGGCCGACGTGCTGCCCACACCCACCTTCGCGCTGGGGCGCGCGGAGTTCAGCGCGTGGGCCGGCGAGCGGAAACGCTTCCGGCTGGAGGACTTCTACCGCCAGCAGCGCCGCCGGTTCGGGGTGCTGATGGACGGCGATGAACCGGTGGAAGGCCGATGGAACTTCGACACCGACAACCGGGAGTCGCCGCCCAAGGGCGCGACGACGCTGGACGTGCCGCCGCCCTGGTGGCCGGTGGAAGACGACATCGACGCGCAGGTGCGTCGCGACCTGGATGCACTGGGCCTCGCCACCGTCGGGGTCGACGGCCCCCGACTGTTCGCGGTGACACCGACCGAGGCCGACGAGACGCTGCGGCGTTTCGTCGCCGAACGGCTGCCGCAGTTCGGCCGGTACGAGGACGCCATGATGGGGGCCGACTGGGCGATGGCGCACTCGCTGCTGTCGGTGCCGCTGAATCTGGGGGTGCTACACCCCCTCGACGCAGTCGCGGCAGCCGAACGGGCGTACCGGGACGGAAATGCCCCGTTGGCCGCGGTCGAGGGTTTCATTCGTCAGATTCTGGGCTGGCGCGAGTACATGTGGCAGCTGTACTGGCACTTCGGTCCGGACTACCTGAACAACAACTCCCTGGGCGCGCACACCCCGTTGCCGGACTGGTGGAACAACCTTGACGCCGACGCGGTGGAGGCGGAGTGCCTGAGCCAGGCTCTGGGCGGCGTTCGGGAGCGCGGGTGGGCTCACCACATCCAGCGGCTGATGATCCTCGGCAGCCACGGTGTGCAGCGCGGCTACTCGCCGCGCGAACTCACCGAATGGTTCGCCAGTTCATTCGTGGACGGCTACGCCTGGGTGATGCCCACCAACGTGATCGGCATGAGCCAGCATGCCGACGGCGGCCTGCTGGCCACCAAGCCCTACACCTCCGGGGGTGCCTACATCAACAAGATGAGCGACCACTGCCGGTCCTGTCGATTCGACCCCAAGAAGCGCCTCGGCGCGGACGCCTGTCCGTTCACCGCCGGGTATTGGGCCTTCACGGATCGCCACCAAGAACTGCTGGCCGCGAATATGCGCACGTCGCGGGCGGTAGCGTCGATGAAGCGACTCGGCGACCTCGAGGCGGTTTTGGAGCAGGAACGTCACCGGGACACGTTCTGAAACGTTTCCACCGGGCCCCAGCGATAGCCCAGTGATAGACCCAGCGATAGCCCAGCGATAGGCCCAGCGATAGGCCAAAGCAGCGACGCTGCGATACCGTCAATGACGATAGGGAGGTTCGCCATGCGGAAACTTGTGCTCGCACTCAGCGCTTCCGCGGTGGTCGGCACGGCTGCGGTGACGACGGGTATCGGCGCCGGCAGTGCCGACCCCTCCGCCAACTCCACCTTCAACGTCGTGGGCGAGGTCTACGCCAAGGCAGTCGCAATCCTGCGCGCCCAGGGTGTACCGGTCTCGTTCGGCGGGTCGGTAGGTAGTGCCTTTCCCCAGGCGCAGTGCATCGTGACAAGCCAGAGGGTGACCGGCGGCGGAAAGATGGTGCTGATGCTCGATTGCACCGACGCCGCCCAACCTGAGTTGCCCACGGCGGTCTCGGCAGCCAACACTCCGGGCGCAACGACCGCGGGTGCGCGTCCCACGCCGGGCGCCCCGGGTGTGGTCACCGTGATCCCCACCCCGGTCGGGTGATCGGAGCGTTCTCGCGGGCACCTGGCGGCGCGCGTCTGGGGTTGGACCTCTAGGCGTCCGGGACAGCGTCCCAGGCGGAACGTAATTGCTCGGACACGTCGATGAGCTTGGCCTCCTGCGACGCCGGACTGTCGATCTCCTCGGTCACGTAGGCCGCTACGAATCGCTTGATCTCGCCGTCGACACCGGCCAAGATCCGAAGGATCTCCCCCCGCAGCGATTTCGAGGTCACGTGCACGGCGATATCGGACGGTCGGGGTTTGGCGACGTCGATGACGATCATCAGCGGTTCGGCGGCGCGCGCGGTGGCTCGCAGCGCAACATCACCGTCGATGACGAACCGCTGCTTGTCCAGCCACAGGTCGATGACGAGTTCGATGATGAGCGGGATGCGGATCGCGAACGTGATGGTGTCGCCGAGAGTGCGCCGCACCAGCGGCTGTTGAATCTTCACCTTCGCGGTCACCCGCGCCAGCCCGCCCGGCCCCTGGGCCATCGGACCCACGACGAACTCATCCCCGGCGATCTCGGCGAATGCCGCCGCTACTCGTTCCTCCGTCACAGCCTGCTCGAAGAATCGCCTGCCGAAGTCTTCGTAGGTGACGAAGGCTCCGGGTGCGAGCAGGATCTTCTTTTCCATCAGCTGGGTTTCCATCAGGTGTTCAGTCTGCCGTCCCAACGTCGTTGGTTGGGCGCGAGCGGGTAACGAATCAGCGCAACTATGGGCGAGTCACAACTCCAGCATCACGGTAACCGGCCCGTCGTTGACGGACTCGACCTGCATGTGAGCGCCGAAGACACCGGTCTGGACCTCCGATCCCAGTTCGCGCAGCGTCTCGGCAAAGAGGTTTACCAGGGGTTCGGCGTGCCGACCGGCTGCCGCGGCGTTCCAGGTCGGCCGGCGCCCCTTGGTGGTGTTGCCGTAGAGGGTGAACTGACTCACTACGAGTACCGGCGCTCCGGTGTCGGCAGCAGATTGCTCATCGTCGAGGATCCGTAGTGCCGAAAGTTTCGCGGCCATCCGCGCCGCGGTGGCAGCGTCGTCGGTATGGGTCACCCCGACGAGCGCGAGCAGTCCCTGACCCTCGGGCCGGATCGCGCCCACCAGTTCTCCGTTCACCGACACCGAGGCCGAGGTGACGCGTTGCACCAGGACTCGCATAGTCAACGATGATGCCACCCGCGGTCAATAATGGCGTATTTGAATCACTGCATTATCAAATTCGGACCAGGTGCGTGCTTATTCGGGCAGCAAATACGCGACCCCTTCCCGTGTCAGACAGTCCGCACGATGCGGAAATGATTGAGAATCGCTAACGATTCACGTGCTCAAATAGATCGAGCGGAACATCAATACGCATCCCCGGCAGTGAAACCCCATTTACTGGCTCTGACATGTGGGTTTCCGCTCCGATTTCAGCGATATCCGCGACGAATTCCGGAGTGTGCCATCGCACACTATTGGCAGAAAAGTGATCGACACCACAGCGAATTAAGAGGCTCGATGTTGGGGGCGAGCAATTCATTCTGTTAGCGTTTATCCAATGTTTGCTCTCGCGGCATTGCTGTCGCTAATCACACAAGTATCCGGTACGCCCTACATTCCCGGCGGCGATACCCCGGCCGGAACGGACTGCTCGGGATTGGCCTCATGGGTCGCGAACGTGGCCTCCGGGCGACCCGCCTTCGGCAGCCGGTTCAACACCGGGAATATGGAATCCGCCCTCCTGGCCCGCGGGTTCCACTACGGCTCGGCGCCCGGTTCGGTCGTGATCGGCTGGAACGGCGGCCACGCCGCGGTGACGCTGCCCGACGGCACGCCGGTGTCCAGTGGCGAGAGCGGTACGGGCGTGCGGGTCGGCGGCGGCGGCGCTTATCAGCCGCAGTTCACTCGGCACATGTACCTGCCGGTGCAGGCCGAGGAGATGCACAGCCCCGAACCTGTCGTGGAACCGATGGCTGAACCTGTCGTCGACCCGGCGGCCGAGCCCATCGTCGATCCGGTCGCCGAGCCGATCGTCGATCCGGTCGCCGAGCCGATCGTCGAACCGGTCGCCGAGGCCATCGTCGAACCGGTCGCCGAGGCCATCGTCGGACCGGCGCCGGAACCCCTGCTCGATCCGGTGCCCGAGCCCATCGTCGAACCGGTCGCCGAGCCTCTCGCCGACCCCGCGGCCGAACCGGTCGTCGAACCCCTCGTCGAACCCGTCGCCGACCCGGCGGCCGAACCGGTGACTGATGAGGTCACGGATTGATCGTGTTTTCGCCGACCTGACGGCCCCAGACGTACTCGCTGAGCAACGGCTGACCCAGTTCAAAGTGGTTGTACGGCGCGAGCGAAGCACCGGTGTCGGCGACCAGATACGGGGCCGGCCAGAAATCACGGGTGATCGG
>CAMDFY010000063.1 GCA_945897705.1 Bifidobacterium breve | reverse complement strand
CGCGCGCTTGCGGGACCAGGCCGGGGCGTCGCTGCCGTCGGGCGGCCGCAGCTCGCCGTTGAGCACCCGCGCCATCTCGGCCCAGGTCGGCGGCCCGTCGTTCCATCCCATCGGAACAGCTTATCGAATATATGTTCGATATATGAATGAACGCCGCTGCCTCTACGCTGAGCAGGTGACATCAGATCCCCAGACCCATCCCGCCGAACCGCATGTCGGCGCGATCGGCACCAAGCTGAACTGGTTGCGGGCCGGGGTGCTCGGCGCCAACGACGGCATCGTCTCGGTCGCCGGCATCGTGGTCGGCGTCGCGGCCGCGACCATCGAACGCGGCCCGATCATCACCGCCGGCATCGCCGGCCTGGTCGCCGGCGCGCTGTCGATGGCACTGGGCGAGTACGTGTCGGTGAGCACCCAACGCGACACCGAGAAGGCATTGCTGGAGAAGGAGCGCCGGGAACTCATCGAAGAACCCGAGGCCGAATTCGAGGAACTCGTCGGCATGTACCAGGCCAAGGGACTCTCACCGCAGACCGCTCGTATGGTGGCCACCGAACTCACCGAGCACGATGCGTTCGCTGCGCACATTGACATCGAACTGGGAATCGACCCCGACGAACTCACCAACCCCTGGCATGCGGCGATCTCGTCGGCGATCGCCTTCACCGTCGGGGCGCTGCTACCACTGCTGGCCATCCTGCTGCCACCGCCGTCGGCGCGCATCCCGGTCACCTTCGTAGCCGTTCTGATCGCCCTGGGTATCACCGGCTGGGCCAGTGCTCGCCTTGGTGGTGCCGACCCGGTTCGCGCAACCCAACGGGTGGTGATCGGTGGGGCGATCGCCATGGCGGTCACCTACGCCATCGGCCGCCTCGTCGGCGGGGTCATCTGACGGCTTAGTCGAGGTAATGGGTTATTCGGTGTAGTGGGCAACGCCGTCGTCGAGCACGACCCGGGCGTTGGATCCGTCCGCACCACTGGCCTCGGTGCGGTACACAGCACGGCCGTCCCCGGTGCGCCAGATCGATGTCGTCAGCGTCTCACCGGGAAACACCGGAGCGGAGAACCGGGCCGCCACCGCGGTCAGGCGCGCAGCCTGACCATCGGCCAGTTCAGCCAACAGGGCCCGGCCCGCGAAACCATAGGTGCACAACCCGTGCAGGATCGGCGTGGGGAAGCCGGCCATCTCCCGGGCGAACCAGGGGTCGCTGTGCAGTGGGTTGCGATCACCGGACAGCCGGTAGATCAGAGCCTGGTCCGCGCGGGTCGGTAGGGCGATGCGTGCATCGGGTTCGCGATCGGGGAACTCCGGGGCCACCGCGCGCTGGCCGGGCTGGCCACCGAACCCGCCGTCGCCGCGGATCACCAGCGTGGTCAGCGTCTCTGCGATCTGTGCTCCGGTGGCCGGATCGGTGCCGCGGGCGCGCAGGATGAGGATCGCGTTCTTGCCTGGACCCTTGTCCTGGATATCGGCGACCTCGGCCACCACGGATAACGAACCAGAGGCCGGAAGCGGGGCGGACAGCCGGATCTCCTGGGAGCCGTGCAGCAGCATGCCCCAGTTGAATGAGCCGACCAGCGGTGCGGCAGCGAAGCCCATGCAGCAGATCACCGCAAAGGTCGGCAGCACCTGCTGAGCGACGTCGTGGCTGTTCTCGGTGGTGAATGCCAGGTCATCGGTACCGGCGCCGACACCCAGCGCGTAGAGCATCGTGTCGCGGTCGGTCCACTCGTAGACCTTGGGTTCGGTCACCGCACCGATTGCCGAGGGGTCGATTGCCATTGCCGGACTCCTGTTCGTCTATGAGGTTCCATGGTCGCACTGGATCTAATTCCGCCCCGCCGAGGACGAGAACAGTGCACGCTGTCGGTATGGACGTTTCCCGAAAAGTCTCCGCGGCGGTGGCGGCACCGCTGGTGATGGTCATGCTCGCCGCCTGCGGCACCAGTTCCGCACCAGAGGCGCGCGACATCACGCTGACGTTCATCCGGCACGCCGAGTCGGAGGCCAACGCGGCCGAGATTGCCTCCACCACCGTCCCGGGACCCCCGCTGACGCCGGTCGGCCAGGAGCAGGCCGTCGCGCTGGCGGACCGACTCTCCGGTGAGGGCTTCGACGGTATCTATGCCTCACAAATGGTTCGCACCCAGCAGAGCGCGGCACCGCTGTCGAAAGAACTGGGCGAGCAGGTGACCGTGCTGCCGGGCCTTAACGAGATTCCGGCCGGCTGGTTCGAGGGCATCCCGGTGGCCGATACCTCCGGCACCTTCCTGCTCGGACCCCAGGCCTGGCTCAAAGGGGACCGTAGGTTCGGCATCCCGGGTTCGGAAGACGGCGACGAGTTCAACGGCGCTTTCACCAACGCCGTTCAGAAGATCTATGAAAGCGGCGATGACAAGCCGGTCGCGTTCTCCAGCGGCCTTGCGGTCATGATGTGGACGTTGATGAACGCACGCAACGGAAAACAGAGCCTGCTGACTGATCATCCGCTACCCAATACCGGCCGAGTGGTGCTCACCGGAAACCCGACGATGGGGTGGACTCTGATGAGCTGGGATGGGATCACCAACTTCTCCCTTGACGACTGACGCGCACTTCGCGATGCCGCTGCGAGTGCGGTATGTCGAGTGCGATATGCAGGGGCGGGCGTTCAACGGCCACTACCTCACCTGGATCGATATGGCCCACACCGAGACGCTCATCTCGGTAGCCGGCAGCTTCGGTGTGTTTGCCGAGCACGGTATCGACTTCGTGGTGGCCGCCGCCGAACTGCAGTTCCGCCGGCCCGCGCGGTTCAACGACGAACTGGTGGTGAACGTCGCGATCGAGCCGCCCGGGCGGACTTCACTACGCAGCCGCTACACCTTCGAGCGCGGGAACGAGCTGATCGCCGAGGCGACCATGACACACGTGTGCGTGGATGCCGTGACCTTCGAGAAGCAGCCGTGGCCGGACTGGTTCCGGGATCAGCTGACGGCTCACTCGTAGGCACCCTGCACGTACCACCGCTGCTGCCGGTAGCACAGCAGCAGCGCGATATCGGCCACCAGTACCTGCGCACACGCGGTCCGCTCCGCGTCCATCGGCCAGGGACCGGCCCACCAACTCAGCTCTCCCCGATAGCGCGCCGCACCGTCCAGCCGGGCCGGCGCAGCGGTGAACATCCCGCGATCGGTCACCTCGACCGGAATGCCGCCGGCATCGAGAAGTTCCACCGGCGCATCGAGAAGTACCGCCGGGGCGGGTTGCGGCAGCCGGCCCGGCCAGGGCCGGTCGGGCGGTGCCCGGGGAACCGGCTCGTCGCCGAACGGCGTCAGCGTGATTCGTTCGGTGGGCATCCGGCCGCCGCTGAGCACCGGTACCTGCACGGCCTCCGGACCCAGCAGACCCTGCACCCGGACCAGCGCGCGGCGGGCCCGCATCCGGTCATCGGTTCCGACACCACCCCATAGCGGCAACTGAAGCGCTTCGGCGGAAACGACCTCAACGGGCTGTAGTCGCAGCATCGTCACCGGGCCGGTGGGCCCTCGAGTGCTGCCACATGACCGGGAGGTCAGCCAACCATCGAGTTGCCAGCGCACCCGGTCGGCGGTGGCGTCTTCGGTCAGCGGTTCGGCGCACCGCCATACCCGACTGTGCTCGCCACCGCCGGCGGTGATGGCATGAATGGCCAGCCGGGTGCATCCGACGCCGGCCGTCTGAAGGGTGCGATGTAAGGCTCCGGCCAGTGCCCGCCCGGCGAACGCGGCGGCATCAACCCGGTCGATCGGCGGGTCGCACTGCAGCACCGCATCCAGATCCGGCGGCAATTCGCGCCCATCCGGTTCGCGGGCGGGCTCACCCCGAGCGAAACGGTGGGCCATTACCGCATCGGGGCCGAAACGCGAGGCCACATCGCGGCGTGGCAGTGCGGCGAAATCGCCGAGGGTTCGGATTCCCAAGCGCCACAACAGATCCGCCAGCTCTTCTCGGCCAAAACCGGAGAGGGCTGGTTCCGCGTGGAGTTGCCTGATCGACAGTCCCGACAGGAATGCCGCGTCCTGACCGGGCGCCACGACCTCCCCGGCCCTGGCCGCGAAGACGGCCGTCGGTAACTGATCGGCGATCCCCACCTGAGACTCTGCTCCGGCGGCAGCAACGGCGTCGATGAGCCGTTCGGCCGCCGCGGATTCCGAGCCGAAGTAGCGGGCGGCGCCGCGAACCGGCAGCACCACCAGTCCCGGCCGCAGTATCTCGGCACGGGGCACCACGTCGTCCACCGCCGCCGTGACGCTCTCGAAGAACCTCGCGTCCCGGGCCTCGTCAGCGGCGGCGACGTGCACCTGCGGACAGCGCGACTGGGCCTCGCGCCGGCGCAGACCGCGTCGCACACCGGCCGACCGCGCCGCCGCCGAACAGGCGATAACGCGATTGGCGCAGGTGACGACGACCGCCGCGGTGGACGGCAGTCCCGCCGATGCGGCGGCGGCCACAGCCGGCCAGTCCATGCACCAAATCGCCAGTACCCGGGTGCTCAATGCCGTCCTCTGGTCCGGATCGACACCCGCACCGCACTGATCCGGCCGCAACCGGCCACCGGGGCTCCAGCGGAATCTGCGAAAGCCCCTGGGCCCGAGGTGATCTCGTAGCCAGAAACCCGGGCATCCATCCGCACCGATGCACCCTGCCAGTCCCCCTGTGTCACCAGCAGGGTGCATCCCCGCTGCCGGGCCCGGGCCACCAACGCCCGCGCGCGTCCGGCGGGCACGCGCCGGCCGGCCAGTCCGAGCACCACCAGATCCATCCCGTCCATCAGCACCGCGGCCACCTCGACCGGATCGGTGCCCGGTTGTGGGATCACCGCCAGCCGACTGAGATCTGCGCCCATCTCCGCGGCGGCCAGCAATCCGAAGTCCGGCAGTCCCACAACGGCCACATGCCCGCCGGCGGCACTCACCGCAGCGGCCAGGCTCACCGGCAGCGATCGGGCGCCCGAGAGCACCGCGACGACGCCCTTCGGCAGGCCGGCCACAAGCGACTCGGGCACCTCGACCGCAGGTGATCGAACGCCTACCCGCCCGGACACCGCCGCCATCTGGCGTCGCAGCTGTTCTAGCTGCTCAGAGCGGTCAGGCCCGCCCTTCTCCAGGGCAATCGCCGCCGTCATCGCCCACCTCCAGCTGCGATCGCCGTGCACTTTTTTCGAATATATGTTCGATAGTGAGAGTAAACACCCGGCCGGCGACAGGCGTCAAGGGATCACTCCCACTCGATGGTGCCGGGCGGCTTGCTGGTCACATCAAGCACCACCCGGTTGACCTCGGGCACCTCATTGGTGATCCGGGTCGAGATACGCTCCAGCACGTCATAGGGCACCCGGGTCCAGTCGGCCGTCATGGCGTCCTCACTGAACACCGGCCGCAACACAATCGGGTGTCCGTAGGTGCGACCGTCGCCCTGCACGCCGACTGAGCGAACATCGGCGAGCAGCACCACCGGGCACTGCCAGATCTGGTGATCCAGCCCCGCAGACGTCAACTCCTCGCGAGCGATCAGATCGGCACGGCGCAGTGTGTCAAGCCGTTTCGCGGTAACTTCGCCGATGATCCGGATACCCAAGCCCGGACCCGGAAAAGGTTGACGAGCAATGATTTCCTCGGGCAGTCCGAGTTCGCGGCCGACCGCGCGAACTTCGTCCTTGAACAACAGGCGCAGCGGCTCGACGAGGGTGAACTTCAAATCAGGAGGCAGGCCGCCGACATTGTGATGACTCTTGATGTTGGCGGTCCCACTGCCGCCACCGGACTCGACGACATCGGGGTAGAGCGTGCCCTGCACCAGAAACTCGATCTGCTCACCACCAGAATCGTCACCGGAATCGTTGTCGGCTAACAACTCTCGCACTGCGGACTCGAAGGTTCGGATGAACTCACGGCCGATGATCTTGCGCTTGCCCTCCGGATCCCGAACGCCCGACAGTGCCTCCAGGAACCGCTCCTCGGCGTCGATGGTGACCAGTCGGGCACCGGTCGCCGCCACGAAGTCCCTCTGCACCTGCGCGCGTTCACCGGCACGCAACAGGCCATGATCGACGAACACACAGGTCAGCCGATCGCCGATGGCCCGCTGCACCAGCGCGGCCGCCACCGCGGAATCCACTCCCCCGCTCAGTCCACAGATGGCGTGACCGTCGCCGATCTGCTCGCGGACACTGTCGATGAGCGTCTCGGCAATGTTGGCCGGCGTCCAGTCCGCGTCGATGCCGGCGAAGTCGTGCAGGAAGCGGCTGAGCACCTGCTGGCCGTGCGGTGTGTGGATCACCTCCGGGTGGTACTGCACCCCGGCGAGTCCGCGGCGGCGATCCTCGAAGGCCGCCACCGGAGCGCCCGGGCTAGTCGCCACCACCTCAAAGCCGGCCGGCGCGATGGTCACCGCGTCACCGTGACTCATCCATACCGGCTGCGCACCGGGCAGTCCCGAATGCAGTTCGCCGCCAAGGACATTGAGCTCAGTACGGCCGTACTCACTGGTGCCGGTGCGCTCGACGGTCCCGCCGAGCGCCTGAGCCATGGCCTGAAATCCGTAGCAGATTCCGAATACCGGGACCCCCAGCTCGAACACGCCCGGGTCTAGCTGCGGCGCGCCGTCGGCGTACACGCTGGCCGGTCCGCCGGACAACACGATCGCCCGGGGGTTTTTGGCCTTGATCTCCTCGAGGGTCGCGGTATGCGGGATCACCTCGGAGAACACCCTGGCCTCACGGACGCGCCGGGCGATCAACTGGGCATACTGGGCACCGAAGTCGACCACCAGGACGGGTTGCACCGGCACAGTCTAAGGGCGGACCTGGCTAGCTACCGACGGTCAGGCCCACCTTCTGAAACTCCTTGAGGTCGCAGTACCCGGCCTTGGCCATGGAGCGACGCAACCCGCCGACGAGATTCAAGGAGCCGAATGGGTCATCCGACGGTCCGTTGAGCACCTCGTCGAGCGAGGGCCGATCACCGAGTGCCACCTGAAGCAGGGCGCCGCGGGGCAGCGACGGGTGCGCGGCAGCAGCCGGCCAGAACCATCCGCCGCCGAGCGACTCGGCGGCGGTGGCCAACGGTGTGCCGAGTAGCACCGCGTCGGCACCACAGGCAATGGCTTTGGCGAGTTCCCCGGAGGTGTGGATATCGCCGTCGGCGAGCACGTGCACGTACCGCCCGCCGGTCTCGTCGAGGTATTCGCGACGAGCCGCAGCAGCGTCGGCGATTGCGGTGGCCATCGGCACACTGATCCCCAGCACCTCGTCACTGGTGGTGGCGCCCAGCGTGGAACCGTAACCAACGATGACACCGGCCGCACCGGTACGCATCAGGTGCAGCGCCGTGCGGTGATCGGCCACGCCGCCGGCCACCACCGGGACGTCGAGCTCGGAGATGAAGGTCTTGAGGTTCAGCGGCTCGGCGTCGGAGGCCACCCGTTCCGCCGAGATGATGGTGCCCTGGATGATCAGCAGGTCGATGCCCGCCGACACCAGTGCCGGCGTGAGCGCCTGGGCGTTCTGCGGGCTGACCCGCACCGCGGTGGTGACACCGGCTTCGCGGATCCGGGCCACCGCGGCGGCGAGCAGTTCGGGCACCAGCGGCGCGGCGTGCAACTGCTGGAGCAGCCGGATGGAAGCGGACGGGTCGGCGTCGTCGGCCAGCGCGATCACCTCGGCGATCCTGGCCTCGACATCGGCGTGCCGGCCGATCAGACCCTCACCGTTGAGGACGCCCAATCCGCCCAGGCGACCCAACTCGATCGCGAACTCCGGCGAGACCACGGCGTCGGTCGGGTGGGCCACGACCGGGATTTCGAACCGATAGGCGTCCAGCTGCCAGGCAGTCGACACGTCCTGCGACGAACGCGTACGTCGGGCGGGCACGATGTTGATCTCGGCGAGTTCGTATGTCCGGCGAGCGGTTCGGCCCATGCCGATTTCGACCATGTCACGCATGATGTTGGGGTGCCTACCGCGTGTAGTAGTTGGGTGCTTCGACGGTCATGGCAATGTCGTGCGGGTGGCTCTCCTTGAGCCCGGCGGCGGTGATCTGAACGAACCTCGCCCGCTGCAGGTCGGCGATGGTGGGCGCGCCGGTGTAGCCCATCGCGGCCCGCAGGCCCCCGGTGAGCTGATGGATCACCGTGGCCAGCGGTCCACGGAAGGGCACCCGGCCCTCAATGCCCTCGGGCACGAGCTTGTCCTCGGAGAGCACGTCGTCCTGGAAGTAGCGGTCCTTGGAGAACGACTTGCCCTCGCCGCGGCCCTGCATCGCGCCGAGCGAGCCCATTCCGCGGTAGCTCTTGAACTGCTTGCCGTTGACGAATATCAAGTCGCCGGGTGCCTCAGCGGTCCCGGCCAGCAACGAACCCAGCATCGCTGTGGAGGCGCCCGCAGCCAGTGCCTTGGCGATATCGCCGGAGAACTGCAGACCCCCATCGGCGATCACCGGTACCCCGGCCGGACCGCAGACCGCGGCGGCTTCCAGGATGGCGGTGATCTGCGGGGCGCCCACGCCGGCAACCACTCGGGTGGTGCAGATCGAGCCCGGGCCCACACCCACCTTGACCGCATCAGCGCCCGCCTCGACCAGAGCCGCGGCCGCACCGCGGGTGGCGACGTTGCCACCGACGATCTCGACGTGGTCCCCCACCTCCGCCTTGACCTTGCCGACCATGTCCAGCACCAGTCGGTTGTGGGCGTGTGCGGTGTCGACCACCAAGACATCGACGCCGGCATCGACCAGCGCCATGGCACGGTCCCAGGCGTCATCGCCGACGCCGACCGCGGCACCGACCAGGAGTCGGCCGTCGCTGTCCTTGGTGGCCAGCGGGTGCTTCTCAGTCTTGACGAAGTCTTTGACGGTGATGAGTCCGGTCAGGCGTCCGTGCCCGTCGACGATGGGCAACTTCTCAATCTTATTGCGCCGCAAGAGGCCGAGCGCCGCATCTGCGGTGACGCCCTGCTGAGCGGTGATCAGCGGTGACTTGGTCATCACCTCCGCCACCCGTTTGCCCATGTCCACTTCAAAGCGCATGTCCCGGTTGGTGATGATGCCCACCAACCCACCGTCGCCGTCGACGACCGGCAGGCCCGAGATGTGGAACCGGGCGCACATGGCATCGACTTCGGCGAGCGTGTTCTCCGGCGAACAGGTCACCGGATCGGTCACCATGCCGGCCTCCGAACGTTTGACCATCTCCACCTGGCCGGCCTGCTCGACGATCGACAGATTGCGGTGCAAGACACCCATGCCGCCGGCCCGGGCCATGGCGATCGCCATCCGCGCCTCAGTCACGGTGTCCATCGCGGAGCTGACCAGCGGCACCCGCAGCCGAATCTTGCGCGTCAGTTGGCTGGCGGTGTCGGCGCTGGCGGGCACCACGTCCGAGGCGGCCGGCAGCAGCAGCACGTCGTCGAAGGTCAGCCCCAGCATCGCGATCTTGTTCGGGTCGTCCCCGCCGGTTCGCACCGGGGCATTGGCGCCTTCGGCAATAGACATGGATTTATCCTATCGGCTCCTCCCTTTTCCATCGGCTCCACGGGGCGATCCCTGGCGTGATGGGCGGGCCGCTGCGTAGGCTGTTGTTGTGCGTGATGACCTGCCACCCGGCCTGCCGCCCGACCCGTTCGCCGACGACCCGCACGATCCGTCGGCGGCGTTGGATGCGCTGGAACCGGGCCAGCCGCTTGACGCCCAGGAGCGCTCCGCGGTGGAGGCCGATCTGGCCGACCTCGTAGTCTACGAGAATCTGCTGGCGCACAAGGGGATTCGCGGACTGGTGGTCTGCTGCGACGAATGCCGCGAGGACCACTACCACGACTGGGATATGTTGCGGGCCAATCTTCTTCAGCTGCTGATCGACGGCAGCGTTCGCCCGCACGAACCCGCCTACGACCCCGAGCCTGACGCCTACGTGACCTGGGACTACTGCCGGGGTTATGCCGACGCCGCGCTCAACGAAGCGACGTCGGACTACGACGGCTTCCGCTAACCGACCGGAACCACTGCTTCGGTGGTGGTGACGATCGCGGGCGCTTCCCCAGCGGGGGCCTCTTCAGCGGGGGCCTCTTCAGCGGGGGCCTCTTCAGCGGCGGGATCTGCAGCGGGGGCCTGAGCGGGGGCGGCCGTCGTCGTCTCAGCCGCGGTAGTCACCGCCGCCGTCGGAGCCGCAGTCGTGGTGGCCGCGGCCGCAGGAGCCGCTGTCGTGGTGGCCGCGGCCGTCGGAGCCGCTGTCGTCGTGGCCGCCGCCGTCGGAGCCGCTGTCGTCGTGGCCGCCGTCGTCGGAGCCGCTGTCGTCGTGGCCGTCGACTTTGTCGTCGTCGGAGCCGCTGTCGTGGTGGCCGCCGTCGTCGGAGCCGCACTCGTGGTGGCCGTCGTCGTCGGGGCCGCACTCGTCGCCGTCGTCGTCGGAGACGCACTCGTCGCCGTCGTCGTCGGAGACGCTGTACTCGCGGCCGTCGTCGTCGGGGCCGCACTCGTCGCCGTCGTCGTCGGAGACGCACTCGTCGTCCCCGAGGAGGACGCCGACTCGGAACTGCTCGTCGCGGAATCCGTCGCCGACGGTGCGCTGGGTGTACTAGTGGGCGGGGCGACCGCGGGCACCAGGTCGGTGGCCGACGGCGGCACGGTGTAGACAATGCCCGGCGGTGCCGTGGCCTCTGGATCCCGCTCGACCACCTTGGCGGACAGGTCGTTGAACTGGTCCAGTAACTCCTGCTTTTGCGGACTGTCCTCGATGGTCGCCACCTGAGTGCTCACCGCTACCAGCTTGTCCTGGGCCTGCGCCCAATCGCCCTGGGCGATGAGGTCCTGCACCTGATTCAGTTCGGTACGTGCCGCAAGGGCAACCTGATCGTCGCGCACCTGCTTCGGCGCACCGAAGAGCATCGAGCGCAAGCCATAGAGGGCATCGCCGGGTCCGGCACCGGCCACCACCGCACCGAAGCCGCCGATGCACAACACAGCGGCCGCGGCCGCACCGACAACACTGAGCCCACGACGAGGGCGCGTGGGTGTGGCAGTCCGCTTCTCCCGCGGCGCACTGACCGGGTTCCGGGCCAGGCCGGCGTTCAGCGCGGCCACCGCGTCGGATTCAGAGATCAGACCCGTCGACGGCGGAGAGCGCAACTCGTCGCGCCACCCACCGAGCAGGGCCGCCAATTCGGCGTCAGCGGCATCCTGCGGTGCGGCCGGACGCCCTGAGGCCAGGGCGTCGATGAAACCATCGCTGCGGCGGATGGCGTCCAGCGACGGCTCGTCGCCGCTCCCGGTTCTCCCGTGCCCGCGGATATCAGACATGGTGATCCCCCGACACGTCGTATCCCGATCCGGCGATCTCGGATTTCAGCCGCGCCAAGGCGCGATGCTGGGCCACGCGTACCGCGCCCGGGGTGCTGCCGACGGCCTCGGCGGTCTCCTCGGCGGACATACCCACCACGATCCGCAGCGTCAGGATCTCGCGCTGCTTCTCCGGCAGCACAGCGAGAAGTTTCGTCATCCTCGCCGCGGAGTCGGATTGCAGTGCCATCTGCTCGGGTCCGGAATCCAGCGACCACCGTTCCGGGACCACATCGGTGGGCTCGGAGCGGTTGCGGCCCGCCGCGCGATGCGCGTCGGCGACCTTGTGCGAAGCGATGCCGTATACGAAGGCCAGGAACGGGCGTCCCTGATCCTGGTAGCGCGGCAGCGCCTGGATGGCGGCCAAGCAAACCTCCTGAGCTACGTCGTCGGCCGA
>CAMDFY010000062.1 GCA_945897705.1 Bifidobacterium breve | reverse complement strand
GGAGCCTCCTGTCAGGATTGAACTGACGACCTTTCGCTTACAAGGCGAGTGCTCTACCACTGAGCTAAGGAGGCGGGCGCGACCTCTGCGATCCGGTTTCGCCGAGTCAGTAGCCTAACGGGCCGCCGAGGCAATCTGAGTTCACTCGGCGTCGATCTCCGTGTTCAGCGGCCGCGACCCGGACCGCCGGCGACCGGGCATCGGAATGCGCTCGGCGATATTGCTCAGTGGGTTGACCACTAGACTCAGTGTGGACACCGCCTCCCGCAGCGTCTCAATGGTTGGGGCCAGCGCTTCCAGGCCTGGCGCCAGCCGGTTGAGGGTGTCGGCCACGTCGGCCAGTTGTTCAAGCGGGCCGTCTCGGGCGGTCAGTTTTTCCACCAGGCCGCCCTCGGCCAGTAGTCGGTCGGCCAGGCCGCCCTCGGCCAGGAGTCGGTCGGCCAGGCCGCCTTCGGCCAGGATCTGGTCCACCAGACCGCCCGGTGCCAGGGCACGATCAAGTCCGCCGCCCTCGGCGGTCATCTGCTCCAGCACCCCGCCGGGCGCGGTCAACCGGTCAATGAGGCCGTCTTTGCGCAGCAGCCGATCTATGGCGCCGTCCGCGGCCAGGGCCCGCCCGAGTGGGGCGTCGTCCTCGATGAGCAACGCGAACTTGTTGGCGCGTTCGATGGTCTCATCGAGGCCCAGGAAATGGACGACCGAGTCCCGCGGCGACGGGAAGACTGCGTCGCCTAGGTTGTCTTTGGCGTACTCGACGGCCGCTTCGGCGACCAGCAGTCCGGCATCAGCCGCCGCCAGACCGACCCGGACCGGAGCGGTGGCGAGATCCACCAGTACCTTGGCCAGATTCATTCACCGATTGTAGGGGCCGATACGTGGCGCGGGGTCAAACGAGAGCCGCGATGATCTTGTCGCGGGCCTCATCGAGGGACTCCGGCGAGGGATGGCGATCAACGTTCGCGAATCCGAAGTCGGTCAGGTTGAACGCCGGGAACACGTGCACATGCAGGTGTGGAACCTCCAGGCCGGCGATGATGACACCGGCACGCTCGGATCCGAATGCCGTGCACACCGCCCTGCCGATGCGCTGTGAGACTGCCATGACGTGGTTGAACAGCCCCGGTTCGGCGTCCTGCCACTTGTCGATCTCCGCGCGCGGAACCACCAGGGTATGCCCGGGAGTCATTGGTTCGATGGTGAGGAACGCCACGACATCGTCGTCTTCGTAGACGAATCGTCCGGGTAGTTCGCGGTTGATGATCATTGTGAAGACGGACGCCATCCGAATGAGTTTATTCGCCTCGGCGGCCCGCTGCCGGGGAGTCGTGAGTTCGACCCGCCGACTCGTATAGCCGGCCTCAGCCGGCTTCGGGCGCCTGTCCGAACTGCATTGACTCAAGGTTCCAGTAGCCGCGCAAATTGGTGATCAGACCCTCGTCATTGACTCGGTAGCAGAACACCCCGCGCACCGTACTGGTCATTCCGCCCTCGAACTCGCTGCGCAGCACCAGGATGTGGGCGGCCTCGTTGGGCGAACTGGACGCGAAGGTCTCCTCGCAGGTGACTCGCAGGGTGTTGGCGGCGATGTTGGCGTCATAGAACGCCGCGAGTGCCTCCTTGCCGCGCACTCCCAGACCATCGGGGTTGGTGTAGGACGGTCCAATCGGATCCTCGACGACGACATCGGGCGCCATCAGCGCGAGCCAACCCTCGCGGTCGTGGGTCTGCACGCACCGCCAAGACTGCCGGGAAGCGGCCAGGGCGGGCGTCAGCTCGGTGGTCTGCTGGGCCATGCCAGTCCTCAGCGATCCTCGTCGGTAAAGCGGATGACGCCGCGAATATTGCGGCCCTCCAGCATGTCCTGGTAGCCCTCGTTGATCTGCTCGAGGCGGTACTGACGGGTGATCATGTCGTCGAGGTTGAGCTTGCCGATCTTGTACATCGACAGCAGCTGGGGGATGTCGTAGTGCGGGTTGCCACCGCCGAAGATGGTGCCCTGCAAGTTCTTCTGCATCAGAGTCAGCATGGCGAGGTTCAGCGTGACGTTGGTATCGAGCATGCTGCCGATGGCGGTCATCACACAGGTGCCGGATTTGGACGTGATGTTCATGTAGTTGTCGACGTCAGCGCCGTCAACTTCGCCGACGGTGACGATGACTTTCTTGGCCATGAAACCCTGGGTCACTTCGGCCATGCCCATCATTGCCGACTCGATATCGGGGTAGGCGTGGGTGGCCCCGAACTTCAGGGCCGCATCGCGCTTCCACTCGACCGGCTCGATGACGAAGATGTTGCGGGCTCCGGAGATCACGGCGCCCTGCAGCGCGGCCATGCCGACTCCGCCGACACCGACCACCGCGACGTCCTCGCCAGGCTTGATTTGCGCGGTGTGGGTAGCAGATCCGTAGCCGGTGGTGACACCGCAGCCCACCAGGCAGGCCACTTCGAACGGAACGGAAGGATCGATCTTCACCACCGAGGACTCGTGCACCACCATGTAGGGCGAGAAGGTGCCCAGCAGGGTCATCGGGAACACCGGCTGTCCCTTGGCTGTGATGCGGTGGGTGCCGTCGGAGATCGCTACGCCACCGAGAAGTCCGGCACCGAGGTCGCACAGGTTGCGCAGACCGGCCTGACACGACGGACACTTGCCGCACGACGGGATGAACGACAGCACCACGTGGTCGCCGACCGCCACGCTCTCAACACCCTCACCGATCTCGGTGACGATGCCCGCCCCTTCGTGGCCGCCGAGCACCGGGAAACCCATCATCGGGATGCCCCCGGTGACCAGGTGGTGGTCGGAGTGGCACATGCCGGAGGCTTCCATCTGGATCTTGACCTCATTTTTCGCGGGGTCACCGATCTCGATCTCCTCGATGGTCCACGGCTGGTTGAACTCCCAGATGAGTGCGCCTTTAGTCTTCACTGCAAACCTCCGACTGGCTGTGTGGCTGAAATAGAACGTGTTCTCGTTACGTGTCGCATCCTAGGACCTGACGGTTGTCACGTCACCAGATCGGCACAGGCGCTTGCCCGATGGGGTAGTAGCCGGGCAGTTTCTCCCCGGCCAGGCTGCGCTGAATACGCTCCTGCATGCCGGTGGACAGTTTTCCCTCCTCGATGAGCTTCAGGTAGAGCTTCTGCACGTGACCGAAATCGAAGAAGTCACGCTGCCACTCGATCAGCCCGTCGGCGTTGAGGCGGAACCAACTCCCGCCGATCCCGTAAATCGTTGCCTGATTTCCCTCGGCGTCGGTAGCGACCTGCTTCCAGAAGCCGACCACCTCGCCGATTTTCTCGTCGATGAGCACCTTCTGGTACGGGTAACTCCACCCCTCTAGGCCGGCCATCTCCAGACTCAGCGCGATGTCGCGGATCTCGTCGACTCCGACGCACATGACGTCCTCCTTGGGGCCGATGTTCCAGCCATAGGTGGCCTCGGGCGCATAGAAATCGGCCAATGGTTTCCAGTCTCCCTGCGCTTCAGCGAGGCGGTTGGCGGCCAGCCACCGCTCTACGAACGTCTCCAACTGCTCTCTGGGCAATGTGGCCATGCTTCTAATCCTCTTTCTCGATGATGAACAGCGCCCGGGTCGGGCATTCCTGCACGGCCCGTTCGATCTCGGCCCGCGCTTCGTCGGGAGGGTGGAAGTCGATGATGTCGACGGTGCCGCGCTTTGGTACGGAGAAGTAGTCCGGCGCTTCCAGTGCGCACATGGCGTGTCCCTGGCATAGGTCCAGGTCAAGTTCGATGCGGTAACCGCCCACGGGTTCAACTCCTAGCCGGTGCGCCTGCGGTACCGGACCAATGCGGGCCGGGCCAACTGGACGACCATTTTGGAGTGGTCGTTGCGGTAGCTCTCGGGCGGCTGGATCATCTCGAAATCGTACTCGCGCAGCAGAACCGAGAATATCGCCTTGATTTGAATGGTCGCGAACGCGGCACCGACGCAGCGGTGCCGTCCGGCGCCGAATGGAATCCAGGTCCACCGTTGCAACACGTCCTCCTCACGCGGCTTTTCGTAACGATCCGGATCGAAGTTGTTGGGTTCGGGAAAGTCCTGGGGTATCCGGTTGGAAATCGCCGGCGAGGTCGCGACGAAGTCGCCCTGGCGGATCGGGTAGCCCCGTACCTCGAACTCGCCCTGGGCAACCCGCATCAGGATGATCAGCGGTGGGTGTAGCCGGAGGGTCTCCTTGATCACGTTCTCCAGCCTCGGGATTTGGCGCAGCGCATGGAAGCTCACCTCCTGGCCGTCGGCGTAAAGCTCATCAAGTTCGTTGCGGACCTCGGCGTAGATGTCGGGATGCCGCATCAACTCGATGAGAGTCCACGACGACGTTCCCGAACTGGTGTGGTGACCGGCGAACATCAGGGAGATGAACATCCCGGTGATTTCGTCGGCGGTGAACCGCGGGCGGCCATCCTCGCCGGGGATCGACACCAGCACGTCGAGCATGTCGCGGTCGGATTTCTCCCTGGGCGGGTTGGCGATCCGCTGGTTCATGATCTCGTCCACCAACCCGACCAAGTGCTCGCGCGCCTCGTCGCGGATCCGGAAGCTCTCGATCGGCAGGTACGGGTCGACGTAGCACAGGGGGTCGGTGCCGCGCTCGAGGAGGTGGTAGTAGTTCGCGAAACGCGAATCAAGTTGATCGCGGAATTTTCGTCCGATCAGACAGGCCGTCGAGGTGTAGATGGTCAGTTCGGAGAAGAAGTCGAGCAATTCGATCTCGCCGGTATCGCCCCAACCCTCGATGGCGCGGCGGACCTCGCGCTCAATGGTGGCGGCATGACTTTTCATATGGTCGCCACGCAGTGCCGAGTTGTGCAACATCTCCTTTCGGCGTTCCGGGCTCGCGTCGAATACCACCCCCTTTCCGAAGATCGGCGTCATGAACGGATATGCCTGTGCCTGGTCGAGATCTTCGTCGGAGGCGCGGAAGAAGAACTCGTTCGCCTCCGCACCGGTGAGCAGGATGACCTGCTTGTCGGCAAGTTGGAAGGAGCCGACGTCGCCGCACTCGTCGCGCACCCGTTGCATCAGGGCGATCGGGTCCGTACGGAACTCGGTGAGGTGTCCGTGTTCGTCGGCGCCCCCGGAGACGCGCCGCACCTCGTTGAAAGACGTGCTGGGTGTCATGGTTCCTCCGGGTACTTCAGTTGTTGGCGTTCCTTGGGCGCGCCGGTCAGCGGTGCCTCGGGCTGTAGCTCTATCGAGGCGACGAACCCACCGCGCGGAGTCTCGGCGACGAATGCGATGGCCCTCGCAAGGTCGGCGGCGCGGAGGAAGTAGCTGTGCCGGGCCTGTCCCCACTTGGCCCAATCCTCCAGCGCCGGTGCGATGGACTCCGGCGGAAGACTCCAACCCATGCCGGTCTGGGTTGGTCCGGGATGGACGATCGAGGCGCGGACCCCAGTGCCCTCCAACTCCATCTGCAGGTTGGTCACCATTGCCAGTAGGCCGGCCTTGGCCGCGCCGTACGCACCCATATGCGGGCGTTGTCGCAGGGCTACATCGGAGCCGACGAAGATCACGTCGCCGCGTTGACGAGCGACCATGGCGGGCAACACGGCGGTGGCCAGCCGATTGGCTCCGATGAGGTGGATTTGGATCTGGGACTCAAAATCGTTGGTGTCGATCTCGTAGAGGCGCCCGAAGAAAGTGTCGCCGGCACCGGCGACCAACACCTCGATATCGCCGAGTTCCTCGCTTGCCCGGCGGACGAATTCGGCGACCGAGTCGGCGTCGGTGACATCGAGCGGAAACGCCACGGCCTCGCCGCCGCCGCCGCGAATGGCCTCGGCCAATTCGGCGCACTTCTCGACGCGTCGGGCACCCAGCGCGACCGGGAATCCTCGGGCGGCCAATTCGGCTGCGGTGGCGGCGCCGATCCCCGACGAGGCGCCGGCGACGAGGACGGGCCGACGGTCCGGGTGTGGTTCGAAGCGCGCCATCAGCGCAGCGTCACCGTCATCGGCAGCGCGGAGAACCCCCGCACATTGCTGGAGTGCACCCGGACCGCGTTGGCCTCGTCGACCTCGTAGCCGCGGATCCGTTCGAACAATCCGCTCAGTGCGACTCGGGCCTCCATCCGGGCCAGATGCGCGCCGAGGCAGAAATGTGCGCCGCTGCCGAAGCTCAACAGCTTTGACCCGATGTCGCGGCCGATCCGGAAGACGTCGGGGGAGTCGAAGACGCGTTCGTCGCGGTGTGCCGCGCCGGGCATCAGCAGCACGGTGTCGCCTTCGTGCAGGGTGGTGCCGTAGAACTCGATATCGGTGGTCACGGTGCGGGCCAGGATCTGACTCGAGGTGTCGTAGCGCAGGGTCTCCTCCACCCACAGCGGGATTCGTGAGTGGTCGGCGTGGACACCGGCAAGCTGGTCAGGGTTACGGGCACCCCAGTAGGCGGCGTTGCCAAGGAGTTTCGTGGTGGTCTCGTTGCCGGCTACCACCATGAGGAACAAAAAGGCCATGATCTCTTCGTCGCCGAGGCGGTCGCCGTCGATTTCGGCCTGCAGCAATGCGGAGGTGAGATCGTCGGTCGGCTGCTTGCGCCGTTGCGTCACCATGTCGGCGTAGTAGACCAGTAGCTGCATCGAGGCTTCGATGGCGGCCATCGGGACATCGGCCACTCCGTCGTCGCGGTGCATCACCGCATCTGCCAGTGCGCGCAGGCGCTCCCGGTCCTCGCCGGGCACTCCCATCAGTTCGGAGATCACATCCATGGGTAGTTTTCCGGCGAACTCAGCGATGTAATCGAAACTCTCGGACTCCAGCGCGGTGTCGAGATGTTGTCCGGTCAGTTCGACAACCCTGGCCTCGAGTTCGCGGATCCGGCGGGGAGTGAATCCCTTGGATACCAGGGTGCGCAGCCGAAGGTGGGCTGGGTCGTCCATGGCGAGGAAGGACATCGTCCGGTAGGCCTCGGGTGTGCGGGAGATTGGGTCAAGCGATACCCCGAGCTTGTTCGACAGGGCGACGCTGTTGCGGAATCCCTGGTGCACGTCGGCATGCCGGGTCAGAGCCCAGAAATCAAGTTCATCGTTGCGATACAGCGGCGCCTCATCGCGCAGCCGCTGGTAATAGGGGTAGGGATCTTCGTGGAAGTTGTAGTCGTAGGGGTCGAGCACCAGTGGGGCGGCCCCGGCGGTCACTGCTGGGCTCCGGAAGAGAGAATCAGGCCGACCACGTAACCAAGCCGGTCGGCGATCTGGCGGTAGGTGAACGCACCGCTGCCGGCATGCACCAGTGCACCGAAATAACTCATTTCCAGGGCCGCCACCGTGCGGGCATCGGCGTCAGGTCCCAACGCGGAGCGGATGCGCTGGTGAATCTCAGCGCCGATATTGTCGCGCACCGTGCACACCGCGGCATCATTGCTCAGCAGGGCCGTGGTGCAGGCCGCAGCCACCTCCGGTTCGTCGGCCACGACCAGTGCCAGGCTGCGCAACGCCTGCTGTACCCGGTTGAGTCGGGTGTCGTTGACGTCGGTGAAGTACGGCACCTCGCGGACCAGTTCGAGATAGACCTCGGCGACGAGATGGTTCTTCGACGAAAAGTAGGTATAGGCGGTGGCCGGTGCTACCCGGGCGTGAGCGGCAACGCCCCGCACGGTGAGATCGGCATAGGAAGATCCCCGCAGTGTGTCCAGTGCGGAGCGAACCAATTTGCGGAAAGTTTCCTCCTGCCGAGGCCGCCGGATCACTTCCGGCCGCCCGCCAGGAACCGTCGCCGCCACCTTGCTGGACACATGTCCACCGTAACGGCCGGTGCGGTCCGGGCGCAAGGAGTCCGGCTCAAACAGCACTTCAGCCTAGCGATTATCGGCAAAGGCCTTGCCGCGGCGGCCGCCCAGTGGATAGGGTGCGACGGATGAATCCGGACAGGTGTCCATGCGCTTCAGACAGGAGTCGCGCGTGGCGATAGCAGCCGAACGCAACAGCGATCTGTTCATCGGCGGGAAACTCCTCGCCGGTGGCGCAGGGCGTTTCCCCACCGTGAACCCCGCGACCGAAGAGGTGCTTGGGACCGCCGCCAATGCCGACGCCGATGATATGAGCCGCGCGATCGATGCCGCGCGCCATGCCTTCGACGACACCGACTGGTCGACTAACACCGAGTTGCGGGTTCGTTGTGTCCGGCAGTTGCGCGACGCGATGCGCGAGCACATTGAGGAACTCCGCGAGATCACCATGGCCGAAGTCGGGGCACCGCGCATGCTCACCTCGATGGCGCAACTGGAGGGGCCGGTCGAGGATCTGAGTTTCGGCGCCGATACCGCGGAGTCCTATCCGTGGCGCACCGACCTCGGTGTCGCCAAACCGATGGGAATCGCCACCCAGCGCACTATCGTCCGCGAAGCGGTCGGAGTCGTCGGTGCCATTACGCCATGGAATTTTCCGCATCAGATCAACCTCGCCAAGATCGGCCCATCGTTGGCTGCCGGAAACACTGTGGTGCTCAAACCCGCTCCTGACACCCCCTGGTGCGCAGCGGTTCTCGGTGAACTGGCGGCCGAGCACACCGACATTCCGCCGGGTGTTCTCAATATCGTCACCTCCGACGATCATGCCGTCGGGGCGATGTTGGCGTCTGATCCGCGCGTCGACATGGTGTCATTCACGGGGTCTACCGCGACCGGTCGTGCGGTGATGGCTGCGGGCGCCGCGACGATCAAGAGGGTGTTTCTGGAACTGGGCGGCAAGTCGGCATTCCTGGTTCTCGACGATGCCGATCTCGCCGGCGCCTGCTCCATGGCGGCTTTCACCGCGTCGATGCACGCCGGGCAGGGTTGCGCGATTACCACCCGCCTGGTGGTGCCGCGCGCTCGCTACGACGACGCCGTCGCGGCCGCCGCCGCAACCATGTCTGGTCTGAAACCAGGCGATCCGCTAGATCCCGGAACAATCTGTGGCCCAGTGATTTCCGCGCGCCAGCGAGACCGGGTGCAGTCGTATTTAGATCTGGCGCTTGCCGAAGGCGGCACGTTCGCCTGCGGCGGCGGCCGGCCCGCCGATCGGGATCGTGGTTTCTTCATCGAGCCCACGGTGATTGCCGGGCTCACCAATGACGCACGAGTTGCCCGCGAGGAGATCTTCGGCCCGGTGCTGACGGTGATCGCGCACGACGGCGACGACGATGCGATCCGCATCGCCAACGACTCGCCGTACGGGCTGTCGGCCACGGTGTTCAGTGCCGACCCCCAGCGCGCGCAAGCGGCAGCCAACCGGCTGCGAGTCGGCACCGTCAACGTCAACGGCGGGGTCTGGTATTCCGCAGACGTCCCGTTCGGCGGCTACAAGCAGTCCGGTGTGGGCCGGGAGATGGGCGTGGCCGGCTTCGAGGAGTATCTCGAGCTGAAAGTCATTGCCACCGCGGTCTGATCACAGCAGTCTGGTTGAGCTCACGAAGGAGCAACGATGGGACAGTTCGACGAGAAGGTCGCGATCGTCACCGGATCCGGCGGCGGTATCGGCCAGGCCTATGCCGAAGCGCTGGCCCGCTCCGGGGCGGCGGTGGTGGTGGCCGATATCAACGTCGAGGGCGCCGACCGGGTGGCGGCCGGGATCATCGCCGAGGGCGGTACCGCCATCGCGGTACCCGTCGACGTATCTGATCCCGAGTCGGCCAAGGCGATGGCTGATCGCACCCTTGCCGAGTACGGCGGGATCGACTTTCTGGTCAACAATGCCGCGATCTTCGGCGGCATGAAGCTGGACTTCCTCGTCACCGTGGACTGGGACTACTACAAGAAGTTCATGAGCGTGAACCTCGACGGCGCGCTGCTATGCACCCGGGCGGTATACCGCAAGATGGCCAAGCGCGGCGGTGGTGCGATCGTCAACCAGTCCTCGACCGCGGCCTGGCTCTACGCCAACTACTACGGACTGGCCAAAGTCGGCATCAACGGTCTCACCCAGCAGCTCTCTCGCGAGCTGGGTGGCATGAACATTCGGATCAACGCCATCGCGCCCGGCCCGATCGACACCGAAGCCAACCGAACCACCACTCCGCAGGAGATGGTGGCAGATATCGTCAAGAACATTCCGCTGAGCCGGATGGGTCAGCCCGAGGATTTGGTCGGCATGTGTCTGTTTCTGCTCTCCGATCAGGCCAGCTGGATCACCGGGCAGATTTTCAACGTCGACGGCGGCCAGATCATCCGGTCGTAGGAGGAGTCCGGCAATGACTGATTCGACGACCGTTCCGAGGCTCGGTTACATCGGGCTGGGCAGTATGGGCGCGCCGATGGCGATGCGGCTAGCCGGGTGGCCGGGCGGCCTGGTGGTCTTCGATGTCCGCGACGAGGTCATGGTGCCGTTCGCCGACACCGGCGCAAGCGTGGCCGGCAACCTCGCTGATGTCGCCGCGGCCGACATCATCAGCGTCACCGTGCTCAACGACGCGCAGGTTCGCGAGGTGGTGGCCGATCTGGCTGTCCACGCCGCGCGGGGCACGGTGATCGCGATCCATTCCACCATCGGCGACGCCACCGCCGCCGAACTCGCCGCCGAACTCGCACCGCGCGGCGTGCACATCATCGACGCTCCCGTGAGCGGGGGAGCGGGTGCTGCCGCCACGGGTGAGTTGGCGACGATGGTCGGCGCGCCCCGCGAGATCTACGAGCGCGTCAAGCCGATCTTCAAGCAGTGGGCGTCGTTGGTGATCCATGCCGGCGAGGCCGGGGCGGGAACGCGGATGAAGTTGGCGCGCAACATGCTGACCTTCACCGCATTCGCCTCCGCCTGCGAGGCGATGACGCTGGCCGAGGCCGCGGGCCTGGACCTACAGGCACTCGGTCGAGTGGTCCGGCACACCGATGCGCTGACCGGCGGCCCGGGAGCAATCATGGTGCGCGACAACACCGGTGAACTCGAGCCGGGACACTGGCTCTACGACACCTTCACCCACACCCGCGGTCTGGGAGAGAAGGATCTGAGTCTGGCGCTGGCGCTCGGGGAGTCGGTCGGCGTCGATCTGCCACTCGCCGAAGTGGCGCTGCGCAACCTGGCCACCGGACTCGGTGTGCCGCACGCGCGATCGGCTCGAACCGAGAAGGAGTAGGACATGGACGAATTGCGGCGCAAGGGACTTGCGAAGATGAACGAGGTCTACGCCTGGGAGATGCCGGATATGCCCGGCGATTTCTTCGCACTGACCGTCGACCACCTGTTCGGCGACATCTGGAGCCGACCTGGGCTGTCCATGCGGGACAAGCGGATCATGACGCTGTCGGTGGTGACCGCACTCGGCCTGCAGGATCTGGCCGAGATCCAGGTCAACGCGGCCCTCGAAAACGGGGAGATGACTGGCGAGGAATTGCGGGAGATGGCGTTGTTCATCACCCACTACGTCGGCTTCCCGCTCGGTTCGGGCTTCAACGGCGTCGTGGAACGGGTCGCTGCCAAACGCCGCAAGGCTGCTGCGGCGGGAAAGTCCCCTGACAAGAAGGCCAACGCCGGGGATGCGGTGAAGATGCACGGCAACGACAAGTCAACGGATTAACCGATTAGGGTGGTCGCCGTGCGCGTCCTTGTGATCGGATCCGGTGCCCGCGAACACGCCCTGTTGCTCGGATTGCGCAAGGACCCCGGCGTCGACTACCTCGCGATCGCGCCGGGGAACGCGGGCACGGCGACGGTCGCCGAGCAATTCGACGTCGACGTCACCTCTGCTGATGACGTCACCGCACTCGCGGCCCGCATACGCGCCGACCTGGTGGTGATCGGTCCCGAGGTGCCACTGGCTCTCGGCGTCGCCGATGCCGTCCGCGCCGCTGGAATCGCCTGCTTCGGTCCATCGAAGG